>JBFGCT010000193.1:0-7540 GCA_041581055.1 Ilumatobacteraceae bacterium | reverse complement strand
GGCTCGCCATGTCCATCCACCGCCGAGTTTCCCGCGCCGCGTTCGTCGTCGGCGTTGCGGTCGTGGCCGCCGCGTGCAACGGCAGCGGCGACGCCGCCGGCACGACCTCGACGGCGGCGCCGACGACGACCACGACGGTCCCGCCGACCACGACCACGTCGACCACCACGACGACCACCACGTCGACGACCACGACGTCGACCTCGACGACCACGACGACGCTCCCGCAGATCTTCCGCCAACCGCTCACCGGTCTGCCGATCGGCAGCGCCGCCGAGATCGTCAACCGACCGGCGCTGGCGGTCAAGATCGACAACGCGCCGGCGGCACGCCGCAACCACACCGGCCTCGCCGTCGCCGACATCGTGTTCGAGGAGCTCGTCGGGAGTCAGATCAGCCGGTTCGTGGCGATCTTCCACTCGACGGGGTCGAACCCGGTCGGGCCGATCCGCTCCGGGCGCCAGCAGGACGTCGACATGATCGGCTCGTTCAACGCTCCCCTGTTCGCGTGGAGCGGCGGCAACCGCGGGGTCACCCAGCTGATCCGCGAGTCGCCGTTCCTGGTCGACCTCAACGCGGCCCACGCCCGGGGCTACTACCGCGGCCCGGGCGGCTCGCCGAACAACCTCTACAACGACACCGAGACGCTGTGGGCGCAGACGCCCCCCGATCACCCGGGCCCGCCACCCCAGCAGTTCGACTACCTGCGCCCCGAGGAGCGTTTCGAGGGTCAGCCGATCGCCGGCGTCGACCTCGACGTCGGCCAGATCGACATCCAGTGGGACTGGGACGCCGGGTCGGGCCGATGGCTGCGCTCCCAGGAGGGTGGGCCCCACATCGACAAGACGCACGGTCGGATCGGGGCGACGAACGTCATCGTGATGGTGGTCGTGTACGTGCCGAGCACGATCGACGCCCGGAACCCGCGGGCGCTGACCGTCGACTCCGGGCCGGTGTTCGTCTTCAGCGACGGCCAGGTGATCGAGGGACGGTGGGAGCGGGGGAACCTGCTGGTGCCGATCTCGCTGTTCGACCGAGACGGCGCGCCGATCGCCCTGAACTCCGGCAACACGTGGATCGAGCTGCCCGACGGCCACGGGTCCAAAGACGTGGACAACCCCGGCATCACGCTGAACTACATCCCGGCGCCCTGAGGGTCGACTCCCGCGACCGGGGCCGAGGATTCCTCGGATGCGGATCGGGGGGATCACTAGGCTCGAACCATGCGTGCGCTGGGGTGCGGCGTAGCGATCGCGGCCACGATCGCCATCACGGCCGGGGCCTCGGTACGCGCGCAGCCCGCCGACGACGTCTGGCTGCTCGTCGCCGACCAAGGGGCGGGCCGGGTCGTGACCGTGGCCCCGGACGGTTCCACCGAGCCCGTCTCCGACGACGGGCCGACGCTCGCCGCCGCGCGTGGGCTGAGCCTCCACCCCGACGGCGAGACGATCGCGGTGGTCGACGGTGGCTCGGGGCCCGAGACGGGCGCGGTCTGGGTGCTGGGCGCGGACGGGACGTCGGCCCTCGTCGCCGACGGGATCAACTTCCCCGAGGGTGTGACGTGGCTCGACGCGTCGACGCTGATCGTCACGTCGTTCACCGACCAGACCGTCCTCCGGGTCGAGGCCACCGGGGGCACTGCCGAGGTGGTGGCGACATTGCCAGAGCAGCCGACGGGGGTGATCCCGTTCGAGGCGTTCGACCGGAGCGGCGTGTTGGTCACGACGTGGCAGGGACCGATCGTGCTGGTCGATCCGGCGACCGGCGAGGTCGCACCGGTGACCGCGAACCTGCTCGGCGGCGGCTTCCCCGCCACGCTCGGGGCGCTCGGCGCCTGCGTGCCCGAGTTCGACGCCGATCGCGTGCGGTGCTTTGGGCTGACCGGCCAGGTGACCGCCGAGTTCGGACCGTTCGCCGGACCCGTGGCGGTGACCGCCGCCGGGAGCGACCTCGTCGTCACCGGTGAGGGGGGCGTGGCGCGGATCGACACGACGACCGGCGACGTGACGCCGCTCCCGACCGATCTCGCCAACCCGGCCGGCGTGATCACGCTCGGCGGCGAGCCCGGACCGTGGGCGCCCCAGCTCCCGGTGGTGGTCGAGACGACGGCCGCGCCGACGACGACGCTCGCCGCAACCACGCCCGCGGCAGCCGACACGACGCCGGCCGCCGTCGAGACCGCGCCCGCCGAGGAAGGGTCCGTCGAGGTCGCCGACGATCCAGCCGAGGTCGCCGACGATCCATCCGAGGTCGCCGACGATCCAGCCGAGGTCGCCGACGATCCAGCCGAGGTCGCCGACGATCCATCCGAGGTCGCCGACCCCGCGGCGCCCGCGCCCGAGCCCGCGCCGGCGGGCGACGGTGGGGGCTTCCCGTGGTGGGTTCTCATCGTGCTGGTGGGGTTGGCCGCCGTCGCCGCCGTCGTCTGGCTGCTGACCAGGAAGCCGAAGCCCGAGACGCCGCCGCCACGGAAGCCACTCCGGCCCCACGAGCTGCCCGACGAGGTGAAGCAGGCGCTCGTCGCCGGAGCGGCGTGCGACGAGGAGGAGTTCTGGAAGTGGTACTGGCGCGCTGAAGAGCGCGTGCTCTGGCTCCAGGAGCTGATGCGCAACGCCGGCGATCTCGGCGACCGCAAGCTGTTCGAGGAATCCGAGCGAGAGCAGAAGGCGATCCTCGACGCGCTCCGCGACGCCCCGGCGCTGCTGAAGGAGTGCGGTCGGCGGGAGCAGGAGGGCGAGCCCGAGACCGGTTTCAGCGTGGACCCGATCCCCGTGCCGTGCGCCGGGCTGGCGGCGACCGAGATCGCGAGGGAACAGAAGCTGGAGCGCCTGGCGGCCGCCGACGAGCGCGTCGGCGCCCGCCTGGCGGAGCTCGACGACGAGCAGACGGCGGCCCGCCACGCCACGGAGGAGGCCGAGCGCGACGGCGAGCGGGCGGGCGCCGAGCTCGCCGAGCGCGAGCGCGAGCTCGCGGCGAATAGGAAGGCGGCGCTCGCTTCCGACGCCGAGATGGCCGAGGAGTACCGGAGGCGCCAGGCCGACGAGATCGAGCGCCGCCGAGCCGAGATGGAGTCCGCCAACCGCAGGCACCAGGAGTTCCTCGAGAGCAACCGGCGGTCCACGGCGGGCACGCCGGAGAGCGAGGCGACCAAGCGCCACATGCTCGAGTCGCAGCAGCGGTACTGGGAGGCGCGCAAGGCGTACTACGAGGCCCTGCCCCCGGGCCCGGCCGGTGTCAAGGAGATGGCGCGGCGGGCCCGCGCCGACCTGCGCGACGAGGCGGCGGGCGCCCAAGGGGTGCGCGACGCGGTCGACGCCGAGCGGTGGGATGCCGAGCGGCGCGAGGAGCGGGCGCGCGAGCGGTTCGCCGAGCTCGAGGGCGAGCGTCAGGAGCTGACCGAGCAGCTCGCCGAGCACCAGGCGCAGCGCGACGAGCTCGACCGGCAGCTCGAGGAGGCCAAGCGCCGCTGCGAGCAGGCGCGGAAGGAAGAGGAGGAGCGACGGCGGCAGCGGATCGCCGCCGCGTCGGCGCCGCCGGAGGGCGCACCGCGCGTCGTCCCCCGCCGGTACTTCATGCACATCTACGTCGACACCCGCGGCCTGCCCCACGTGGGGATCGGGCTGCGCGGCCCCGGGTTCGACAAGGTGTTCTCGCTCGCCGGCACCCGCGACTCGATCGGCGGGTACCCCGAGAACGCGTGGACCCCAGTCGCCGACGGGGGGTCGGGGCGCGCCCTCGAACCGAGCGAGTTCACCAACGACTGGTACCGCCGGAAGTCGGCAGCCGACGGCCAGCCGTACTACGAGCTCCCGGTCGAGATCACCGAGGAGCAGTTCATCGAGTGCCGGCGCCGCCTGCTCGCGTGGGCGCGGTCGAAGCCGAAGGCGACGTTGGCGCCGGTGCCCGGTGGCGGCACCGCGACGATGTGCCCCGCCGTCTGGCTCGTCGTGCGCTCGGTGTTCACCAGCATGGCGAACTACGGGTCGACGTGGTTCGGCGGGTACTCCGTGCTCGACGAGGTGCTGATGATCTTCTATCCGGAGATCTACGGACGTCGCCCCACCCTCTTCGGGTGGGACAGGTGGATGGAGATGCACGAGGACTCCTGGATCCACTGGTGACGCCGAGCCGGGCGGAGGGCCGGGAGTACGGTCGCCGTGTGGAACTCGGCGTGGTCGACCTCGACGGGCCTCGTGACGCCCAGGTGGCCGCGCTCGCCGCGGCGTGCGAGCAGATCGGCTTCTTCCGCCTGCCGCTCTCGGTCATCCCGGCGGCCGTCGCCGACGAGGCGTGGGAGACCGCGCGCGAGTTCTTCGCCCTGCCGCTGGAGGAGAAGCGGCGGGTCGAGTTCCCCGAGCCCGGCTACCCGTACGGCTACTCGCCCTTCGGCTACGAGACGCTGGCCCGCTCGCTGGACGACGCCGACGCGCGGCCCGACCTCAAGGAGTCGCTGTCGGTCGGCCCCGACTGCGGGCCACCGGCGCCGGTCGGGCTGCCGGCCGTCGATATCGGCGACGCGTGGATCCGGTCACCGAGCCTGTGGCCGGGGCGTCCGGCCCGGCTGCGGCCGGCGTGGGAGGCGTACTACCGCGCGCTCTCCTCGGTGGCCGAGCGGCTGATGTCGTTGATGGCCGTGGCCCTGGCACTGCCGGCCGACCACTTCGACCCGATGATCGACCGCCCGATGACCTCGATGCGGGCGATCAACTATCCGGCGCTCGACGGCGATCCCGGCCGGGCGCGGCGGGCCGGCGCCCACGCCGACTACGGCACGCTCACGATCCTGCGCACCGACGCCGTGGACGGGCTGGAGATCCTCGGGTCCGACGGCTCGTGGGCCGCGGTCGATCCGCAGCCCGACATGTTCGTCGTCAACCTCGGCGACTCGATCGCCCAGTGGACCAACGACCGGTGGCGATCGACGATCCACCGCGTGTCGTGCGCGCGCACCGCGCAGCGGCAGTCCTTCGCCTTCTTCCACATGGCGAACTGGGACGCGAGGATCGAGTGCCTGCCGACGTGCCGAGTCGACGGCGAAGCGCCGCGCCACCCCCCGGTCGAGGCCGGTCCGTGGCTGATGCGCAAGTTCCGCTCGACGGTGACCTGACGAGCCGACCCGGCCGGCGAGCACGTGATCCGCCGCGCGCGGCCCGAGGGCGTCGGCGCCGACCGCGCTGTCGGGCTACTCGGGCCAGCGCCGGACGACGTCGAGGTTCGTGAACGTCGGGCCCTCGGTGCACATTGCCGAGAAGCGTTCGGCGAACGCCGCGGTCTCCGGGCGGTCGGAGTTCTGCTGGGCTGCCTCGGCGGAATCGAAGTACACGATCCACGTGTAGTGCCCGGGGCGGTCGATGTCGGCGCCGAGGCCGGTACGCAGCACCGTGCCGTTGCCGACCGCGTCGGCCGCCCACTCCTCGGCCAGCGCGAGCATCCCGTCGCGATCCTCGGTGGCGAAGTTGATCTGTTGCACGTACATGTCAAGGCTCCTTCCCGGCCGTGCCGGCCGGCGACGGGCCGACGTGGCACGGACCAACGGTACGCCGTCCGGGCAGACGGGAGTGCCGCCGCAGTGGCGTCGCCGCGATGTCCACGGCGCCGACGTCGCGACTCTCCCCGGTCAGGCCGGTCTGCGGTTCATGATCCTGCGCGTCTTTCACGCCTCGCTCCTCCGTCGGCGGGCGGCCTCGGGTCCGGGTGTTCACCGACCACGGCCACGGGTCGTGCGTCCTTGGTACTGTCGCTGGTCATGGCGACCTCGGGGAGGGGGAGGCGGGTCGGTCACCCACTGCGATTGGCGTCGTGGGTGACGGCGGTGATGGTGTTTTCGGCGTGCTGACCGCCGGCGTCGCCGAGCTCGACTTCCCCGGTGGCGACTCGCCGGCGGACCACCTGTTCAACTGCACGGGCACGACGACCCCGAGGACGGGTTCATCGACGGCTTCGCCATCGACCGGGCGCTGTCGATGTGCACCGCCGCACTGGTCGATCGGCTGAGCCCGACCGGGGTCTATGTGCCGGTGGCGTGCGTGGGCGATCGCATCGAGGAGACCGGCGAGATCGAGTCGGCGACCGCGAGCTGCGTCGAGGAGTCGCCATCGGAGGGAGCGGACGACGAGGAAGCGGGTGACGCAGCCACGACGACCGACGCACCTCCCGCGACCGCACCGGCCGGGGCGGTTCCCGACGACATCGGTCCGTTGGCGTGGGACGGCGACCTGACCCTGCCGGACGGTTCGAGCCTCGTTCCGGTCGGCGAACAGTGGATCAGCATCACTCGCACCGACGGCACGAACGACTTCGAGGGGGCGATGGAGGTCGCCACGATGGGCGATCACCGGTTCGTCGTCGAGGGGCAGATCGATCCTGTCGAGTGCACGTCGGTGCTCACGAAGCGGTTCTCTGGCACGGGCGCGTTCGCGGACTTCCCGAACCAGATCGTGCTCGCCGGCGAGCTCGAGACCGACGTCGAGTACGACTGCCCCGTCGAGGTGGCCGAGACGCTCGACGGGACGCAACCGTTCCAGGTCCTCATCGTCCTCACCGACACCGGCATCGAGGGCGTGTTCGAGGGCTTCGAGTTCGAGTTGCCCGGCGTGCCCGTCCCGATCCCGGGATGAGGTGTGCGGAGGCCAGCGCCCCGCACGATCCCGCGTCAACCACCTCGTCTCGGCGCCAGCGCCGAGTCCGGCCGGTGCCGAAGCTGATTTCGATGAGAATTTCCTGGTCCGGGGTTGCCGACCGAACGTACGTTCGCTAACATGTGATGCATGGAACTGACCGATGCCGTCACCGCCACCTCGCTGGCCGTGAGCGACGTCGGGCGGGTGTGCGTGGACGGCTGTGACGTGTCGGTGCTGCGCTCGGAGCTGAGGCGGCTGAAGACGACCCAGTCGCGGCTCGAGGCCCAGGTCGCCCGGCTGACGCATGCCGCCGACGCCGCCGGGGCGTTCATCGGCACCGGGGCGCGCGACACCGCGGAGTGGCTGGGCAAGCAGACCGGCACCTCCACACGGAAGAACCGGACCGCCGCGGAGTTGGGCGAGGCGATGGCCCGCTCCGACGAGCTGGCCGACGCCGTCACCGCCGGGGAGCTGTCGACCGATCAGGCGGCCGCCGCGGTCGGCGCCGCCGGCGGTGAGGCGCTCGACGCCGAGATCGTCGACGCGATCGCCGACCTCCCGCTCCCGGCGGTGCGCCCGGCGGTGGAGGACTGGCGGGCCCGGCAGCACCCCGAACGCGACGCCGACCTCGCCGACACCCAACGCGCCCGCCGACACCTGAAGCTGACCGACCAGCCCGACGGGATGACCCGGGTCGAGGGCCTCCTCGACCCCGAGTCCGGGGCCATCGTGCGGTCGACCCTCGACGGGATCATGAACCTGTCCGCGTTCGACGGCACCCGCCGCACCCGCGGCCAACGCTGCGCCGACGCCCTCACCCAACTCTGCGCCGCCGCCGCCAAGGGCCAACTGGCCGGGGGCCGGTCGAACACCAAGCTGATCGCCAGCGTCCCGTTCGACACGATCGTCGAACGGGCCGC
>JBFGCT010000192.1:0-7561 GCA_041581055.1 Ilumatobacteraceae bacterium | reverse complement strand
TCGCCGGGGCCCGCTTGGCGGGGGCCTTCTTCTTGGCCGGCGCCTTCTTCTTCGCCGGCGCCTTCTTCTTGGCCGGCGCCTTCTTCTTGGCCGGCGCCTTCTTGGCCGGCGCCTTCTTGGCCGGCGCCTTCTTCTTCGCCGGCGCCTTCTTGGCGGGGGCCTTCTTCTTGCCCGGCGCCTTCTTGGCCGGCGCCTTCTTCTTGGCGGGGGCCTTCTTCTTCGCTGGCGCCTTCTTGGCGGGGGCCTTCTTCTTGGCCGGGGTCTTCTTCGTGGCAGCCATCAGCTCACCGGCCGTTCAGGGCGGCCTTGAGCGCCGAGCTGGAGCTGAACTTCATGGCCTTCGATGCGGCGATGGCGACGGGAGCGCCGGTCTGCGGGTTGCGCCCCGTGCGGGCCTTGCGGTCGGTCACGCTGAACTTGCCGAAACCGGGCCATGCCGTCTCGCCGCCGTCCTTCGCCGACTCGACCACGTGGTCGAAGAACGCGCCGAGCACGGCCTCCGCGTCGCCCTTGGAGACATCGGCCGCCTCGGCCACTTCGGTGATCAGTTCTGCCTTGGTTGCCATTGAGTCCTCTTTCGAATTGTCGTTGTCACCTTCACCCCGGCGACATCGTGCACGCCGTCGGGATCATGCCCGGCACGGGTCGCGCCGGAACGTGACCATGAGACTGACTGCAGATGCCCCGGTTCAAGCACCGAATCTATTGCATTTGCAACGATGAGTTCGACGAACCCCTTGCGGCGCCTGGCCCGGTCACCCGTCGAACGGCTCCAGTTCGGCGCGCAGGCGCCGCGCGTAGGCCGCCGCCTCGCCGTCGGCATACTTGACGCGCGGCCAGAAGAACCCGCGCAACCCGTCGCCCTTGACGCGCGGCACCACGTGCACATGAAGGTGGGCGACGCTCTGGCTGACCACGTTGTTGTTGGCGACGAAGGTGCCCTGCGCGCCGAGCGCCGGCGGCATCACGCGGCTGACGTGCGCGACCCGGCGCCAGAACGGCCCGACCTCCTCCGGGTCGAGATCGCCGAGCGTCACCACGTGCCGGGTGGGAACGACCAGCGTGTGCCCGGGGAACAGCGGTGCGCGATCGAGGAACGCGACCGCGACGTCGTCGGCGAACACGAGGTCGGCGGACAGGCCGCCGGCGACGATCCCGCAGAAGACGCAGTCCGGGTGCACCATGGCGTCGGGCATCACCCAATCATGGCCGCGTGCCGCGCCCGGCGACAGCCGCGCGATCGTGGTCCAACCATCCACCAGGGCGCCCCGGCGCTGGACTATCAATGCCGTCGTTGGGTAAGGAAACTCGATTCGAGCCGAATTCGCGGGAGACCGCCGAGGAGTGATGGTGACCGACCTGCTTCCGTCGACCGACGAACCGACCACCGGCCTCGCTCCGGACGGGTCCGAGCGGATCGAAAGGGGGCAGCGAACCAGGCTGGTGCTCGACACCTCGGTCCTGATCTCCGACCCGACCTGCGTGCTCGAGTTCGTCGACGTCGACATCGTCATCCCGCTCACCGTCGTCGAGGAGCTCGACGGCCTGAAGAGCCGCAGCGACGACGTCGGGCGGGCGGCGCGCACCGCGCTGCGCACGCTCGAGGAGCTGCGCGTCGAGCACGGGGGGTCGCTCGCCGCGCCGGTCCCGACCGGCGGCGACGGCGCGACGCTGCAGATCGAGATCAACAACATTCGCCGCCACCTGCTGATCGAGCACGGACTCGACCCGAGCGTGCCCGACAACCGGATCATCGGCGCGGCGATCGGCCAGTCCGGCTTCGGTCCGACGACGATGGTGAGCAACGACGCGGCGCTGCGCATCAAGGCCGCCCACCTGGGTGTCGCGGCCGCCGAACATCGTCTGACCCGATCGGACCGCGACCGGCAGGCGGTCGGCTGGACCTCGTTCGAAGCGCCGCACACCACGATCGACTGCCTGTACGCCGCCGGTGGTCTGTCGATCGACGCGATCGGGACCGACGACGACCACCAGCTCAACGAGAACGAGTTCGCCGTGCTCCGCGCCGGATCGCAATCGGCGCTGGTCCGGGTCGTCGGCGACGAGTTCGTCCTCCTGCAGCACGCCGCGCCCGAGCCGTGGGGCCTCCGCCCGCGCAGCAAGGAGCAGCGTTTCGCGCTCGAGCTCCTCCTCGATCCGGAGATCTCGGTGATCGCGCTCGACGGGCGCGCCGGAACCGGCAAGACGCTGCTCGCCATCGCCGCCGGACTCGAACAGGTGGTCGAGCGGAGACGCTACGAGCGGCTCGCGGTCTACCGGCCCCTCGTGCCGGTCGGGCGGGCCGACGTCGGGTTCCTGCCCGGCGGGCTCGACGAGAAGCTCGACCCGTGGATGTCGGCGATCCACGACGCAGTCGTCGCGCTCACCGATCTCGGGAGCAGCCACGACGCCGGCAACCTGATCGAGGAGCTGACCATGCGCGGGCAGCTCTCCCTCGAGTCGGTCACGTTCCTGCGGGGCCGGTCGCTGCAACGCCAGCTCGTGTTGATCGACGAGGCCCAGAACCTCGAGCCGACGACCCTCCGGACAATCCTCACGCGGGTCGGCGAGGGCAGCAAGGTCGTGTTCACCGGCGACACGAGCCAGATCGACGCGCCCTACCTCGGCGAGTCGAACAACGCGCTCAGCGTGCTGACCTCGGCGTTCGTCGGCCAGCGCTGCTTCGGCCACATCACGCTCACCGCCTGCGAGCGCAGCGACGTCGCCAGCCTCGCCGCCGAGCTGCTCTGACCGCCGGGCGGGCGATGTACGAAAAGTCTGTTGCCCGCCCGCCCGCGTGCATTTAGTGTTAAATGCTCAGCACCCCCCGAGGAGCAGGCATGGCCAGTGCAGAAGCGTTCGCCGAGGAGATTTCCAGCAGCGGGGACTGGCGCGACGCCGCCGCCTGCAAGGGCCGCCACGACCTGTTCTTCCCCCGCCGGGCCGAACGGCCGCAGGCGCGCCAGCGGCGCGAGGCGCGAGCGGCGACGCTGTGCGACGGCTGTCCGGTGCGCGCCGCGTGTCAGGACTACGCACGGGACAACCACGAGTACGGGTACTGGGGTGGCGAGTCCGAGGAGGAGCGCCATCTGGCCGGCTTCACCCTCGCCGCGCCGATCGGGATCCGGGCGAGCCGGGCCCGCCGCCACCGCTGACACCAAGACGGTTCGAACGGAGCGGCTGTCACACCGGCTGTCTATCGTGGGCGCTGTGACGCTGCCGCGGTTCGCCGTCGTCGATCTCGAGACATCCGGCTTCTCGACGAGGTGGCACCGCATACTCCAGCTCGGCATGGTCACCGTCGAGGGCGACGGCCGAGTGGTCGACCAGTGGTCGACGCTCGTCCACCTGCGCTGGCCGTTCTCGCGCGTCGGCCCGACCCACGTCCACGGCATCACCCGGCCGATGCTCCGCGACGCCCCCAAGCTGCACGACGTGCTCGACCAGTTCGGCGCCCGGCTCGACGGGGCGGTGTTCACCGCGCACAACGCCCGCTTCGACGGGGAGTTCCTGCTGCGGGCCGCGCGCAACCGCGGCGCCGACGACCCGGTCCGGGCCGCGCTCGGGACCCGGCTGTGCACCCTGCGGATGTCGCGGCGGCTCGACCCGGATCGCACCCGGGCCCACGGCCTGGCCGACCTGTGCGCGCGCTACGACATCGAGTTCGACCGACCGCACGACGCGCTCGCCGACGCCGAGGCCGCGGCGGCCGTGCTGCCGCATTTGCTCCGCGCGCACGACATCACCGAGCCGGGTCAGCTGGCGCCGTTCTACGACCGATGCTGACCATGCTCGTCGTAGCGTGCGAGCACGGTCGCCGCGAGCTCGCCGGCGCGGTCGAGGGCGGTCTGCGGTGAGCGCACGTGCGCGCCCGGGCCGAGGCGGATCAGCAACCTGCTCAACCACCGTTCGCTGGCCACCGGCAGGGTGACGTCGACCCAGCCGTCGTCCGCTTCGACGACCTCGTCGACCGGATACTGGTCGATGACCCACCGCGCCTCCGGCGCCAGCCCGATCGTCGCCGTCGCCAGCTCGGCGTCGTCGAAGAACCGGTCGGGCACGGCGACCGGATCGTCGCTCGGCGAGACCCGCCCGGTCGGGTCGACCGACTCGATCCGGTCGAGCCGGAAGGTTCGGAGCGCCCCCGAGCGGTCGTCGTCGGCCCGCACGTACCACTTCCCGCCCTCGGTGAAGACATGCCGCGGCACGATCGTGCGGACGGTGACCGCGTCCTGGGACGGGGTGTAGTACCTGATCGTCAGTTCTGCCGCGTCGCCGGCCGCGGCGGCAACCTCGTCGGCCAGCGGCGGGCGGGCGAGGTCGACGACCACGCCGGCGGTGTCGTCGCCGGTCTCCAGGCCCGCCTGACCGAGCACCTTGGCCAGCTTGTCGAGGCCGCGGGCCAGCGGGCCGGACGGATCGGCGCCGGGGAGCTCCATCGCCGCCCGGGCCGCGGCGAGCAGCGAGAAGCCCTCCGGCGCGGTCAGGCGAAGCGGGCGGGTGAACAGGCGGGGCACCCCGACGAAGACCATCCCCTCGTCGACGAACACGTCGACCATCTCGTCGACATACGGCGGCAGGCCGCACATCGCGACCAACTCGAGATCGCGCGAGACGTCGGCCTCGGACATGTCGAACCGCGCCGCGACCTCCGCCAGCGGAACCTCACCCGCCTCCATCAACCATGGCAACATGACCAGGAGGCGCCGCAGTCGCGCGGGGGCGTTGCGCGGCGCGCTCACGACCCCACCTCCGACGCCGCCCGCAACCACCCGACGATGTCGGCGCGGATCTCGGCCGGCGCGAGGACGACCGCGTGTTCGAGCAGCCCCAGCACCCACGAGCGGAAGGCGTCGAGGTTCGAGGCCGGCACGGCGACCTCGATGTCGCCGTTGTCGTGGCGCACGATCACCCGTTCCGAACCGAGTTCCCGCTCGACCGCCCCGGCTCGAACGCTGTCGATCAACACCGTCGCCTCGACGCCGTCGTCGGGCGCGTGGCCGATCTGCTTGGGGTCGGTGGGGAACGCGGCGCGCGGGTCGAACGAGTCCGGCCGCCGGAACGCGCCGGGCTCGCCGACGGTGATCGCGTCGGCCCCGCCGTCGAACCGGTCGACCCGGAACGTGCGCTGCGCGCCCCGGTCGTGGTCGTAGCCGACGACGTACCAGAACCCTCCCCGCAGCAGCACCCCCCACGGATCGAGCCGTCGGCGGTCGCCGCGGTACGAGAACTCGATCGGCGAACGGCCGGCGACCGCCGCCCTGATCACGGGGAGCTCGGGCCGATCGGGCAGCACGGCCGAGACCGAGGGGTGCTCGCCGCCGATCGCGCCGCCGAGTTTCCAGATCGCATCCTGGCCCGACGACGAGCCGGTCCGGACGGCGGCGACCGCGACCTGCAGCGCCCGCATCTCGTCGGCGTCGAGGTCGAGGTCGTCGAGTTCGTAGGCGGCACGGTCGATGCGATACCTCGTCTGGCCGGCGTACGCGCCGCCGCCGACCATCTCGGTGTCGATCGGAACGCCGATGTCGCGCAGCGACGCCTTGTCACGCTCGAACGCGGCGCGCCGAGCGCCGTGCTCGTCGGGGTACTGACCGCCGAGCTCGCCCGCGATCTCGATGAGGCTCAGCGGCGTCGGCGTCTCGAGCAGCAGCGCCAGGAGGTTGGTGAGCCGCTCGACCCGGTCAGCCATAGGACGGACATCGTACGGCCCGTGACCGGCCGCCGACCGGATCGGCCTCCGTCCCGCTCGACGGCTCGTGTCGGCTCAGGAGTCGCGGTAGTCGTAGAAGCCGCGACCGGCCTTGCGGCCGAGCAGGCCGGCCTCCACCATCCGCGAGAGCATCGGCGGCGGGGCGTACAGCGGCTCCTTGAACTCCTCGTACATCGACTGCGCCACCGCCAGCGTCGTGTCGAGCCCGATCAGGTCGGTGAGGTGCAGCGGACCCATCGGGTGATTGCAGCCCTCGACCATGCCGTTGTCGATGTCGTCGGCGGTGGCGAACCCCGACTCCATCATCCGGATCGCCGAGAGGAGGTACGGGATCAGCAAGGCGTTGACGATGAACCCGGCGCGGTCCTGGCTGCGGATCACCAGCTTGTCGAGGCGCTCGGTGACGAAGGCGCGGGCCGATTCGAGCGTGCTGTCGGCGGTCATCAGGCTCGTGACCAGCTCGACGAGCCGGAGCACCGGGACGGGGTTGAAGAAGTGGATGCCGACGACCTGCTCGGGGCGCCGGGTGGCGATCCCCAGCTTCATGATCGGGATCGAGCTGGTGTTGCTGGCCAGGATCGCCTGCTCGTCCTCGACGACCTGGTCGAGGGTCGAGAAGACGCCGACCTTGAGCGGCTCGTCCTCGAGGACCGCCTCGATCACCAATTGGCGGTCCGCCATGTCGCCGAGGTCGGTCGTGAACGACAGCCGGGCGACGCTGGCGTCGCGGTCCTCCTCGGTCATCCGGCCGCGTTCGACGGCGCGGTCGAACGACCTCAGCAGCTTGTCCCGGCCGCGTTCGGCGGTCGCCGGGTCGACCTCGCGGACGATGGTGTCCAGGCCGGCGCGGGCGCACACCTCGGCGATGCCGGAACCCATCTGACCGCATCCCACGACTCCGACCCGTTCGATCGTCATCCCGCCCGCCTCCTCGCTCGCCGGCTGACCGGCCGTCCGTGAACCATGCCCGGATCATGCCAGACTCACCCGGTGCATCTCTCCCGACGGACGTTTCTGGCGCTCTCGGCCACCTTCGTCGCCGCCTGCTCGGGCGACGGCGACAGCTCGGCCCCCTCGCTCCCGCCGGCGACCGACCCGCCGGCGACCGACCCCCCTCCCACCACGACCACGACGACAACGACGACGACCCCACCACCGACCGACCCGCCGACCACTCCGCCGCCGACCGACCCCCCGGTCCTGCTCGACAGCGACCCATTCACCCTCGGTGTCGCGTCGGGCGACCCCGACGGCACGTCGGCGGTGCTGTGGACCAGGTTGACGGGCGCGCTGCCGGACGACGGGATCGATGTCGAGTGGGAGGTCGTCGACGAGGCCCGACAGCCCCTGGCCTCGGGCGTGACCCGAACGGGCCCCGAAGTCGGCGGCGCGGTCCACGTCGTGGCCGACATCGCCGGTCCCGGCGAGTTCGTGTTCCGGTCCGGCGGCTTCGAGTCGCCGCGCGGTCGCACGGCGCCGACCGCGCCCGCCGACGAGTTCCGCATCGCGTCGGCCTCGTGCCAGCACTTCGAGACCGGCCACTACGCCGCGTACCGCGACATCTCCGAATGGCAACCGGACCTCGTCGTGTTCCTGGGGGACTTCATCTACGAGGGCGCGGCGCGGGAGCTGGGTGACACGGTGGTCCGCGTGCACGAGGGCGCCGAGCCAACCGACATCGACGGCTACCGCGCCCGGTACGCGACCTACCTGTCCGATCCCGACCTCCGGGCGGCCCGGGCAACGTGCCCGTGGCTCGTCGTCTGGGACGACCACGAGGTCGAGAACAACTACGCCGGGCTCGTGTCGGAGGACGGCGCCGACCCTGGCGAGTTCGCGCGACGGCGG
>JBFGCT010000191.1:0-7625 GCA_041581055.1 Ilumatobacteraceae bacterium | reverse complement strand
GTTCCGCCGGCCGAGTTCGCCGCTCGCTGCGTTGCCGCTCCTCACCGCAGGGCAAGGCTGCGCAGTCGTCGCCGCGCCTTGCGACCGACGAACTCGACTCGACGTCGACACCCCGAACGTTCACGGTCACGGCACTAGCTTGTCGCTGTGCACGCGACGATCGCGGCGGCTGTCGACGGGACGGTGACCAGGGGCGGGCAGCCGGCGTCGGAGCTCGCGCCTCTCGCCGTCGGGCTCCTCGCCGCAAGCCCGGAGGTCGCCGCGCTCGCGACCGGGAGCGTGGCGCTCGCCGTCGGCGTGCTGCTCGTGTTCGTGAGCGCCCGGCGGGCCCGCCGTCGCCGGCGCGATCGGGAGCGGGCCGAGGCGACGACCCGCGGGGGAGCTCGCGGCGGGCGGCTCGTGACGGGCCCGGTCGCGTTGCGCGGCACGGTCGTCGCCGGTCCCGACGGGGTGGTGCGCGAACCGCTCAGCGGCCGGGAGTCGGTCTGGTACCGGCTGACCGCGTTCGGCCCGATCGCCGGCGCCCGGTCGCACAACGATCACGTCGAGATCCACTCCGAGGTGGACGCCCGGGACTTCCTCCTCGACGACGGCTCTCGATCGCCGCCGCTGGTCTCGGTGGACGACGCCGGCTTCGTCGTGCCGATGGACATGTACGGCGACGCCGCCGTCGTCTTCGGCTCGGGTGATCTGCCGTGGACCCGGCACCACCTGACCGAGCAGCACGTCGCCGCGCTGCGCGCCCGTTGCTCGCGGCCGGCGACCCGCGTGGTGCGCGCCGACTGTCACGCGCTCGCGCCGGGCACCGCGGTGACCGTCGTCGGCTGGCTGGAACGGGGCGCGACCGGGCCGACGCTCGTCGGCCGCCCGCCCGATCACCCGCTGATCGTCTACGCCGCCGGCGAGCAGGCGGGCGACGCCGGCGGGGGCGGTTCAAAGGGGCTGGCGGCCATCGGCGTGGTGCTGGTCGTCGCCGGCGCGATCGCCGTCGGGTGGTCCGCCGCCGGCCTGCCCTGACCCCGAGGGGCCGTGCCGTCCGGTCTGTGTGACCGAACATCGCGGAACTCGACATTTTCGGTCACAAGAACCCTGGGTTGCGAGGTGGGGGAATCACCGCGGGGCCGGCCGCGTGGGGCATGCTTCTGCGATGCACGTGATCATCGTCGGGGCGGGAGAGGTCGGCCGCTACCTCGCGCAGCGGCTCGGGGCGGAGGGCCACGACATCGTCGTCATCGAGCAGGACGACGTGATCGCCAACGCGATCGCCCAGGAGCTCGACGTGCAGGTCGTGGTCGGGAACGCGACCGTGCCCTCGACGCTGCGGGCGGCGCGCATCGACCGCTGCGACCTCCTCGCCGGCGTCACCCAGAACGACGAGGTCAACCTCGTCGCGTCCCTGCTGGCGAAGAACGCCGGCGTGCCCCAAACGGTCGTCCGCGTCCAGACCGAGGAGCTGCGCGGGCCGGAGGGGCAGTCGCTGCTCGACAAGATGGAGGCCGACCTCATCATCGACCCCGACGCCGACACCGCCGACGAGATCATGGAGCTCGTGCACGTCTCGGGCGCCGACGAGGTCTACGAGATGTCCGACGGCGACCTGGTCGTGATCGGCGCGACGATCGGTGAGGAGTCGGTGTTCGCCGGGAGCACGCTGGCCGAGATCGGCCGCACGTACGAGCCGGACTGGCGGTTCCTGTTCGGCGCGCTGACCCGGATGGGCGAGACGGTGATCCCGCGCGGTGACCAGCGTCTCGAAGCGGGCGACCACGTCCGCGTGCTCGTGGCGCGGTCGGCTCGGCAGGAGATCCTCGAGGTGCTCGGCGCCGCCCACCGCAAGGCGCGTCGCGTGATGGTGCTCGGCGGTGGCGCGGTCGGATCGCGCGTCGCCGAGCAGCTCCAGACCGAGGGGGCCGAGGTCGTGCTGATCGAGGGCGACCCGGCGCGGGCGAAGGTGCTCAGCGAGCGGCTCGGGCAGGTCACGATCGTCCAGGGCGACATCGCCGACGTCGACCTGCTCAACGAGGAGTCGATCACGCGGATGGACCTCGTGATCGCGGCGACGGGCGACGACGCCGCCAACGTCCTCGCCTGCGCGTTCGCGGCGACCGGGTCGCGCACGTTCACCGTCGCCGTGCTGCACCGCCTCGCCCTGCTCCCGCTCGTCCGCCAGTTCGGGATCGACGCCGCGCTCAGCCCGCGCACCGCGTCGGCCAACGCCGTGCTGCGCTACGTGCGCGGCGGCACCGCGTCGGTCGCCACGTTCCTCGAGAGCGACGTCGAGGTCGACGAGTTCGAGATCGAGGCCGGGTCGCCGGCCGCCGGCGCGGTCGTCTCCGAGCTCCACCTGCCGCACTCGATCGTCCTCGGCGCGGTGATCAAGCCCGGCAAGGAGGGCGAGATCGTTCGCGGCAGCACCGTCCTGCACGCCGGCGACAACGTCGTCGTCTTCGCCCGACCCGATGCGATCCCGGCGCTGCAGAAGGCCTTCTCCGCGTGACGTCGACCCATCGCCCGCTCCGCCATCACCCCGACGTCACCGCCGTCGTCCGGTCGCGGACCTCGGTGTTCGGCCGGCGCGGCGAGCGGCTGCTGCAGCCGACCCGCCGTCCGACCCTCGTCGGCAACATCGTCGGGCTGACGATGGCCGTCGTCGGCATCGGCATCTTCGTCGCCGGACTCGTCGACATCGTCGACGGCGGTCCGAACGTCCTCGCGCTGCTGGTGACCGGCCTGGTCGTCTGGGCGATCGGCTCGGCCCTCTGGCGGTTGACGATCGCCCCGAGCCGGATCCGCGTGCTCGACGTGTTCACCACGGTCACGTTGGCGTGGGTCGCGATGGCGTTGAGCGGCGCCATCCCCTACATCGTCACCGGCCACTTCGATCGGTGGGACGACGCGCTGTTCGAGTCGATCGCGGGGTTCACGACGACCGGCGCCACGGTCACGCCCGCTATCGAGACCACCGGGAAGGGCCTGCTGTTCTGGCGCTCGACGACGCAGTGGATGGGCGGGATGGGCGTCATCGTGCTCGTCGTCGCGGTGCTCCCCGTCGTCGGTTCGGGCGGCATGAGCCTGCTCCAGGCCGAGGCCCCCGGTCCGACCGGCGAGCGCCTGACGCCGCGGGTGCGCGAGACCGCCCGCCGCCTCTGGGGTGTCTACATCGGCTTCACGCTCGTGCTCGCCTTCGCCTACTTCGCCGCCGGGATGAGCGTGTACGACGCGGTGAGCCACAGCTTCACGACCGTCTCGACCGGGGGGTTCTCGCCGTACCAGGCGTCGATCGCGCACTTCGACTCGACGGCGATCGAGTGGATCTGCATCGTCGCGATGTTCCTCGCCGGCGGCAGCTTCACCCTGTGGTACCGCGCGCTGCGGCGCGACCCCCAGCCGTTGCTGCGGTCGACCGAGTTCAAGGTCTACGTGCTCGTCGTCGCCGGCGTCACGGCGTGGTCGTACGTGATGGCCGGCGTCAGCGGCGGCCAGTCCTCCGGCTTCCGGGAGACGCTGTTCACCGCGACGTCCACGATCACGACCACCGGCTACGTCGCCGCCGACTACGGGTTGTGGAGCCAAGCGGCGCAGCTCCTCTTGCTGATCGCGCTGCCCGTCGGTGCGATGGCCGGGTCGACGGCCGGCGGCATGAAGATCCTCCGGGTGCTCGCGGTCGCCAGCTTCGCCCACCGGGAGGCGCTCAAGCATCTGCACCCGAAGCTCGTCCGTCCGGTGCGCGTCGGCAACGCGATCCTGCCCGACGACATCGCCGCCAAGGTCGTCGGCTTCGTGCTGATGACCACCGTCATCTTCGGCGGGGGCGCGTTCGTCATCGCCGCCACCGGGCCGGACATGATCACGTCGCTGACCGCGTCGGCGACCGCGTTCGGCAACGTCGGCCCCGGGTTGGGATCGCTCGACCACGCCGGCGACTTCCTCGCCATCCCGCGGATCGGTCGGGCCGTCGCCATGGTGCAGATGCTGCTCGGGCGCCTCGAGATCTACCCGGTGATCCTCGCCCTGTCGGTGGTCACACTCCGGCTGCCGAAGATGTTCCGCCCGCGCAGCTGGCGCTGACACGGCGGCGGCGAGCGACGGTCACCAGCTCGGGGCGAACTTCGACACGAACCCGGCGATGGCGTAGGCCCGCTCCGCGCGGCCGGGGTCGGTCGTCCGCAGCTCGTTCGCGGCGATGCGCAACACCCCGCCCATCGCCGCGTCGCTGTGCATCGCGACGCGCAGCAGCGGCCGCAGGATCGCGGGGCGGCCGACGAACCGGGCGGTCAGCCGCCCGACCTTGTGGTAGCGGCCGATCTCGTCGGCGAGCCGCGTCTGGTAGTTCTGCAGGACGGTCGAGTTGCCCGATCCGAGTGCCTCGTCGAGGACGTCGGCGGCGACCCGCCCGCTCATCAGCGCGGCGTCGACGCCCGCGCCGTTGAACGGGTTGGCCATGCCGGCCGCGTCGCCGGCGACGAGGAACGTCGGCCCCATCTTCGGGCCAACCGATCCGCCGAGCGGCACCCGAAAGCGCGTCGGGTGCTTGAGCGGCTTGCCCGGGTCGAAGTCCCATTGGTCGGACATCCGCCCGGCGAACGAGGCGAGGAGCTTCACCGCGTTGACGCTGCGGACGTCGCGGTAGCTCGACAGCAGGCCGACGCCGACGTTGACCGTCCCGTCGCCGGCCGGGGCGACCCATCCGAACCCGGCGATCGGCTTACCCGAGGCGCCGGGCAAGCCGATCATCGCCTCGATCCACGGCTCGCCGCTGCGGCCCGAGGCGAAGTAGGTGCGGGTCGCGATCCCGTACGGCCAATTGCGATCGCGCGTCGTGCCGAGGCCGCGCCCGAAGCGGCTGTTGGCGCCGTCGGCCACGACGACGAGCCGCGCCGTGACGTCGCGGCGGGTTCCGTCGGGGCGCGTGAGATGGGCGCCGCGCACGAACCCGCGCTCGACGATCGGCGTGGTCGCCTCGTGGCCCATGAGCACGCGGGCGCCGACGTGGGCGGCGAGGTCGCGCAGCGCGGGGTCGAGGACCGAGCGCCGCAACACGAACCCGCGCCGCGCGAGCGCGTCGTGGGCAGGCCACGGCACGTCGACCGCCTGCCCGCGATGGGTCATCCGCACGCCGTGCACCTCATGACCGCCGAGCGCGGACGGGTCGACGCCGAGCTGCGCCAGCTCGGCGACGGCGCGTGGGCTCAGCGCGTCGCCGCACGCCTTGTGGCGGTCGGTGGGCCGCTTCTCCACAACGGTCACGTGGTGGCCGGCCCGCGCCAGCCTGATGCCGACCGCGGCCCCCGCCGGGCCACCGCCGACGACCAGCACGTCGGTCTGTGTGGATTCCACCATCGAAATCTGTCGCGGATCGCGCCCCGGCGCAATGCCGGGGCGCCCGGGCGGCGGGCGATCAGCCGCCGGCGGGGGAGCCGGGGATCGGGGGCGAGATCGGTGCGAGCTCGAGCTCGCCGATCGTCGTCGGGGTCTCCGCGGTGAACGAGAACACGCCCTCCTCGACGGCGGCGTAGACCGGCGCCTCCTCCGAGCACCACTCCTCGTACTCTGTCGCCCATGCATCGCTCGTCGGGTCGGCGCCGCCGAGCGTGTACCGCTCGTGGCAGACCACCGCGACGATCTCGGCCTCGGTCAGCTGGCCGCTGAACGCCGGCATCGGGCCGCGGGCGCCGGTCACGTGCGGCCCGCCCTCGCGATCGGGGTTGCCGTAGATCTCGACGCCGGCGGCGTTGTAGCCCTCGGTGCCGAAGTAGACGTAGCGGATCTGGTCCTCGATGGCCGGGAACGTCGCGAGCACCTCGCCGCCCGAGAACGCGTAGCCGACGCCGCCGCCGCCGCTCGCGCCGTGGCAGCTGGCGCAGTTGCTGTAGATCTCGGCGCCGACACCGACCGGGCCCTCGGCGACGGCGGGCTCGGCGGTCAGCGCGCGGACGTACATGAAGCCCCAAATCGGCATCAGGCTCAGCGTCGCCATCGCCCAGAACGGGATCTTGCGTCGTCGTTTGGCCGCCGCGACGTACGGCGGGTCGGGCTTGGGCGGCGGCGGCGGGGCCGGCTCCGGCTTCGCGGCGCGTGTGGCCGGACCCGTCGGCGGCGGCGCGGCGGGCGCGGCGGCGCCGGCGGCCACGGGGGTCGCCGGGGCGTCGCTCGGCGCGGCGTCTTCCGACGAGTCGTCTCCCTTGCCGATCGCGGCACGTCGCTCGCGGGACCGCTTCAGGAGATGTTCGGGGATCTCGGTCACTGGCGAGAGGATAGATGGCGAAGCGCCCGGTGTGGGAAATCCCCCGCCGGGGACGTCGATGCACTTATGCACAACCTGGCGCGTCGTCCTGGCCCGCGTGCCAGACTTCGCACATCGCCCGCCGACGACTAGGGTTCGTGATCGAATTCACGTATCGGGCGGTGAGCGGGCGTCGCAGACCACCCGCTCGACATCCGGCCCGCCAGACACCGCCCCGCCCATATCGCACATGAGGAACCAACACGAACGATGATCGGTATCGACATCCTGGCCTGGCCGGGGTTCAACCAGGCCTTCATCGTGTCGTTCATCGGCACCATGTTGCTGTCGCTGGCGATCATCCCGTATGGCAAGCGCCGACCGGTCGGCGCGCCGTTCTCCTGGGGTGAGGCGATGCTCTCGGGCACGTACATCTTCGGCGTACTGTTCCTCGCCTTCGGCGTCGTGCCGCACCAGTGGATCGACCACTCCGACAAGAACCTGGGCTGGTCGAAGGACAAGCTGATCTTCGGTCCGGGCGGGATCCTCAAGCCGCAGTCGGCCGGCGGGTGGAACCCGATCACGCTGCAGTACGAAGCGGTGCGCGACATCGTCGTCGTCGTCCTCCACCTGATCTTCTTCGGGCTCTACATGTTCCTCGCGATCTGGTGGCAGAAGCGTGGCGACGTCAAGCCGAAGGAACTCCCGACGTCCACCTACGGCCGCCCGCTGGTGAAGAAGGCATGACGATGGCGTGCGACGTGATGCGAGGGGAACGCTGATCATGGCGACGACCGACGCCAACCCGCCGATGATGCCCTACACCGACGACTACACGTTGGTGGAGGTCGACGCGGACTACCTGTCCAAGGCGGTCAAGCCGAAGCAGTTCATCCACATCGACCAGAGCGAGTGCATCGCCTGCGAGGGGTGCGTCGACATCTGCCCGTGGAAGTGCATCCACATGGTCTCGGTCGACGCGGTCGACGAGGCCTTCGGCACCGAACAGCCGGGCGTCGACCCGTCCGACGCGTTCATGTTCACCATCGACGACGACATCTGCACGCGCTGCGCGCTGTGCGTCGACCGGTGCCCGACCGGCGTGATCATCCTCGGCAAGGTCGGCGCGGCGACGGCGGCCGGCAACTCCCACGTCCGCACCAACAACCACGGCTACGGCTACGGCATGAGGCTCTGAGATGACGAGAACTTGTCCACCGATGCGAGCGACGCGAGCGCCAGCGGGCGAGCGCCCGACAGCGGCCTGCGTGGCCGGTCCACCGATGCGAGCGACGCGAGCGCCAGCGGGCGAGCGCCCGACAGCGGCCTGCGTGGCCGGTCCACCGATGCGAGCGAGGCGAGCGCCAGCGGGCGAGCGCCCGACAGCGGCCTGCGTGGCCGG
>JBFGCT010000190.1:0-7698 GCA_041581055.1 Ilumatobacteraceae bacterium | reverse complement strand
CGGCGTCGTCCTTGCGGAGGGCGCCGGCCCGACCTACGTGGCCCAGGCGATCGAGCAGGCGGGCGCGCCGGACGCGTTCCACGTGTCGGTGTTCACCGCGGTCGCCATCGAGGACGACGTCGCCCTCGCCCACCGGATCATGGCCCCCTTCGTCGCCGGGATCATGGGCTCGCCGAACCCCGGCCTCGACGCCCACCCGCACATCGACGAGATGCGCGAGCGGTTGGATGGCCGCGGTGTCGACGGCCTGGCCGACATGCCCCGCGAGTGGTGGACCGAGCTCGGCGCCATCGGCACCTTCGACGACGCGATGACCCACATCGAGGCGTTGCACGCCGCCGGCGCCGACGACGTCAGCCTGTTCCCCGGGCCCGAGGTCGAGCTGGCCCGCGAGGACCTCGAGCACGTGATCCGCATCGCCTCCGCCCTCCGCTGACGCCGCCGCGGCCCTGCGGCCCCGAACGTGTTCGGGGTGTCGGAGGTGTCCGGAGGCGTCGGGCATGGGGCGGGGGGCGCGTCAGCCGACGAGCTCGCACCAGTCCTTGTACTGGTCTTCCTCGCCGCGGACGGTGCGGTGGTAGACCTCGGCGATCGCCGCCGTCATCGGTCCGGGGCAGGGGATCGAGCGGTCGTCGACGGAGTTGACCGAGCTCACCTCGGCGGCGGTGCCGCAGACGAACGCCTCGTCCGCGATGTACAGGTCGCTGCGGGCGAGGTTGTCGACGGCGACCTCGAACCCGAGATCGCGGGCGATCGTCGACACGGTGTTCTGGGTGATGCCCTCGAGCGCGCCGGCCGACAGCGGCGGCGTGAGCAACATGCCGTGGCGGGCGACGAAGATGTTCTCGCCGGTGCACTCGGCGACCAGGCCGCTCGGCGCGAGCATGATCGCCTCGTCGTACCCGGCCTTCAGCGCCTCGACCTTGGCGAGCGACGAGTTGACGTAGTTGCCGACCGTCTTCGCCGCCGGCGGCATCGTGTTGTGCTCGTGGCGGGTCCACGACGAGATCTTCATCCGCACGCCCTTGGTCACCGCGTCGTCGCCGAGATAGGCGCCCCACGGCCAGCACGCGATCGCGACGTCGACCGTGCACGGCAGCGTGTTGAGCCCCATCTCGCCGTAGCCGAGGTAGGCGATCGGGCGGACGTAGCACGAGGCGAGCCCGGTCGACGCGACCGTCGCCTTGGTCGCCTCGATCAGCTCGTCGACCGTGTACGGGATCTCGAACCCGAGGATCGTCGCCGAGTCGTGCAGCCGCCGGATGTGCTCGGTGAGCCGGAAGACCGCCGGACCCTGGGAGGTCTCGTACGCGCGTATCCCCTCGAACACACCGGTGCCGTAGTGGAGCGTGTGCGTGAGCACGTGGACCTGCGCCTTGTCCCAGTCGACAAGCTCGCCGTTCATCCAGATCTTCTCGGTCGGTGTGATGGGCATGTGGTCAGTTTCCCACGCGCGCGGCGATCGAGTCACCCATCTCGGTGGTGCTGCCGGTGACAGGCTCGGCGCAGGTCGCCCTGACGCGGTCGGCGGCCCTGCCCTCGCCGAGGAAGTCCAGCATCAGGGCGGCGCTCAGAATCGCCGCGATCGGGTTGGCCCGGCCGGTCCCCACGATGTCGGGCGCCGAGCCGTGGACGGGCTCGAACATCGACGGCCCGGTGCGCGCCGGGTTGAGATTGGCCGACGACGCGAGCCCGATCCCGCCCGACACCGCGCCGCCGAGGTCGGTGAGGATGTCGCCGAACAGGTTGTCGGTCACGATCACGTCGTAGCGCTGCGGATCCTGGACGAAGTAGATGCACGCCGCGTCGACGTGGTTGTACGCGGTCTCGACCTGCGGGTACTCGGTGGCGACCTCGTTGAACGCCCGCTCCCACAGTCCCCCGGCGAAGGTCAGCACGTTCGTCTTGTGCACGAGCGTCAGGTGCCGCCGCTCGCGCGCCGCCGCCAGGTCGAACGCGTACCGGACGCAGCGCTCGACGCCGTGCCGCGTGTTGACCGACCCCTGCGTCGCGACCTCCTGGGGCGTCCCGCGCCGGAGCACCCCGCCCTCACCGACGTAGGGGCCCTCGGTGTTCTCCCGGATGACGATGAAGTCGTGCGCCACGTCGGCGCCCGGGGCGGTGCCGGAGAACGGCCGCTGGTTCACGAACAGATCGAGCTCGAAGCGCATCTTGAGCAACAGGCCGCGTTCGATCACCCCGGGCGCGACCTCGGGCGTTCCGACCGCGCCGAGCAGGATGCAGTCGAACGTCGCCAGCTCGGCGAGCGTCTCGTCGGACAGGATCTCGCCGTCGCGGAGGTATCGCGATCCGCCCAGATCGAATTCGGTCGTGTCGATGGCGACCCCCGTGGCGCGCACGACCTTGACCGCCTCGGCCGTCACCTCCGGACCGATGCCGTCGCCGCCGATCACCGCGATCCTGTGCGCCATAGACCGGGCAGGCTAATCGGGAGCGCGGCGAGCGCACGGGGCCGGGTTGGCGACCGTCTCCTCGGCGTGCGGCACAGGCCGGAATCCCGACTCGATATCCTCCACACCAGTATGGCCAAGACGCAGTTGTCCCAGACCGCCTACGACCGCCTCAAGGCCGAGTTCGACGATCTCACGACGCGTGGCCGGATCGACGTCGCCAACAAGATCGAGACAGCGCGGGAGGAGGGCGACCTCAAGGAGAACGCCGGCTACCACGCGGCCAAGGACGAGCAGGGGCACATGGAGGGGCGGATCCGCCAGCTCGAGCACCTGCTGGAGAACGCCGAGATCGTCGACCGCATCTCGGTCTACACCGTCCTGTACGACGGGGACCCGGAGGACATGGCCGAGCGCTACGTGATCGGCAACATGGAGGAGCAGATCGACGGCGCCGACGTGATCAGCGCCACCTCACCGCTCGGCCGGGCGCTCGACGGCGCCGAGGCCGGCACGACCGTCACCTACGACGCGCCGAACGGCTCGCTGACCGTCAACGTGTTGAACGTGGAGCAGGCCTGACCATCAGCACGCCCACCGCCGGCGCGACGAGCGACGGGCCCAACTTCCCGGCCGGCCGGTTCGTCCAGTTGGGCGACCGCGGGACGATCGTCGTGCGGGATCTCAGCGGGCCGCAGGACGCGCCTCCGGACGCGCCGGCGCTGTGCCTGCTCCACGGCTGGACGGCGACCGCCGATCTCAACTGGTACAGGTGCTACGAGACCCTCGGACGGCACTTTCGCGTGTTCGCCTTCGACCACCGGGGCCACGGGACCGGCATCCGCTCCCGCGAGCAGTTCCGGTTGGAGGACTGCGCCGACGACGTGGTCGACGTCGCCACCGAGCTCGGCATCGACCGCGTCATCCCGATCGGGTACTCGATGGGTGGGACCGTCGCCCAACTCATGTGGCGCCGCCACCCCTCGCGCGTCACCGGGCTCGTGCTGTGCGCCACCGCGCCGTACTTCGCCGGCAAGCCGGAGCGGCGGGCGTTCCGTTGGCTGATCGGCCTCGCCCGCGTCGCCCGCTATACGCCCGAGCAGGCCCGCGTGTGGTTGAGCGACCAGCTCTACCTCCAACGCAAGACGTGGGAGCCGTGGGCGATTCGCGAGGCGTCGACCCACGACTGGCGAATGGTCCTCGACGCCGGCGTCGCCCTCGGCGAGTTCTCGTCGATCGATTGGCTCGACGAGGTCGACGTCCCGACGTCGATTGTCCTCACGAT
Source organism: Ilumatobacteraceae bacterium (assembly GCA_041581055.1). Classification (GTDB taxonomy): domain Bacteria; phylum Actinomycetota; class Acidimicrobiia; order Acidimicrobiales; family Ilumatobacteraceae; genus JBFGCT01. The sequence continues at coordinate 4,002 of JBFGCT010000190.1, read as the reverse complement.
GCGCGATCAGATCGTTCCCGTTCAGCGCCAGACGCAGTTGTTCGAGATGATCCCGGGCGCCGAGGCGTTTCGGGTCGACGCCGAGCACGACGCCGCGGCTGCCAGCACCGACCGCTTCCTGCCGACGCTGCTGCGGGCGATCGCGTCGGTGGAGGCCCGCCGCTGAGGCGGCGCTGGCTCGTCGGGCTCATCGGGCTCGTCGGGCTCGGCGCCGCCGTCGCGACCGCCGTCGAGATCGTGCCGCTCCGACGCGCCCGGCGTCCGGCGCGGCACGCGGTCGGCCGGTCGTGGTACCGGCGCAACGCACGCCTGGCGCGGCTCGGCGCCAGGGTCGGCGCGGGGTACGCGTCGACGGCGGCGCGCAAGACGTTCGCCTCCGCCGAACGACGGGTCGAGCTCGACCGCGACCGCGAACTCCGCACGGCGGCCCAGGTCGCCGACGAGCTCGGCCAGATGAAGGGCGCGCTGATGAAGCTCGGCCAGATGGCGAGCTACCTCGACGACGGGCTCCCCGAGCCGCTCCGTTTGGCGCTGTCCCAACTCCAGTCGAACGCCCCGCCGATGTCGACCGAGCTGGCGATCGCGACCCTCGAGTCAGAGCTCGGGCGGACGGTCGAGGAGCTCTTCGTCGAGTTCGACCCCGAGCCGATCGCCGCCGCCTCGATCGGCCAGGTGCACCGGGCGATCATCGTCGACCCGCGGGGCGGCGGCGAACGCGCCGTGGCGCTGAAGGTGCAGTACCCCGGCGTCGACGAGGCGATCGCCTCCGACCTGCGCAACGCGGACATGCTCGGCACGCTTCTCCAGCAGGGCTTCGGAGGGCTGGACCCGACCGAGATGGTCGACGAGATCAAGATCCGTCTCGCCGAGGAGGTCGACTACGAGCGGGAGGCGGCGAACCAGCAGCTGTTCGTCGACTATTACCGGGACCACCCGTTCATCAAGATCCCCGAGGTCGTCCACGAGCTGTCGACCCGCCGCGTGCTGACGACCGACCTGGCGGACGGGTTCACGTGGTCGGAGCTGTTGACCCGCGGCCAAGCCGAGCGGGACCATGCGGGCGAGGTCATCTTCCGCTTCGTGTTCCGCGGGCTGTACCGCCTCGGCGCGTTCAACGGCGATCCGCACCCCGGGAACTACCTGTTCCACGACGACGGCACCGTCACGTTCCTCGACTTCGGCCTGGTCAAGCACTTCTCGGCCGAGGAGCTGGAGACGTTCGCGGCGATGGTCAAAGCGGCGGCCATCGACCACGACGCGGCGGCGTTCCGCCGCATCGTCGAGGGCGCCGGCATGTTGAAGATCGACGCGCCGGTCGACACCGCGGCCGTCGGCGAGTACTTCTCGCGCTTCTACGACACGGTGCGGCGCGACGAGGAGATGACGTGGACCCGCGAGTACGCCAACTCGATCGTCCGCCACACCTTCGACCGCTCGAGCCCGATCAGCCAGTACGCGACGGTCCCCCGGTCGTTCGTCTTCATCCAACGGATCAACCTCGGGCTCTACGCACTGCTCGGCGAGCTCGGCGCGACCGGCAACTATCGCCGAATCGCGTCGGAGTTGTGGCCGTTCGTCGGCGCCGAGCCGAGCACCGCGTTGGGGCGGGCCGAGGCGCAGTGGCTCGCCGATCGGGGTTGAGGCCCAAGGTCGGAAGGCACGGGGCCACGGCCGACCCCTGCCGCCAACGAGAGGCCGCGGACCGGTAGCGTCTCGCCGGTGCGCCGAACGATCGCTGCCCTTGTCACGTCCGCGCTGCTCGTCGCCGCGTGCGGCAGCGAGGGCGCTGCCGGCGACACCGCGAGCTCCGAGCCCGCCGGGACCGAGCCGTCGGGTGTCGCCGACCCTTCGGGCGCAGCCGTCACGACCGACGGGCCCGGCACGGAGACCGAGCCGACGTTTGTCGACGTCGGGCCCCCGCCGACCAGCCCGGACAAGCCAACGGTTCAGATCCCGGACGAGTTGCCGACCGAGCTCGGCCGGAACGTGCTGATCGACGGCCAGGGCCCGAAGGCCGAGGCCGGCGACACCGTGATCGTCGACTACATCGGCGTGCGCTCGCGCGACGGCGAGGAGTTCGACAACAGCTACGACCGCTTCGAGCCGTTCCCGGTGAACCTCGGCGCCGGCGGCGTCATCACCGGCTGGGACGAGGGGCTCGTCGGCGCGCAGGCCGGCGAGCGGGTCCAACTCGACATCCCGAGCGAGCTGGCGTACGGCGACCGTGCCCAGGGTGACGTGATCGGCCCCGACGAGGCGCTCACGTTCGTCATCGACGTGCGGTCCGTGATCAAGCAATCCGATCCCGCCGACAAGCCGACCGAGCCCGGGGTTCCGGCCTCGGACGGCGCGGCCGAGGTGCTCACGGTCGACCTCGTCGAGGGCGAGGGCGCCGAGCTGGCCGCCGAGCAGACCGCGGTGATCGACTTCGTGCTGTACCGCGGCGACAACCTCGTCGAGCTCGAGTCGAACTGGGGAATCGAGCCGCTCCAGATCCCGATGATCGAGGGCCAGTTCCTCGCCGGCCTCATCCAGGGGATGAGCGGGATGCGCGTCGGCGGCCGGCGGGCGATCACGATCCCGCCTGAGCTCGCCTTCGGCGCCGAGGGCAACCCGCAGGGCGGCCTGCCGGCGAACACCGACATCATCGTCGTCGTCGAACTCCTCGGCGCCTACTGACGCTCGGTCAGGCGACGATCGCGCGCAGGTCGAGGCCGAGGTCGAGGACCCGTGCCGAGTGGGTCAGCTCGCCGACAGCGATCAAGTCGACGCCGGTCTCGGCGACCTCGCGCGCGTTGTCGATGGTCAAGCCGCCGCTCGCCTCGAGCCGGACCGTCGGGTCGAGGCGGTCACGGACCGCGACCGCCTCGCGCATCATGTCGGTGGAGAAGTTGTCGATCAGCACCTCGTCGGCGCCGGCGGCGATCGCCTGCTGCAGGCCCTCCACCGTGTCGACCTCGATCTCGACCGGGATCGTCTCCTCGAGCGCCCGCACCCGAGCGTACGCCTCGGCGATCCCGCCGGCGGCGGCGACGTGATTGTCCTTGACCAGCGCCATGTCGGCCAGCCCCATCCGGTGGTTCGCCCCGCCGCCGCAGCGGACGGCGTACTTCTCCAGCGCCCGCAGGCCCGGGGTGGTCTTGCGCGTGTCGCGGACCGTCGCCGACGTGCCGTCGAGGGCGTCGGCCCACCGCCGGGTCGCTGACGCCACGCCGGAGAGATGGCACAGCAGGTTGAGCGCGGTGCGCTCGGCGGTCAGCAGCAGCCGGGTCGGAGCGGTGACCTCGGCGACCTGCGTCCCGGCCGCCACACGGCTGGCGTCGGGGACGAGAAGGGTCACCTCGCTCGCCTCGTCCCCGCACACCGTCTCGATCACGGCGGCGACGATCGGGAGGCCGGCGACGACGCCGGGCTCGCGGGCGCCAAACGTCGCCACGCTCCGCTGCCCGGCCGGAATCGTGGCCACCGAGGTGACGTCGATCCCGCCCATCAGATCCTCGGCGATCGCGTGGCGCACCAGCGCCGAAACCGCGTCCGGATCGAGCCCCGCCGCGGCCAGGCGCGTGCGCGTGGCCTCCGACAGCGGGTGGTACACGAACATGCCCGCGAGTGTACGAGCGGCCCGTCTCCGCCCCCGTCGCTCCCCCATCCCGAACCGGGTCTGTGTGACCGAACATGCCGAACCTCGCGATATTCGGTCACACAAACCGTGAAGGGCGCAGCCGGCCGGCCACGCGCACGCTCCCCCCAATCCGTGTTTCTGTGACCGAACATGCCGAACCTCGCGATATTCGGTCACACAAACCGTGAAGGGGGCAGCCGGCCGATCACGCGCACGCTCCCCCCACTCCGTGTTTCTGTGACCGAACATGCCGAACCTCGCGATATTCGGTCACACAAACCGTGAAGGGCGCAGCCGGGCGATCACGCGCACGCTCCCCCCAATCCGTGTTTCTGTGACCGAACATGCCGAACCTCGCGATATTCGGTCACACAAACCGT
>JBFGCT010000189.1:0-7772 GCA_041581055.1 Ilumatobacteraceae bacterium | reverse complement strand
GGTCCTCGATTTGTGTGACCGATCATCGCGAGTTTGGACGTATTCGGTCACACAAACCCGGGGGGTCTGGACCCGCGCGTCAGTGGCCGGGGTCGAAGGTGACCGGGAGGCGGGTTGGGCCGAAGATCGCCGTCGCCAGCGGCTTCCACTCGACGGCGCCGTCGAGCGCCAGGTTCGGCATCCGCCGGGCGAGCAGCGGCAGCGCCTCCTGCAGCTCGGCGCGGGCGAGGGAGGCGCCGAGGCAGTAGTGGATGCCGCTGCCGAACGTCATCTGCGGGCGACCGGGGAGCGGCTCGCGGGTGATGTCGAACCTGCCCGGCTCGTCGAACGTGGTCGTGTCGTAATTGGCCGAGACGAGCGACGGGAACACGATCGCGCCCGCCGGGAACAGCACATCCCGGTGGACGATGTCCTCGCTGGCGAAGCGCCCGGTCCCGCGTACCGCGCCGAAGTAGCGCATCACCTCCTCGACCGCGGTGCGGGCGACGTCGGGCTGGTCGGCGAGCAGCTTCCACTGCTCCGGGTGCTGCGCCAGCAGCCCGACCGCGCACCCGAGCTGGTTGCGGGTCGTGTCGGTGCCGCCGACGATGACCGCGTTGACCATCATCACCAGCTCCTCGGTGTCGAGCCGGTCGCCTTCCTCCTCGGCGGCGATCAGGTCGGTCAGCAGATCCTCGCGTGGCTGGTCGCGCCGGTCGGCGATCAGGCCGCGGGTGTACTCGTCGAGCTCGGTCTGGGCGACCTTGATCGTGTCGAGGTCGTCGAGCACGGTGCCGCTGAAGACCCGCAGCACGTCCTCGGCCCAGCGGGAGAAGAGCTGCCAGTCCTCCTTCGGCGCGCCGAGCAGCTCGCAGATGATCGGGATCGGGTACGGCTCGCAGATGTCGACGGCGACGTCGGCCCGCCCCGCCGGCGCGACGGCGTCGATCAGCTCGTTGACGACGTCGCGCATGAACGGCCGCAGCCGGTCGGCGGCCCGCGGCGAGAACGCCTTCGCCACCAGCCGGCGCAGGCGGGTGTGGACGTCGCCCTCCGCCGACAGGATCGACACCCGCCGCCGCTGGAGGAACTCTGGATCGGTGATGCCCATCATCTCGGGGATCTTGGCGGTGAGGTTGTGCCAGCGCTTGTCGCGCAGGATCGCCGTCACGTCGTCGTAGCCGAGGATGCTGAAGCCCAGCGTGTTGCGGACGATCCAGTGGTCGGCAGCCAGCCGGCGGGCGAGCGCGGTCTGCTCCTCGTGCCCGACGCCGGCCCCTGGGGGATCGAGCACCGGGAGGTCGAGGTCGAACACGGTCGTCGCGGCATCGGCGCTGTCATCAGCCATGACAGGAGCCTAAGGCCGGGCGGCGCCGGCCTCGTCAGCCAGCGTGTCGACGTCCTCGTGGGGGAGGAGCGGGCGGGCGAAGTCCGCGCCCCGCTCGTCGCCCACGGCGCAGACGTCGCCGGTGCAGTTGATCCACGCCGTCGGCTCGTAGACGTCGGTCAGGCCGAACTCGTTGGTCGTCGCCGACCGCTGGAGGAACGCCCGGAGGTTGACCGGCCGCTCGATGCGGACGAGGTCGAGCTCGTGGTTCAGCGTCCGGCCGTCGACCTCGAGGTACACGCCGATGTTGGGTTGCCCGCGGTCGTCGCGCCCGCGCAGCACGAGGTCGCCGTCGAGGAGCCCGATCGAGTCGGCGTCGGCGAAGAACCCCTGCAGGGCGACGTCGGAGGCCGCGCCGACGAGCCAGTCGTTCTCGAACGCGTTGACCACGCGGCCGTCGCCGTAGATCGTCAATAGCGGGAGCGGGATCGGCGCGTTCACATCGACGCTGATCTGGGCGACGACGTCGCTCGAGTCGGTCGGGTACGTGAACACCCCGACGGGCGGCAGCGTCGCGAAGGTGGTGGTCGCGGCGGGGAGCGGCTGGGTCGGCGTCGACCGCTCCGGGGCGCTGGTGCAGCCGGCGAACGCCACCACGGCCAGTCCGCAGAGCAGTCCGGCAGCCGGTGCCGGGGTCCTGGCGGAGGGGGACGAGCGGCGCATCTTCCCACTGCTTACCGCACGCGAGCGCCGCGCCCCGGCGGACGGCCGGTCAGCCGGCGAGGGCGTCGACCGCGGTGGACCCGAGCGCCTCGGCGACCGCGGCGTTGGCGTACTCGCCGCCGACGGTGTTCAGACCGTGGGCGATCGACGGGTCGCGGCGGGCGGCGCCGAGCGCGCCGTGCAGCGCCACGTCGAGCTGGTAGGGGAGCGTGGCGTTGGTCAGCGCGTAGGTGCTGGTGTGGGGGACGGCGCCCGGCATGTTCCCCACCGCGTAGTGCACGACGCCGTGCTCGACGTACGCGGGGTCGTCGTGGGTCGTCTCGCGGGTGGTGGCGATGCAGCCGCCCTGGTCGACGGCGACGTCGACGATCACCGACCGGGGCTTCATCGCCCGGACGAGGTCGTCGGTGACGATGATCGGCGCCCGCCCGCCGGCGACGAGCACGGCGCCGATCACGAGGTCGGCGTCGACGATCGCCCGCTCGATGGCGCCGCGGTTGGACGCCGACGTCATGATGCGGCCCTTGTGGATCTGATCGACGAATCGCAGCCGATCGAGGTCCTTGTCGATCAGGACGACCTCGGCCTCCATGCCGGCCGCGATCCACGCCGCGTTCCAGCCGACGTTGCCGGCGCCGAGCACGACGACCTTGGCCGGGCGGACGCCGGGCGATCCGCCCATCAGGACGCCCCGCCCGCCGTTGTGCCGCTCGAGGAAGTGGGCGCCCATCTGCGGCGCGAGCCGGCCGGCGACCTCGCTCATCGGGGCGAGGAGGGGGAGCGAGCCGTCGGCGTTCTGCACGGTCTCGTAGGCGACACCGGTCGTCCCCGCGGCGAGCAGCGCTATGGCGACCTCGGGGTAGGCGGCGAGGTGGAGGTAGGTGAACAGGGTGAGGTCGGGGCGCAGGAAGCCGAACTCCTCGGCCTTGGGCTCCTTCACCTTGACGACCATCTGCTGGGCCCAGGCGTCGGCGGCGGTCGGGACGATCTTGGCGCCGGCGGCCACGTAGTCGTCGTCGGTGATCGAGGCCCCCGCGCCGGCGTCGGTCTCGACGAACACGTCGATGCCCGCGCGCTCGAACTCGCGGACGCCGTCGGGGGTCATCGCCACGCGGTGCTCGGCCGTCTTGACCTCGCGCGGGACGCCGACGGTCTGGATGGTGGGCTCGCTCATCCCTCTATCTTGCTCCCGGGCCGGCCGTCGATGTCGGGGAATAACGTGCCAGAATGGCGACATGACCCCCGAATCCGTGGAGATCGACGCCGTCGACCTGCGAATCCTCGACGCCCTTCGCCAACGTGGTCGGATCAGCTGGCGCGAGTTGGGCGAGGCGGTCCACCTCTCGGCGACGTCGGCCGCCGATCGCGTGCGGCGCCTGGAGCAGTCGGGCGTGATCACCGGGTACCACGCCCACGTCGACGCGGCGGCGGTCGGGCGCACGGTCCGCTCGGTGATCGACGTGAGCCTCGTGCCGGGCGACATGGCCGACGAGTTCGAGCGCCGGCTCGCCGACCGCGACGAGGTCGTGTTCGCCGCGTACGTGACCGGGTCGGCCGACTACAGCATCATCGTCGAGTGCGCGGGGGCGCCGGGGTTGGACGCCTTCGTTCGCTGGGTGCGCGCCGACGAGGCGGTGGCGCGGACCGAGAGCAAGCTGATCCTCCGTTCGATCGTCGACTGAGCGCTACGGTCGCGTCCTCGATGGACAACAACGACGCACCGCGGATCGCCCTCGGCCCCGACTCGGCGCCGGCGTGGCTTGCCGACGCGATCGTGGCCGGCGGCGGGCAGCTCGTCGGCCTCGCCGAGAGCGAGGCGCTCGTGTGGGGCGACAACGACGACCCCGACGGGTTGGCCGCGGCGCTCGCGCAGGCGCCGGGCGCGACATGGGTCCAGTTGCCGTTCGCCGGCGTGGAGAACTTCGTCGACGGGCTCGACACCGAGCGGACGTGGACGTGCGCCAAGGGCGCCTACGCCGACGCCTGCGCGGAGCTGGCGCTCGCCTTGGCCCTCGCCGGAATGCGCGACATCGTCCGTTACGCGCGCGCCGGCGAGTGGGGCGCCCCGGCCGGTGCCAACCTGTTCGGCGCGCGGGTCTCGATCATCGGCGGCGGGGGCATCACCAGGTCGCTCGTCTCGTTGCTCCAGCCGTTCGGCTGCCACATCACCGTCGTCCGCCGGCGGGCCGAGGCGATGGAGGGCGTCGACGACGTGCTCGAGGCCGACCGCTTCGCCGACGCGCTCCCCGGCGCCGACCTCGTCGTGCTGGCGCTGGCGCTGACGCCCGAGACCGACGGGATGTTCGGCGCCGACGAGCTCGCGCTCATGGAGCCGCACGCCTGGATCGTCAACGTCGCGCGGGGGCGGCACATCGTGACCGACGACCTCGTGGCGGCGCTGGCGGAGGGTCGGATCGGCGGGGCGGCGCTCGACGTGACCGAGCCCGAGCCGCTGCCCGCCGGCCATCCGCTGTGGTCGCTGCCGAACTGCCTGATCACGCCGCACGTCGCCTGCACGGCGGAGATGGCGGTCACGCCGCTCGCCGATCGGGTGACCGAGAACGTCGGCCGCTTCGCCCGCGGCGACGACCTGCTCGGTGTGGTCGACGTGCACGCCGGCTACTGACTCGGGCGCCGCCGGGCAACGATCTCGGGCGGATTCGTCCCGCCCTCCGGGACGACTCCGCCCCGGAACTCGGTCGACCGGACGCGGCCTGCCGTGTCGGCGGCGGCCGTCGCCTCGTAGCGTGGTCGGCGGTGGCAGCGCGCACGCACTATCAGATCCTCGGCGTCGCACCCGACGCGTCGGCGGAGACGATTCGCGACGCGTACCGGCGGCGCGCTCGGGAGCATCATCCGGATCGGTCTCGGTCGTCGGCGGCCGGCTCGGGCGTGGCGATGCCCGAGGTGAACGAGGCGTACCGCGTCCTGCGCGACCCGGGCCGGCGGGCGGTGTACGACGCCGGCCTGCGGGCGCCGGCGCCGGGCGTGGAGCTCTCCGGACCGTCCGGCTTCGCCGATGGGCCGACCGAGTACACGTGGCCGAGCGCCGCGGCCGAGCGCGCCCAGCCGGCCCGGGTGCCGTGGAGGGGGCTGCTCTTCTGCGGCGTGGCCGCGTCGATCGGCATCATCGCGCTCGCCCAGTTCACCGGTCCGCCCCGCGACCCGGGGCCCGACGGAATCCTGCGGGCGGGCGACTGCGTGCAGATCGAGCCGAACAACGACGCCCGGGAGGTCGCGTGCTCGGGCGAGGGCGATCTGGTGGTGGTCGACGTCGTGCCCTTCGACCAGACCTGCCCCGGCGCGAGTGTGCTGCACCGGGACCGCCAGGGGATGGGCAACGCCTGCGTCGACGTGCCGTGATCGGCGGGCCGGCGTCACGTGGTACGGCGCGTCGACGCTGCTAGCTTGTGGAATCCCGCAAGGGCGATTAGCTCAGTTGGAAGAGCGCCACGTTCACACCGTGGAGGTCATGGGATCGAGGCCCGTATCGCCCACCACGAGACCCTGGCCGGAATGGGCGTCACCGCGACGAAGGCGCCCGCGCACGCTGCTGCTCAGCAATCACGCGATTTGGAGCTTCCCGAAAGACGAGGCGACCCCGCGCCGCTGGTTCCGTCGCAAGTCGCCACGTTGCTTGCCGCCGGTGCCGGACACTGGTATCATATTGACGTACATCGATATGAACGATGAGGAGGGCCTCATGGAAGCCGCCACCGACATCAACAACGACGACCTCCGTGATCGGGTCAGCGAGCGGTACGGCGAGATCGCGCGGCGGGTGGGCGGCGGCCCTTCGACGCGGTCGTGCTGCGGCGAAGCGGTCGACGTGGTCACGGGCGATCTCTACAGCGGCGATGAGACGTCCGAGCTCCCCGCCGCGGCGACGATGGCGTCGCTGGGTTGTGGCAACCCCACGGCGCTGACCGAGTTGCGCGAGGGCGACGTCGTGCTCGACCTCGGTTCCGGTGGCGGCATCGACGTGCTGTTGTCGGCGAAGCGGGTCGGCCCGACCGGCAAGGCCTTCGGGCTTGACATGACCGACGACATGTTGGAGCTGGCCCGGCGGAACCAACGGGAGGCCGGGGTCGACAACGTCGAGTTCCTGAAGGGCTACCTGGAGGACGTTCCGTTGCCCGGCGACTCCGTGGACGTCGTGATCTCCAACTGCGTGATCAACCTGTCGCCCGACAAGGGTCGGGCGCTCCGGGAGGCGTTCCGGGTGCTTCGTCCGGGTGGGCGGTTCGCCGTGTCCGACATCGTCGTGCGCGGGCCGCTCGACCCGCAGGTCCGATCGAGCGTCGAGGCCTGGATCGGCTGCGTCGCCGGCGCCCTCGACGAAGACGAGTACCGCAGGTTGCTGGCTGACGCCGGCTTCGAAGACGTCGACATCGAATCGACCCGGGAGTACCGGCTCGCCGACGTCGCCGACCTGCTCGAGGTGAGCGGAATCGATCCGCAGTCCGTCGCCGGCGCCGAAGGCCACGTCTTCTCGGCCTTCGTGCAGGCAGCGAAGCCAGCCGCCGCTTGAACGAGCCGTCCGCGCTCGCCACGGCTGGTCGAAACCGGCGGCTCGGCTGCTCGCCGGGCCGCAACGAGCTACATCCTCACGTGGGACCAACTCGAAGTCGACGGTGGTGGTCTGGCCGGCTACCAGAGTTGCCGGCGGCCGCTGCGTTGAATGGACTGTCCGTGACGCGGGTGGTGGATTGTGCTCGTCGCGGACAATCCGACGCCCAGACTCAAGGCTGCGCGAGCAAAATCGTCTGCTGCGCGGTTGGCAGGCCCCCGAGCCGCCGCCGACGCGGCTGCCAACAAGACCGGTCTCGGCGCCCGAATTGTCAGGCCTGTCAATAGTGGAAGTCAGGTCCGAGACGAACTCTGAGGCCGTCACGATGCTGATCGGCCTATCGGGCGGCCCCCTGCCGAGCCGACGGCGGCCGGCATCTGCGTTGGTCAGTGTTCGATCTGTTCGAGCGGCAAGTGCTCGTCGAAGCGGCGACCGGTGGAACCGCGGTCGTTGGCCTCGTCGAGCCGAATCGGCACGATCGGCGCCAGCCCATCGGGAACAACGAGGCCGAGCGCGTCCGGAGTCGGCAGTCCGCGGCCGCCCGGGCCGTTGAAGATGTTGCCCGACCCGACCGGCGAGAGCAGGCATTGCATGCCCCTCACGGAGATCCCGGCGGCGTTGCTCCAGACGAGGCACGGATGGGGGTCCGGGCCGAGCCACATCAACTCGCTGAAGTCCCAGAATCGGACCGTGCGCCGATCGAGCGTGATGGCCAGCGGCTCGTACTCACCGTCCCACGTGATCGGACCGGAGTAGTCCCGGGCGAACGGATCGTGCTCACCGACATAACCGGCGGTGCGGAAGCCAAACACGCGGAGGCCTTCGTCGGTGTCGAGAATCATGTCCGCGCCGTCGAATGACTGGCCGTCGCCGGTCGCGTGAGCGCCGAGAACTCGGAAGCTCGTCACGCGGAGCACCGGCGGAAGTCTACCGAGATGCGATACAGCGATGTGAGCTGCGGGAATGCGGTTCTCGCAGGCCGTCCGACACCTCGGCGACGGTGAGCCGGCGATCGAGGTTCCCGGTGACGTCGTGTTCGCGCCGGACGAGCACGAACTGGCGCACGGCGGCGAGGACGTGGTCGGCGAGTTGGCGAGCCGCAGCCCATCGCGGACAACCCGACCGAGACCGGGCGGGCGCTCAACCGCCGCTGCACTGCCGAACGGGTCGATG
>JBFGCT010000188.1:0-7807 GCA_041581055.1 Ilumatobacteraceae bacterium | reverse complement strand
GAGTGGTCGTTCCCGCCGGGACATCGGTCGAGGTGGTCGCCGGGCTGATCGACGTCGAGGACGTGCCGGGCGGGGCCGACGGGCGATGGGGCAACCAGCTCGCGTTCTGCGATCCGGCGACCCTCGCCGTCGTCGTCGTCGAGTCGCTGACCGTCGACGACTTCGACCCGACCGCGCTCGACGCCGCCGCCCTCGCCGAGCTCGTCGCGCGGGCCGAGTTCGACGTCGACTGGGGATGTGGGTACGGGTTCGCCACCTCGACCGACGACCAGCGGGTCGGCCTGCTGATCGACCCGGTCGACTTCGAGCCGCCCGAGCCCGGCCCGGTCACGCTGCCCGACGACCGGTTCGCGGTGAGCGTCGTCGTCGGCGAGCACCTGTTCGCCAACCACTGCGACGACGTCGTCGAGTGGTTCGAGCCCGAGCGGGTCGTCGCCGCCCGCTATCCCGTGACCGCCGGCAGCTTCCAGTTCGACCCGCCCCCGGTCGACGAACAGTCGGGGTCGTCGAATCCGGTCGTCGTCGTCCTCGAGAACGCCACGGTGGAGACGCCGGCCGGGCCGATCGACCTCGGCAGCGTCGAGATCGAGAATCGGGCGTACGGCTTCTTCGCCGGCTGACGCGCGACCGTGGCAACCTGTCGGCGGGAGGCAGGCATGGTCGAGCGAGTGGCGTTGGTGACGGGCGGCGGGAGCGGCATCGGCCGCGCGGTGTGCGCGGCGCTGGCCGCCGACGGCCGCCGGATCGCGGTCGCCGACCTGAACTCGGCGGGCGCCGCGGAGACCGCCGACGTGGTGGCGGCGGCAGGCGGGACGGCGCTCGCCGTCGCGATGGACGTCACCAGCGCCGACTCGGTCCTCGACGGCCGCCGGCGGGTGCTCGACGAGCTCGGCCCGATCGAGATCCTCGTCAACTGCGCCGGGTGGGACGAGTTGGTCCCGTTCGTCGACACCGACGAGGACTTCTGGGAGAAGGTGATCGACGTCAACTTCAAGGGCGTGCTGCGAACGACGCACGCCTGCCTGCCGGCGATGACCGACGCCGGGTGGGGCCGGATGGTCAACATCAGCTCCGACGCCGCCCGGGTCGGGTCGTCGCTCGAGTCGGTCTACTCGGGGGCCAAGGGGGCGGTGATCTCGTTCACCAAGACGATCGCCCGCGAGGTGGCGCGTTACGGCGTCACCGCCAACGTGGTCTGCCCGGGCCCGACGGCGACACCGCTGCTCGACGGCATCACCGCCGCCAGCGACGAGGGCGAGAAGGTGATCGCGGCGATGGCGCGAGCGGTGCCGATGAAGCGGATCGGCCAGCCCGGCGACGTCGCCGCGGCAGTCGCCTACTTCGCCTCCGACGCGGCGGGCTTCGTCACCGGCCAGACCCTCTCGGTCTCCGGCGGCCTGACGATGGCCTGAGCCGCACCCGCCTTCGATCAGACGGCGAACCGCATCATCGGCCTGTGCGGCGCCGTGCGCTGGACCACCTCGAACCCGAGACGCTCGAACGTCGACGCCAGGCCGAGATACACCGACGAGGGTGAGGCGGTGACGTCCGTCTCGGTCGGGTAGGCCTCGACGATGCCGCCGCCGTGCGCGCGGACGAACTCGATCGCCGCCTTCGTGAGGACCGACGTCAGCCCGCGCCCGCGGTGCGATCGGCGGATCACGAAGCAGGCCAGCGACCACACCCCCTCGATGTCGAGGTCGGTCTTGAAGTTGCGCGAGTTGGCCAGCCCGGGCAGTGCCTGGCGTGGCATCACCCGGCACCATCCGACAGCTTCCTCGCCGTCGTACGCGAGCAATCCGGGCGGCGGCCCGTCGACGACGATCTCCCGAAACGCTTGCTTGTTGGCGCCGGTGCTCCCGCCCTTGGCGCCCTCGCCCCAGACCGCGCTCGACGGGCAGGTCCAGTACATGCACCAGCAGCCGCCGATACCGCTCTTGCCGAGCACGTGGGCGAAGTCGTCGAAGCGGTCGGCGGTGAGCGGTTGCACCTCGTATCCGTCGACGATCATGACCCTGAATTCTGCCCTATCCGGACCTCAGCGGTTTACGCACATTTGTTTGTATATGGTGTTGCTTTGCATACGTGTGTTTGGTATCATGATTCCATGTTGGCGACGGTTGTCGACACGGTCCGCGAGCTCGACGGCGATGCGCTGACCACACGGTTTCGCGAGCTGGAGCTCGAGCGGCGGCGGGTCGAGTCGGAGATGGCGGTCGTCGTCGCCGAGGCCGATCGGCGTGGCATCCACACCGCCGACGGCCATCGTTCGGTCAAGGGCTGGCTGCTGGCCAACGCCAACTGGTCCGGCGGCCATGCAGCACGTGCCCGCCGGCTGGCGCGGCTGGTCGAGACCATCCCCGAGGCCGGCGAGGCACTGCACGCCGGCCGCATCGGCGTCGAGCAGGCCGACGAGCTGGCCCGCTGCCGAGCCAACCCGCGCTGCGGAGACCGGCTCGCCGACTCGGCCGACCTCCTGCTCGATCACGCCGAGCACCTGCCGTACGACGAGAGCCGCGCCTGCGTCCGGCGCTGGGAGACGCTGGCCGACCTCGACGGGGCCCATCGCGATCGTGAGCGCGCCGTTGAGCATCGCTCGGCGATCGTCACCGAGATCGACGGCGCGGTGTTCATCCAGGCGTCGGGCGGTGAAGCGCTCGACACCGCCGAGAAGCTCGCCACGTTCGACCACTTCGTCGAGCGCGAGTTCCAGGCCGATGTCGCCGAGCGAACCCGGCTTCACGGTCCAGACGCGCCGCCGTCCCTCCTGCCCCGCACCGACGCCCAGCGCCGGTTCGACGCGATGACGGCGCTGTTCCGCGCGGCGATCGCGTCACCCGACGCCGGCAAGCCGGCCGGGCTCGTGCTCCACGTTGTTTCCGACCGGTGGACGTTCGAGTCGACGCTCGCCGCCCACGGCCTGATCCCAGCGCTGTCCGACCGACTCGTCGGCGACGTCGCTGACGTCGCCGAGCAACGCTGCGAGACCGTCGACGGCATCGCGCTGCTCCCCGACGACATCCTGCGGGCTGCGCTCGACGGCCACGTCCGCCGGGTCGTGATGAACTCCGCCGGCGTCGTCACCGACTTCGGCCGCAGCCGACGCCTCTTCGGCGGCGCCGCCCGAGACGCGGTGCGGCTGATGGCTCGCCACTGCGGCTACCCGGGGTGCGCGGTCAAGGCGTCGTCCGGGCAGGTCGATCATCTCGACGAGTGGGAACGCGACGATGGCCCGACCGATCTCGCCAACGCCGGCATCGCGTGCGGCCACCACAACCGGGTCAAGCACCGCACCGGCTTGCGGGTCCGGCGGGATCGGCAGGGCCGGCTGTTCACGCTGCGGCCGAACGGCGAACCGATGCTGCCGGCCGGCCGCACCCCTCCGGGCGAGATCGACCTCTTCACCGACGCCGAGCACGACCGGTTCGTTCGCGATCGCCTCGCCGCCGAACTGCGCGCACCCCCGCGCTCGCCGCCGGCCTGACCGGCTCGGAGACCGGCGCGCGACGGGTGGCCTACATTGGCGGCGATGGGCAAGTACTTCGCCGAGGGGTTGCCCGAACCCGACGAGTGGCTGGTGTTCGTCAGCTACAGCCACGACGACACGTGGCTCCTCCCCAAGCTCGGCGTGCATCTCAGCCCGCTGCTGCCCGACGGGGTGGCGCTGTGGGACGACACGAAGATCCGCGTCGGCGACGAGTGGGACGAACGGATCGACCTGGCGATCGAACGCTCGCTGCTCGCCGTGCTGGTCGTCAGCCCCGAGTTCGTCGCCTCGCCGTACATCACCGAGACCGAGGTCCCCCGCATCCAGCAGCGCGCGGTCCCGCTCGGCGCGATCCTCGCCAGAACCGCACCGTGGGAGCAGCTCCCGTTCCTCTCCGACGAACAATGGGCGCACGACGATGTCGGCCGCGAGGGGCCGATCTCGATCAACGCCCAGGGGCTCGAGGCGTCCGGGCCCGAGCTCGACGCCGCGCTGCAGCCGCTGTGCAAGCGGATCGCCGCCCGCGTGCAGGACGAGCTGGCGGTGCGCGGCGGGCCGGCGGCGGGCGAGCCCGGGCCGGCCCCGACCGGGCGACACAGCGAACGCGCAGCACTGGTGGCGGGCGAGGCGGGCGAGCCGGTCGGGTGCCCGGAGCTGCCGCGCGACTACGTGCCGCGAGCCGGCGACCTCGACCGGCTGCGGCGACTGCTGCTCGGCCCCGATCCCGCGCTCGGGCTCGCCGGCGAGGTGGCCGACGTCGGGCTCCAGGGCCAGGGCGGGATCGGCAAGACGGTGCTGGCGACGGCGCTCGCCCGCGACGACGAGGTCCGCCGCCATTTTCCCGACGGGGTCTACTGGGTCACGCTGGGCAAGGACGCCGACATCGTCGCCAAGCAGGTGGCGCTGCTGGCGTTGGTCGGCGCCGGCGCCGACGTCCGCTCGACCGTCGACGCCAAGCAGCGGCTCGTCGAGAGATTCGCCGACATGCGCGCGCTGATCGTGGTCGACGACGTCTGGTCGGGGCGGGCGGCGTCGGCGTTCGACGTCAACGGGCCGAAGGGTCGGGTGCTCTACACGACGCGTGACCATCGCGTGCTCGAGCACGTCGGCGCCGAGGTCGGCCGGGTCGACGTGCTCGACGCGCAGGCCGCCGACACCCTGCTCGCCCGCACGTCGCGCTGGGCGGGCGACGTGCTCCCGCCGGCGGCTGCGGGAGTGTTCGCGGCGACGGGCTCGGTGGCGCTGGCGGTGGCGCTGGTCGGAGCGTCGCTGCGCGGCCGCCCGGAGGCAGCGTGGGCGGAGGCGGTTGCCGACCTCGCCATCAGCGGCGAGACGTGGGGCGGCCATCCCTACGCCAACACGTTCAAGGCGATGGACCTCGCCGTCGCCGCGCTCGACGAGCCGAGCCGCGACCTGCTGACGGCCCTCGCCGTGTTCCCCGAGGACGTCGAGATCCCGGTCGTCACGGTCGCCCGGCTCTGGAACCGGCTCGGCGATCTCGACGGGCGGTCGGCCGACCGGTTGCTGGAGGCGTGCGCCGAACGGGACCTGCTGACGCTGGAGTCCGGCCGCGTCAGCCTCCACGACCTGCAGCGCGACTTCTTCGCCCTGCGGGCCGACGACCTGTCGCTGCTGCACGGCGAGCTGGTCGACGCCCACCGCCCCGAACAACCCGCACGGTGGAGCGGGTTGCCCGCCGACGAGCCGTACATGTGGGACCACCTGCTCGAGCACCTCGACGCGGCGACCGAGTTCGACGAGTTGACCGAGGTCGCCTCCGACCCGGCGTGGCTGCTCCACCGCTTGCGCGGCGGCGGCCGTGTCGCCGCCACCGCCGACCTGGCTCGGGCGCTGCGGGCCGACCATGGCAACGCCGCGCTGGCCTGGCTGCTGGACGGGGTGCGGGCCTTCGGCCACCTCGTGCTCGGCGCGGCCGACCCGACCGAGGCGGCGGCGACGCTGCGGGCGCGAGTACCGCCGTCGGTCGGGATCGACGTCGGCGGGCTGGCCCTGCTGCTCCCCGATCCGGCCCTGAACCCGCGGTGGGACCCGTGCGACACCGACGAGCGGCAGCTGATGCTCCTCGACGGCCATGCGGGCTTCGTGAACTCGGTGGCGTTCAACCACGACGGCACCCGGCTCGCCACCGCCAGCCACGACGGCACGGCCCGCATCTGGAACCCCACCACCGGAGAACAACTCACCCAACTCGACGGCCACACCGGCCCGGTGACCTCGGTTGCCTTCAACCACGACGGCACCCGCCTCGCCACCGCCAGCGAGGACAACAGCGCCCGCGTCTGGGACCCCACCACCGGCGACCAACTCACCCAACTCGACGGCCACACCAACTCGGTGACGTCGGTGGCCTTCAACCACGACGGCACCCGCCTCGCCACCGCCAACCAGGACGGAACCGCCCGCCTCTGGAACCCCACCACCGGCGACCAACTCACCCAACTCGACGGCCACGCCGGCGCAGTGTGGTCGGTGGCCTTCAACCACGACGGCACCCGCCTCGCCACCGCCAACCAGGACGGAACCGCCCGCCTCTGGAACCCCACCACCGGCGACCAACTCACCCAACTCGATGGCCACGCCGGCGCAGTGTGGTCGGTGGCCTTCAACCACGACGGCACCCGCCTCGCCACCGCCAGCGAGGACAGCACGGCCCGCGTCTGGGACCCCGCCACCGGCGACCAACTCACCCGACTCGACGGCCACACCGACTTGGCGACCTCAGCGGCGTTCAACCATGACGGCACCCGCCTCGCCACCGCCAGCCTGGACCGCGCGGCCCGCATCTGGAACCCCACCACCGGCGAGCAACTCACCCAACTCGACCGCCACGACCGAGCGTTGACCTCGGTGGCGTTCAACCATGACGGCACCCGCCTCGCCACCGCCAGCTGGGACGCAACCGCCCGCATCTGGAACCCCACCACCGGCGAGCAACTCATGCAACTCGACGGCCACACCGGCCCGGTGACCTCGGTGGCGTTCAACCACGACGGCACCCGCCTCGCCACCGCCAGCCACGACGGCACCGCCCGCATCTGGAACCCCACCA
The DNA here is from genome assembly GCA_041581055.1 of Ilumatobacteraceae bacterium. Classification (GTDB taxonomy): domain Bacteria; phylum Actinomycetota; class Acidimicrobiia; order Acidimicrobiales; family Ilumatobacteraceae; genus JBFGCT01. The sequence continues at coordinate 1,250 of JBFGCT010000188.1, read as the reverse complement.
CCGGCGAACAACTCATCCAACTCGGCGCTAACACCGACTCGATGTCCCCGGTGGCGTTCAACCACGACGGCACCCGCCTCGCCACCGCCAGCCACGACGGCACCGCCCGCATCTGGAACCCCACCACCGGCCACCAACTCACCCAACTCGACGCCCACGGCCCGGTGACCTCGGTGGCGTTCAACCTCGACGGCACCCGCCTGGCCACCGCCGGCGCCGACGGCACCGCCCGCATCTGGGACCCAACCACCGGCCACCTCCTGACGACCGTGCGGGTCGGCCAGTACGCGACCGCTGTCGCCTGGGCCGGCACGGCGCTCGCCGTCGCCTACGACAAGACGTTCATGGTCTACGACCTCGTCGCTCCCGAATGATTCAGGGCGTGTAGACGCCGAACACGGCGCGCAGCGCGTCGCTGATCTCGCCCAACGTGCAGTCGGCGCGCAGCGCCTCCTTCATCGGGTACAGCAGGTTGTCCTCGGTCGCCGCCGTCGCCTTGACCGCGGCCAGCGCCGACTCGACCGTCGCCGCGTCGCGGTCGGCCTTGTACCGAGCGAGCCGGTCCTTCTGACCGCGCTCGAGCTCGGGGTCGACCGGGAGCAGCGTCGGCTCGGGCTCGTCGTCGATCGTGAACTTGTTGACGCCGACGACCACCCGCTCGCCGTCGTCGATCGACTTGGTGTACTCGTAGGCGGCCTGCTCGATCTCGTCCATCTGGAACCCGGCCTCGATCGCCGCGACGGCACCGCCCATCTGGTCGATCCGCTCGATGTACTCCCACGCCAGCCGCTCGACCTCGTCGGTCAGCGACTCGACGAAGTACGACCCCGCCAGCGGGTCGGGCGTGTCGACCACGCCCGACTCGTGGCCGATCACCTGCTGGGTCCGCAGCGCCGTGCGCGCCGCCTCCTCGGTCGGCAGGCTCAGCGCCTCGTCGTAGCCGTTGGTGTGCAGCGACTGCGTGCCGCCGAGCACCGCGGCCATCGCCTGCAGCGCCGTGCGGGCGACGTTGTTGAGCGGCTGCTGGGCGGTCAGCGTCGAGCCGCCGGTCTGCGTGTGGAACCGCAGCATCGTCGACTTCGGGTCGTTGGCGCCGAACCGCTCGGTCATGATCCGGTGCCACATCCGCCGGCTGGCGCGGAACTTGGCGACCTCCTCGAAGAAGTTGTTGTGCCCGTTCCAGAAGAACGACAGCCGGGGGGCGAAGTCGTCGACGTCGAGGCCGGCGTCGACCGCCGCCTGGACGTAGG
>JBFGCT010000187.1:0-7808 GCA_041581055.1 Ilumatobacteraceae bacterium | reverse complement strand
GTGGGAACCAGGGGAAGCGGTCATCGGAAAATCGTACCGCGCAACGGCATCCGGCCCCGCTTCCGGCGGCCGGATGCCCCGACGCTTCGTCCTGTGGGGTTACCCATCGGTAACGTCGTCGGATGGACCACATCCTGGACGCGATCGAGAACGGCGCCGGCGGCGACGACATCGCCGCCGTGCCGATCCCCGACCACTATCGGGCGGCATTCGTGCGGCGCGACGAGGTCGACATGTTCGAGGGGATCGACTCCGCCGACAAGGACCCGCGCAAGTCGCTGCACGTCGAGCACGTCGCGACCCCCGAGCTGGCGCCCGACGAGGTGTACCTCGCGGTGATGGCGTCGAGCATCAACTTCAACACGGTCTGGACGTCGATCTTCGAACCGTTGCCGACGTTCGGGTTCCTGGATCGCCTCGGGCGGGAGAGCGCGCTGGCGGCGCGCCACGCGCTGCCGTACCACGTCGTCGGCTCGGACGCGTCCGGCGTGGTCGTGCGCGTCGGCGCGGCGGTGCGCAATTGGAAGCCGGGCGACCGAGTGACCGTCCACTGCAACCACGTCGACGACCAGGATCCGTCGGCCCACGACGACTCGATGCTCGCCGCCAACCAGCGCATCTGGGGATTCGAGACCAACTTCGGCGGCCTCGCCGATCTCTCGGTCGTGAAGGCCAACCAGCTGATGCCCAAGCCGGCGCACCTGTCGTGGGAGGAGGCGGCGGTCAACGCGCTGTGCAACTCGACGTCGTACCGGATGCTCGTCGGCCAGCACGGGGCGCGCATGAAGCAGGGCGACAGCGTCCTGATCTGGGGCGCCACCGGCGGGATCGGCGGCTACGCGGTGCAATACGTCCTGAACGGCGGCGGCACCCCGGTCGGGGTCGTGTCGTCGCCCGAGCGGGCCGCGCTGCTGAGGTCGATGGGGTGCGCGGCGGTCATCGACCGGCGGGCCGAGGGCTACCGGTTCTGGTCCGACGAGCAGACCCAGGACGAGTCGGAGTGGCGCCGGCTCGGCAAGAAGATCCGCGAGGTGAACGGCGGCGAGGACGTCGACATCGTGTTCGAGCACCCCGGCCGGTCGACGATGGGCGCGTCGGTCTTCGCCGTCAAACGCGGTGGGACGGTGGTGACGTGCGCGGCGACGTCGGGGTACATGGTCGAGTTCGACAATCGACATTTCTGGATGAAGCTGAAGAAGCTCGTCGCCTCCCACTTCGCCAATTACGCCGAGGCCTTCGCCGCGAACCGGCTGCTCGACCAGGGCCGCATCCAACCGCTCCTCTCGCAGGTGTACCCGCTCGACCGCGTCGGCGAGGCGGCGCTCGCCGTCCACCACAACGAAGCCGAGGGCAAACTCGGCGTGCTGTGCCTCGCGCCCGAGGAGGGGCTCGGCATCGACGACCCGGCCAAGCGCGAGCGGATCGGCGAGGACAAGATCACCCGCTTCCGCACCGCCTGACAGACCGACCATGCGACGGCCGGCGGCGATTCTGTGGGACATGGACGGGACGCTCGTCGACACCGAGCCCTTCTGGATCGAGTGCGAGCACGCGCTCGTCGCCGAACACGGCGGCGCCTGGACCGACCAGGACGCGCACTCCCTGGTTGGATTCGACCTGATCGACGCCGCCGTCGAGCTCCGTGACCGCGGCGGGGTCGACCTCGAGCCGGCGCGGATCGTCGAGATCCTCCTCGACGGCGTGCTCGCCCGCGTCGCCGAACACCTCCCGTGGCGACCGGGGGCGCGCGAGCTGCTCGCGTCGTGTGCCGCGGCCGGAATCCCGTCTGTGCTGGTGACGATGTCGTGGCGCCGGGTCGCAGAGGCCGTGGTCGCCGCCGCCCCCGACGGGTCGTTCGCCGCCTCGGTCGCCGGCGACGAGGTCGGCCGCGGCAAGCCCGATCCCGAGCCGTACCTCAAGGCGGCGGCCGAAGTCGGGGCCGACCCGCGCGACTGCGTGGCGATCGAGGATTCCCCGACCGGGGTTGCCTCCGCGCTGGCCGCCGGATGTGCGACGCTTGGCGTCCCCCATGTCGTCGCCCTCCCACCGACCGTCGGGCTCACGGTCGTCGACTCGCTCGCCGGAGTCGGTGTCGATGACCTCGCCGCCCTCCTCCGACGCTGACACCCCCACCGCTGGCGCCGACCGCGACCGCCGACGGCTGGCGCTGCCCGCCATGGCCGGGCTGCTGGCGCTCGTGCTCGGGGTGTCGATCATCGTCAGCCGCGCCGACTCGCCGGCCCCGCGGCCCGACATCCCGCTCGACGTCTGGGCCCCGTATTGGACGCTTGGTGACTCGCTGCCCGAGTTCCGGGGACGCGTCGGATCGTTGCGCGAGGTCTCGCCGTTCTGGTTCAACGCGACCGGGGTGGAGGCGATCGAGATCGATCCGAACGCGAACGAGGACGCGATCAAGGACTTCATGTCGATCGCCAAACGATCGCGGGCGGCGGTCGTGCCGTCGGTGGTCGACGCCCTGCCGGCCGGTGGGATGGCGGCGATCCTCGCCGACCCCGTGACCCGCGCCCGACACGTCGACGCGCTGGTCGGGTTCGCCGAGTCGGGCGGCTACGACGGGCTCGATCTGGACTATGAGCAGTTCGCCTTCGCCGACGGGCGCGCCTCGTGGTCGGCGACCCGCCCGAACTGGGTCGCCTTCATCGAGGAGCTGTCGTCCGAACTGCACGCCGACGGCCGGACGCTCACGGTCAGCATCCCGCCGGTGTTCGACGCGAAGCGCAACGCCAACAGCGGGTTCTGGGTCTACGACTACGGCGCGATCGCGCCGCTGGTCGACCGGATCCGGATCATGGCCTACGACTTCTCGGTCGGCGAGCCCGGCCCGATCGCTCCGCTGGACTGGGTGGAGTCGGCGATCGTCGGCGCGATCGAGGCCACGGGCGCCCCGGACAAGCTGGTGCTCGGCGTCCCCGCGTACGGCCGCAACTGGCCGACGTTCGTCGCCGGGGAGTGTCCGGCGACCGAGGTGCCCGGGCGGACCAGCGTGACCGCCCGCACGGTCGATGACCTGATCGAGCGGCGCGACGCCACCCCGGGCTTCGTCGAGGCGACGGGCGAGTCGACGTTCGAGTACGAGCTGGAGGTCACCGACGGGACGACGACCTGCGTTCAGACCCGCCAGGTGCACTACGTCGACGGGGCCGGCGTGCGGTTGCGGATGGACCTCGCCCGCGAGTACCAGCTCGACGGCGTCGCACTGTGGGCGCTCGGCTTCGAGGACGACGACGTGTGGGACCGGATCCTGTCGACCGTCGCCGACCCGACCGCGGCGACCGACCCGGCGGCCGGCTGAGCGGTCAGCTGTACTGATCGAGGATCGTCGACTCGGTGACCCGGGCGAGCGTCTCGCGGATGAGCCGCGCCGTGGCCTCGTCGACGCCGTCGACGGCGATCAGGTCGTCGAGCGTCGCCCGCTGGAGCTTGGGCAGCCCGCCGAAATGGTCGGCGATCGTCGCCGCCGTCGCCGCCGGGAGCCGGCTGACCCGATGGAGGAGCCGGAGTCCCTTCGGCGCCACCTCCTGGCTGAGGTCGTCGGCGTCGCCGTCCGGGTGCAGGGTCGCCGCGGTCTGGCGCAGGTCGTGGACGTCGTCGTCGGACAGGCGCGACATCTCCTCGAGCGTCTCGTGGGCCGCCCGCCCCAGCGGGAGGTAGTCCTCGATGACGAGGTCGAGCTCGTCGTCGATCTCGCCGTACAGCTCGTCGATCTGCAGGCGCAGCAGGCGGGCGTCGACGCCGAGCTCGATGATCATCGTCTCGATCTCGTCGGCGATGCGGTGCACCATCTCGCCGCGCTGCACCACCGTCACGACGTCGCGCAGCGTGACGACGTCCTCGATCTCGACGGCGGTGAGGTTGGCGATCGCGTCGTCGAGCTTCGCCTTGTACCGCTCGAGCGTCTGGAGCGCCTGGTTGGCCCGCTCGAGGAGGTGGCCGACCTCTTGCAGCTGGCGCTTGCTCCCGCCGGAGTAGACGTTGATCACGCCCATCTCCTCGCTGGCCGAGACGACCGCGACGCGCAGCGATCGGGCGACGCGCTCGGCGGTGCGATGCCGGGTGCCGGTCTCGCTGGTCGGCACGGTCGGGTCGGGCACGAGGTGGACGTTGGCCCGCGCGATGCGCCCACCGTCGGTCGAGATGATGATCGCGCCGTCCATCTTGGCCAGCTCGGAGAGCCGCTGCGGGCTGTACGGGGCGTCGACCAGGAAGCCGCCCGAGCAGATCGAGAGCACGTCCGCCTCGTCGCTGAGCACGAGCAGGGCGCCGGCCTTGGACCGCACGACACGGTCGATCCCGTCGCGGAGCGGCGTACCCGGCGCCAGGCGAGCGAGCGCGGAGCGCATCTGCTCGTTCGCGCCGCTGTGGCGGGACTGCATGACGTGATCCTAGATGACGCGCCGTGATTCGACCCTGGCGGGGCGACGCTGCGTGGGGTCAACTCGCGCGGAGGGTGGGCTCGGCGCGGTTGGCGGACAGCCCGAGCGCGGCGACCGCCTCGGCGAGCGTCGAGGCGCGGATGACGCGAATCCCGTCGCCGCCGGGAGAGTTGGCCGGGACGACGGCGCGGGCGAATCCGAGGCGGGCGGCCTCGCTCAGCCGGCGAGCGGCCTGGCCGACCTGGCGCAGCTCGCCACCGAGACCGACCTCGCCGAAGACGACGACGTCGGAGGGCAGCGGCGTGTTTCGCGCCGCGCTGGCGACCGCCAGACACACGCCGAGGTCGAGCCCCGGCTCGCTCAGCTTGACGCCGCCGGCGGTCGACGCGTAGACGTCGAGCTCGCCGAGCTGTAGCCCGGCCCGCCGGCCGATGACCGCCATCAGCATCGAGAGCCGCCCGCCGTCGAGCCCTTGCGCGCTGCGGCGCGCCGGGACCCCCGCGACGGCGGCGCTCGTCAGCGCCTGGACCTCGACCACGATCGGCCGCTGGCCCTCCATCGTCGGGACGACCGCCGATCCGGCGACCCCGGTACGGCGATCGGCCAGGAACAACGTCGATGGATCGGGCACGCCGACCATCCCGCCGGCCGCCATCTCGAACAGGCCGAGCTCGCCGGTCGGGCCGAAGCGGTGCTTGGACGCCCGCAGCAGCCGCAGCGCGTGGTGGCGGTCGCCCTCGAACTGGAGCACGGTGTCGACGACGTGCTCCAGGACGCGGGGCCCGGCGAGGCCGCCGTCCTTGGTGACGTGGCCGACCAGCACGACGGCGACGTCGCCCGCCTTCGCCAGGTCGACCAGCCGCTGAGCGCAGCCTCGGACCTGTCCGACGCCGCCGGGCATCGAGGTCGTCGCGGGATCGACGACCGTTTGGATCGAGTCGATCACCACGACCTCGGGTTGGGTCTCGGCGATCGCGTCGAGCACAGGGGGGAGCGACGTCTCGGCGTGCAGCCAGAGCCGGGGACCGATGGCGCCGAGCCGCTCGGCGCGCAACCGGACCTGCTGCGCGCTCTCCTCCGCGCTGACGTACAGCGACGGCCCGTCCCACGCCGCCAGCAGTTGCAGGAGCAGGGTGCTCTTGCCGATCCCCGGCTCGCCGCCGAGCAGGGTGACCGAGCCGCGGACCAGGCCGCCACCCAGCACGCGGTCGAGCTCGGGGATCGCCGTCGACACGGGGCGGGCGACCTCGGCGCCGACGTCGCCGATCAGCGACGGGCCGGGGCGGTTGCTCGGCGGGCCGGCCGGCGCCGTCGGCTCGATCGCCTCCTGCAGCGTGTTCCACTCACCGCACGCCGCACACCGACCGGCCCACTTCGGATGGGTCGCGCCGCACTCGGCGCAGACGTGGAGGACGCGGGTCTTCGCCGCCGGCGCGGTCGTGATCGAGGGCATGACGGCCAGCATGACGGTCGGGTGTCACACGGCGACGATGGTGGGGCACGGCCCCGAAGCGCGCTCAGTCGAAGGAGACGACCCTGCCGCGGTTGATCGAGACCCAGTCGCGGGCGTCGAGGTACGGCCGCAGGCGATCGGCGATCACCGCGCCGTGCGTCGCGTTCTTCGGCCGTTGCAGCTCGAACAGGTACGGGAACTCGAGCCAGGCGACCGTGGCGTCCCACAGCCGCATCGCCGCGTCACCGGTCGGCGGGTCGAGCACGACCGGGCCGAACAGGCACTCGGGGTCGCCGTCGTCGTCGGCGAACTCTGGGAAGAACAGCGTCGGGACGCCGTACCCGCCGGCGGCGACGACCCGCTCGTGCTCGGCGCGCACCTCGTCGTGGGTCGACTGGTCGGCGATCGCCTCGTCGACCACGGCCGGATCGAGGCCCAGCTCCTCGAGGAGGTGGCGTGCCACGTCCGGCTCGTGCGGCCGCAGGCCCTCCTCGTGGAGCGCCCGCCCCGCCCGCGCGTACCAGCGGTCCAGGTCGTCCATGCTCGACCGGCGCAGCGCCGCGCCGACCCGCATCATCGACCAGCCGTACGACCACTCCCGTTCCCACGGGTGCTTCTTGCCGTCGACCCGGTTGATCTCCTCGAGGCTGAAGAACTTCCAGTCGACGGTCAGCCCGTTCTGGGCGCGGACATCGCGGATCCACTTCGACGTCTGGTAGGCGAAGGGGCACATGACGTCGAAGTGGTAGTCGACGATGGTCGGTCCGCGCGGTGCTGGCATGCCCCCACGTTGCCAGACCCGCCGCCGGCGGCGTCGACCGGAACGCGATCGAATCAGACCGGGGCGTGCGGGCGCTCCGGCTGGTCGCGTCGCGATCGCCGGTTGCGACGGCGGTACTTGTGGGCTCGGCGCCAGCGGGCGAGGAAGACGAAGCCGATGAACAGCGTCATGAACGCGACCCACGCGAGGAGCGCGACCAGCGCGGCGATCGACACGGGCCGCGCCCACGCCCCGCCCTCCGACGGCGCCTGCTTGGTCACGGCGCGGAGCTCGGAGATCGAGCCGTCGAGCGGCACGATCCAGGAGAGCGCTCCGTCGTCGTCGATCGTCGCGTTGGTGTCGTCGTCGACCACGACACCCGGCATGGTCGCCGTCAGCCGGACCGCGAGCGAGTTCTCCGGCGTGGCCCCGCTCGCCGCCAACTCGTCCTCGAACGGCAGCGAGCCGACGGCGGCGATCAGGTCGTCGTCGGCGAAGTCGCCGAAGCCGCCCGGCAGCCCGAGGAGGCCGGTCAACTGGTTCGTCGTCTCGTCGTTCGGCGTGCCGCGCTGGAGCACGATCTCGTTGAACGGCGGCCCGAGGCTGCGCAGGAGGTTCGTCGCCTCGTCGGCGGAGACGAAGTCGTGCGTGAACGTCACCGCCAGCCCGCCGGCCTCGGTCGGGGCAGGACCGGTGATCACCCATCCGGCGTCGGCGACGTCGTCGAGGACCAGGTCCTCGGCGAGGCCCGGCACGCGGCGCACCAGGTCGGCGTCGGCGGTCGCGACGACCGTGACCGTGCCGGTCCCGTCCGGCTCGACGGCGATGTCGACGGCGATGTCGATCTGGCAGGCGGCCAACGCGACCGAGCACGCGACCAGAGCGACGAGCCGACGAATCATCCGGTCAAGTATGACGCACCCGACCAGCGACCGGACGGAGCCATACGACGCATCGTCCGGCACGGCCGCCGCAGTGAGCGCCAGCGAGCAAGGCTGGCGACGGGCCCGACCAGACGTGTCGTCTGAGCGCCCGCTCCGAGGGCCCGTCAGTCGTGTCGGCGGTGTGGGCACGGCCGCCGCAGTGAGCGCCAGCGAGCAAGGCTGGCGACGGGCCCGACCAGACGGGTCGTCCGAGCGCCCGCTCCGAGGGCCCGTCAGTCGTGTCGGCTGGCGACGGGCCCGACCAGACGTGTCGTCCG
>JBFGCT010000186.1:0-7960 GCA_041581055.1 Ilumatobacteraceae bacterium | reverse complement strand
GCCGACGTTCGGCCGGCCGGCGGACGGTTCGTCGCCGGTCAGGCCGGGGCGAGCGCCATCGACGCCGACCCCGAGCCGGCGGTGTTCGTGCAACGCCACGATCCAGCCGCCTGCGCGTGGAGCTGTGTCAGGCAGGCGCCGAGCGCCTGCTGACCGAACGCGTTCGGGTGGATCGACTCCTGCAGGTCACCCTGGACCGCTCCGCTGACGAGGAAGCGCATCCACTCGTGGGCGCTCGAATCCGGCGTGTCGCCGTCGTCGATCACGAGGCGGCTCGACGTCGAGCAGATCTCCCGGCCCTCGAAAGCGTCGCGGAGTGACAGGAACGAGGCGCCCTTCGACTCGGCAAGACCCTGCAACGCGGCGTCGATCGCCGGAACCATGCTGTCGCGGGCCCAGTCCGCGTCTGCGTCCCACACCGGGCAGCCTCCGGTCGTCACACGGCTCCAGCCGGATTCCGGGTAGCGCATCTCGCTGGCGCGTGGCAGCGGCGACGGGTACGACTGGACGACCAGCTGATAGCTCGCCGGCGACTGGCCGGCGTCCGACATGACGGCGCGGATCTCGTCGATCGCCTTGCCGGCGTCGGCCAGCATCGTCGGCATCTTCTCGTCGATCACCGCTTGCTGCGCGGTGTTGCAGGCGGCGCCGCCGGAGACGTACGCCGTGAAGCACGCCGTCAGGACGTCGGCGAAGCCGAGGTCGTTGCCGCCGATCGACACGACGATCATCTGCACGTCGTGCTGCGCCGCGACGCCGGCGAGCTGGTCGGCCTGCGGGGCCTCGCCCTTGAACGTCGTGCCGCCGTTCGACGAGCGCCAGATGTTCTCGGCGACCGCGCCGGAACAGGCGAGGTTGATCTTCTCGTCGACGGAGATCGCCGCGCTCTTGATCTCGGCGACGTCGCTGCGGTGGCAGCCGTTCCCGACCGATCCGGGGTACACCGCGTCGTAGTCGTAGCTCCATCCCCACCATTTCGAGCGGTAGGCGCGGTCGGTGCCGTCGCGATCGGGGTCCCACCCGTCGGTGCTGTTGCCCTGCCAGCGCCCACCCTCGCCGGAGATGAACGAGTCGCCCATCGAGACGATCGCGGTCGGCGCCGACGCCGACGCGGTGGCGGTGAGGTTCGGGACGGGGAGCGCGAGCGATGCCAGTGCCAGGGTGGCGCCGACGACGAGACGGCGGGCGGTGAACATGGGATGACCTCCGAGAGTGGCGAGTACCTTACAACGTAAACTTACGGCGTAAGGTACGGCATACTGGGAGCCATGTCAACCCCCGACGTCGATGAACCCTCCGGTCGGCGGCCCCCGCGCCGGCCGCCGCTCGCCCTCGACGTGATCATCGACGCCGCGCTGGCGATCGTCGACGCCGAGGGTCTCGACGCGCTGTCGATGCGCCGGCTCGGACGCACACTCGGCGTCGAGGCGATGTCGCTCTACCACCACGTCAAGGACAAGGACGCGTTGCTCGACCTGCTGATCGACCGCGTCTACGAGGGGCTGGAGATCGGCGACCCGCCCGACGACTGGCCGGGCCGGTTGACCGCCTACTGCGGCGCGCTGCGCGCCGCGCTCACCCGGCACCCGAACATGATGCCGGCGGTCGCCACCCGGCCCGTGATGAGCACGTCGACGATGGGCCTCGTCGAGCTGTCGCTCGAAGAGTTCACGAGCATCGGCCTCGACCCGCAGACCGCCCGCCGGGTGCTGGCGGTGTCCGTGAGCTTCATCATGGGCCACGTCCTCAGCGAGGTCGGCGCCCGACCCGAGCTCGGCGGCCACTCCCCCGAGGACGTCGAACGGTTCCGCGCCGCCCTGGGCCGGGACGAGTTCCCACTCGTCGTCACCGCCCTCGGCGAGCGGTCCCCCGACCGTGACGCGGAGTTCGACCTCGGCGTCAGCTTTCTGATCGAAGGCATCCGGGCGACGCTCGGCGAGCGACCGGGCTGACTCGCGACTCAGCTCGCGACTCAGGCGGTGTCGGCCTCGCCGGCGCCCTGGACCGTCTGGTCGTAGTCGATGATCGCCCCGGTCATCATCCCGGAGTCGTCGCTGAGCACGAACGCCAACGTCGCCGCCAACTCCGCCGGCTTGATCAGCCGCCCGAACGGCCGTGACGCCTCGACCCGCTCGAGCCATCCGTCGTTGGCGCCGTGGTACGTGCGCTGGATGGCGTCCTCGCCCGGCGTGTCCATCCAACCCGGGTTGACCTGGACGACGCGCACGCCGTCGTGCATCAGCTGAAACGCGGTCGTCTTGGTCATCACGGCGAGCGCGCCCTTGGAGATGCTGTAGGCCGTGATGAACGGCGCGCCGCCGTAGCCGGCCACGCTGCCGACGTTGACGACCGTCGCCGGCCGGGCATTCCGGCGGGCCAGCTTCGCGACGTCCTGGACCAACAGGAACGGCGCCCGCACGTTGACCGCGATCATCAGGTCGAACAACTCCGGCGTGGTGTCCCACACGTCGCCCCGGTCGGTCATCGCCGCGCAGTTGGCGAGGTGGTCGACCACGCCGAATCGGGCCTCGGCGGCGGGAACGATCGTGGCGACGCTGTCCGCGTCGCGCAGGTCGGCCGGCACGAAGATCGCGTCGCACCCCTTGTCGCCGAGCGCGCCGACGACCGCCGCTCCCCGCTGCCCGTGGCGACCGGTGACGACTGCGCCGGCGAGGCCCTCGTCGGCGAGACGGTGGAGCAGCGCCTCGCCGAGGCCCTGCGTCGAGCCGGTGACGACGGCGACGCGGCCGGCGAACCGTCCGGCGGTGCGTTCGTCGGTCATCGGAGGACTTTACGCTGGGCGTCCGAGGCACCATGACGCTGCACCATTTCGACCCCACCGCCGACCCCGTCGAGATCGCGGGCCACATCGCCGAGCTCGGCTACGCCATCGTCGACCGCGCCGCCGAGCCGGCACTGCTCGACCGGCTCGCCGCCGAGGCGGCGCCGTTCGTCGAGGCGGCGGCGACCGGGCGCGACGACTACGACGGGCGACGCACGAGGCGCACCGGCGCGTTGATCGCCCGCTGCCCGACATCGCGCGCCCTGGTGATGGACCCGTTGGTCGTGGCGACGGTCGGCCGCTTCCTCCGCCACGCCAGCGCGGTGCAGCTCCACCTCACCCAGATCATCACGATCGAGCCGGGCGAGACCCGGCAACACCCGCACCGCGACGAGATGGCGTTCGACTTCTACCCGTTCGCCGCCGACTACCACGTGCAGTGCAACACGATGTGGGCGCTGACCGACTTCACGGCCGAGAACGGGGCGACGCAGATCTGCCCCGCCACGTCGGCGATGAGCGACGAGGACGCCGCCCTGGTCGAGCCCGAGCCGGCCGAGATGGAGCGGGGCAGCGTGCTCTTCTACGACGGAAAAGTGCGCCACGGCGGCGGGGCGAACCGCTCCGCCGCCCCGCGTCAGGGCGTGAACATCACCTACGCCGTCGGCTGGGTGCGCCAGGAGGAGAACCAGTTCCTCGCCTGCCCGCCCGAGGTGGCTCGGACGCTCGACGACGATCTGCTGCGGATGATGGGGTATCAGCAGGGCGCGTTCGCGCTCGGCTACGTCGGCGACCAACAGGACCCGCTCGCCGCCCTGCGCGGCCGCGACGAGAAGGCCCGGGTGGTGTCGGAGTTCGCCGGCCAGAACGACGCGTTCAAGGCCTTCGTCGACGAACTCGGCGACCCGGCGTCGGGCCCGGCCGGCCCTTGACTCACCCAGTCGAGTTGATCGCCACCAGCTCGGCGAAGCGGGGGCGGACCAGACCCTCGATGATCGCCGCCCGGTCGGCCGGCGCCGCCCGCGCCGCCTCGCCCCACAGCGCGCGGCCGACCATGAACCCCGAGCAGCCCGCGGCCACCGCCACGGTGAGCTGGTCCCGGAAGTCCTCAAACGACCCCCCGCCGGAGAGCATCGCCCACGGCATCGACGCGAGCTCGGTGATCCGGGCGCACGCGTCGGCCGAGCCCGGGTAGGGCAGCTTCAGGAGGTCGGGCTTCATCGCCGCGAACCGCTCGGCCGTGGCGACGACGACGCGCGGCCGATCGTCGGGCGAGTCGAGGTCGTAGAACAGCGGTTCCAGCGCGAGCGGCAACCCGATCGCCCGGCATCCGGCGAGCACGCCGGCGGCGACCGCCTCCTGCGCGGCGGCGAGCGGCCGGTCGGGGTGGTACGGCAGCAGCAGCTTGGCCGCGGTCGCACCGGACGCCGCGGCCTGCGCGATCGACCAGCCGGCGAGGATCGCCGTCGGCGACGCGCCGGGGTCGGCGAGATAGCCCTGCGACTCGAGGGCGGCGAGAAAGCCGACACCGTCCGGCAGCACGCCGGCGTCGATCACCTGCGGGATCGAGTACTCGGGTTCGAGCATCACGCCCGTCGCCAGATCGGCGACCCCGCCGACCAGCTCGATCTTCAGCGCGGTGATGTCGGCCGCGGCGATCGAGTCGGGATCGTCCGGAGCGAGGAACCGCCGCAGCGAGTCCCGGTGGTCGATGGCGAGGATCGAGAGCCGGCCGGCCCCGTCGGCGATGTCGGCGAGCGACCGATCTCTCACGGCCCGACGACCGGCAGCTCCCAGGCCCGATGATCCCAGTCGTCCTGGATCCAGGTGTAGGCCTCGTGGAAGCACGGGGGCGTGCGGCGGTCCTCGTCGACCAGCTCGCCGGCGAGGTAGTTGAGGAAGAACATGTGCGAACTCGGGCAGGCGACGCTGGAGTGATACCCCTTGGTGACGAGCACGACCTCGCCGTCGTGCGCGGTGAAGTGCTCGTCGAAGCCCTCGTCGAAGCGCCAGTTGCGGTGGATCGCGAAGCCGTCGGCCGGGTCGAGGCGGAAGTAGTAGGTCTCCTCCAGGTACGGCGAGCCGTCCCGCCCGTCGTGGCAGTGCGGGGCCCAGCCCGACCAGGTTCCACGCGGAACGTAGACCTCGTAGAGGATCAGGCGCTCGGCGGGGAGCGGCGGGGCGAGGATGTGGTTGACCTGGCGGTGGGCGGCCCCTCCCCCGCGCAGCTCGGACGTCATCTCGCCGGGCGTGAACAGGCGGATCGGGTACTTGCCCTCCGCCGGCGCCGACCCGATGGCGAACTCGAAGTTCGTCGCCGTGACGACCTCGATCGGGACGCCGGGCGGGACGTAGGCGACGTGGGGCATCTGCTCGAAGACCGACGAGCGGGACAGCTCGAACGACTCGTCGCCGGCGCGCACCGTGCCGGCCCCGGCGAGCGGCACGATGGCCGTCTCCTGATCGGGGAGCAGCTCGTGATGCGTGTCGCCGGCGCCGAGCTCGACGACGGCGAAGCTGAGGTAGTCCCAGCCGGCGTCGTCGGGCGTGACCGAGAGCCGGACCGTGCCCTCCGCCGATCGGGTGCGATGGTGGCGCGGCATCTCAGCCCATCTCCGCGGTCGTCACGAGCCGGCCCTCGCGGACCGACTTCCACGCGGCGAGCCCGATGACGAGCGGCGCCCTGCCGTCGGCGCCGCCGACCGGGCTGTCGCCGCCGGTCGTCGCCATCTCGACGAACGCCGCCCACTGGTCGAGGTAGCTCCGCTCGTAGCGCTCGATGAAGAAGTGCTCGAGCGGCGGGCGGAGGAACCCACGGTCGGTGGCGAGCACGCTGTTGAACTGGTGGACGTTGTCCGACGCCGCCTTGCCGCGCGACCCGAACGCCTCGACCCGCTGGTCGTAGCCGTACGCCGCCTTCCGGCTGTTGTCGATCGTCGTGATCGCGCCGCTCTCGTGGGTGAGCACGATGACGGCCGTGTCGAGGTCGCCGGCCGCGCCGATCGCCGGGTCGACGCGCACGGCGCCCTTGGCGAACACGTCGACGACGTCGCTGCCGGTCACGTAGCGCGCCATGTCGAAGTCGTGGATCGTCATGTCGCAGAAGATGCCTCCGGACCCCGCGAGGTACTCGATCGGCGGCGGGCCCGGATCGCGGCTGGTGATGATGCAGAGATGGACGTCACCGACCGCGCCGTGGGCGACCGCGTCGGCCACCGCCTTGTGGCTCGGGTCGAACCGGCGGTTGAAGCCGACCTGCAGCCGCACGCCGGCCGCGTCGACGGCGGCGAGCGCCCGGTCGACCTCGGCGATGTCGAGCGACAGCGGTTTCTCGCAGAAGATGGTCTTGCCCGCCGCGGCGGCGGAGACGATCGCGGCGACGTGGGTGTCGGTGCTCGTGCAGATCGCGACCGCGTCGACGTCGTCGTCGCCGACCGCCTCCTCGAGCGACGCGGCGACGCGGGCGCCAGTGCGCGCCGCGACCGCCTCGGCGGCTTCGGCGACGACGTCGTACACGACCGGCACGCGCGTGCCGCGCACCCGCCCGTGCAGCATGTCGGCGTGCATCGCGCCGATGCGGCCGCAGCCCAGCACGGCGACGCGGAGGTCGGTCATCGGTGGCTCCCGGTGGGGGGTCGTGCCGGCTCGGCGACGGCGGGGTTGGCGGCGGGGTCGGCGGCGGCGCGGTCGGCGGCGGCGGCGCGGTCCGCGGCGGCGGGGTCGGCGGCGGGCGGCGGGTTCTGGCGGGCGAGGGTCGTGGTGATGCGGCCGCCGGTGACGGAGACGTCGTAGACCCCGAGCGGCACGCGCACCGGCTTGCGGCACGGCGCGCCGGTCGTCAGGTCGAAGCGCCCGTTGTGCTTCGGGCACTCGATGTCGTCCCCGACGAGGGCGCCGTCGGCGAGGTGGGCGTGCCCGTGCGTGCAGATGCCGTCGACCACGCACACGGCGCCAGAAGCGAGGCGGGCGACGACGAGCGGCAGGCCATCGGCCACGGCGCCCGTCATCGTTCCCGGCGCGAGGTCGTCCGCCGCGCCGAGGTCGAACCGGCCGCCGGCCACCGGGGCGGCGATCGCCCTCTCGATCGCCTGACCCATCGCCGGCGGGACGACCGGGATGGTGCGCCCCTCCAGCTCGTCGCTCGGGTCGCGTCGCTGCCGCCACATCTCGCCGACGATCTCGCGGTACGCGCGAAATGTCGACGGGCTCGGCGCGGGGAGCGCGTCGCGAATCTCGGCGTGCAGCGCCGGCAGCCGGTAGTACGGAACCGCCGGGAACATGTGGTGTTCCACGTGGTAGTTCATGTTGAGGTACAGGAAGCGGAAGACCGGGTTCATGTACACGGTACGGGTGTTGGCGCGGTGGTCGAGCACGTCCTCGCGCAGCCCGAGATGCTGCGTGACGCCGAAGAACACCATCAGCCACGCGCCGTAGATCGTCGGCAGGCCGACCAGCAGCAACGGCACGACGCTGCCGATGGCGATCGACGTCGCCACCACCGCGGCGAGGATCCCGAGAAAGGCGCGGGCCTCCCAAACGACCTTGCGCAACTCTCGCTCGGGGATGAAGTCCCGGGCCTCCGCGTCGATCCGCCCGAACGCGTGGCGCGCCATCCGCGCCAGCGCCTTCGGGACGATCAGCAGGTGGGTGTAGTTCAGGAGGAACTTGCGGATCGTCGGCGGCCGGGGGACCTGGATCTCGGGGTCGCGGCCGACGACGATCGTGTCGCTGTGGTGCCGGTAGTGCGACCAGCGCCAGAGCGTCGGGCCGCGCAGCAGAAAGAACGACGCCACGTAGTACACCGCGTCGTTGACCCGCTCGGACCGGGTCGCGGTGCCGTGCCCGAACTCGTGCCACCGCGGGTCGGCCGAGCCGCCGTAGAGCGCGCCGTACGCGGCGAACAGCGGGATCGCCCACCAGTTCCCGATCGACAGCACCGCGGCCGCGCCGAACCCGATCAGGAGCGCAAACCAGAGCGCGGCGTCGAGCACCGCCCGGCCGTTGGTCCGCTCGGTGAGGGCCGCGAGGCGCGCCGGATCGACGTGCGGCCGGAACCACTCGGCGTCGGCCAGCCCGTGCTCCACCGCCCGCCGCGACTCCGCGCCGACCAGCGAGTAGTCGCGGGCCGGACGGCCTTCGAGGAGGGCGGTGAGCGATGCGGCCATGTCGTCAGGCCCG
>JBFGCT010000185.1:0-7969 GCA_041581055.1 Ilumatobacteraceae bacterium | reverse complement strand
TGACGAAGTCGACGAGGGTGGCGATCGTCGGCGTGTCGGGCGTGTCGTGGACGACCGCTTCCGGGGCTCCGTCGAGGGGCACGGTCGGCGGCGGGGTCGTCGTGACCGCCTCGACGTTGGCCGCGTAATCGCACGACGTGCAGCGGACGAAGGCGTCCTCGCCAACGTCGACCGGCGACAGGAACTCCTCGGAGGCCGAGCCACCCATCGCCCCCGACATCGCGGCGACGATCACGTACGGCAGGCCGAGCCGGTCGAACAGGCTGATGTACGCCGTGCGGTGCGCGTCGTAGGAGCGCTGCAGGCTCTCGTCGTCGAGGTCGAAGCTGTAGGAGTCCTTCATCAGGAACTCGCGCGAGCGCAGCAGGCCGGCGCGCGGCCGCGCCTCGTCGCGATACTTGGTCTGGATCTGGTAGAGGTGCAGCGGGAGGTCCCGGTAGGACGTCGCGATGTCCTTGACCAGGAGCGTGAACATCTCCTCGTGGGTGGGCGCCAGCAGGAAGTCGGCGCCGCGCCGGTCGACCAGGCGGAAGAGGTTGTCGCCGTACTCGGTCCAGCGGCCGGTCGTCTCGTACGGCTCGCGGGGCAGCAGCGCCGGGAAGTGCACCTCCTGGAAGCCCGCCGCGTCCATCTCCTGGCGGACGACGCGCTCGACGTTGCGCAGCACCGCCCAACCGAGCGGCAGCCACGAGAAACCGCCGGGGGCGGCGCGGCGGATGTAGCCGGCGCGCAGGAGGAGCCGGTGGCTCGGAACCTCGGCGTCGGACGGGTCGTCGCGCAGCGTGCGCAGGAACAGAGTCGACATCCGAAGCACGGAGCGCAAGCTAGCGCGGGCCCGCCGGGGTTGTTGCTCCCGCTGCTATGATGGCGCTCCCATTTGGTTCCGTACCGAAAGGCGTGGGGGGAAGCCCCCCACGCCTTCTTTGTTGAAAGGAGGCACTTCGATGAGCGCAGCGAGCGAGCTGGACCGCGTCCACGACATCGTCGATCCGATCGCCTCCGATCTCGATCTCGACGTGTACGACGTCGAGCGGCGCGGGGCGACCATCCGGGTGACCCTCGACACGCCCCCGGGGTCCGAGGCGGGCATCACGCTCGACAGCCTGGCGCTGGCGACGCGTCTGATCTCGCGCGAGATGGACCACGCCGACCCGATCCCCGGGCGTTACACCCTCGAGGTCACCAGCCCCGGCCTCGAGCGGCAACTGCGCACGCCCGCCCACTTCCGGCGCGAGGTCGGCAAGGACGTCACCATCCGGCTGCGCGGCGTCGAGTCCGACGAGCGCCGCATCGACGGCGTCCTCGTCGAATCCGACGACTCGACAGCCACCATCCGGCTCGCCAACGGCGACGAGCGGGTGGTCCAGATCTCGACGATCGACAAGGCCCGAACCGTGTTCGAATGGGGCCCGGCGCCGAAGCCCGGCGGCAAGAAGAAGAAGACGAAGAAGCAACCGGTCGGGGGTTCGGCCGTCCCGAACCCCGATTCGACGAAGGAGAAGCAGACGTCGTGAGCAACCTGGACATGAGCGAAGCCATCTCGATGTTGGCCCAGGAGAAGGGTCTCTCGGAGGACGCGCTGCTCCACGTGCTCGTGGACGCGCTCGCCTCGGCCTACAAGCGGCGCCCGGACGCGGCCGACGAGGTCGTGGTCGAGGTCAATCCGGAGACGATGGACTTCAGCTTCATCGCCTACGACGTCGACGAGGACGGGAACTGGGTCAACGAGCGCGACGACACCCCCAAGCGCGAGGAGCTCGGCCGCATCGCCGCCCAGACGTTCCGCCAGGTGATGAGCCAGCGGATCCGCGAGGTCGAGTCCGACCGCAAGTTCGAGGAGTACGCGAACCGCGAGGGCGACATCGTCACCGGCATCATCCAGCGCGCCGACGCCCGCTACACCCTGCTCGACCTGGGCCGCGTCGAGGCGCTGCTGCCGCAGGCCGAGCAGGTCCCGTTCGAGCGGCCGACCCAGGGCGACCGCCAGAAGGCGTACATCGTCGAGGTCCGGCGCACCCCGAAGGGCCCCCAGATCGTCGTGTCGCGCACCCACCCCGGGCTGATCAAGCGGCTCTTCGAGCTCGAGGTCCCCGAGATCGCCGACGGCATCGTGGAGATCAAGGCCTGCGCCCGCGAGCCCGGCCACCGCACGAAGATCGCCGTCTGGTCGAACGACCACAACGTCGATCCGGTCGGCGCCTGCGTCGGCGCCCGCGGCGGCCGGGTGCGGATGGTCGTCAACGAGATGCGCGGTGAGAAGATCGACATCGTCCCGTTCAGCGAGGACATCCAGGACTTCGTCGCCAAGGCGCTGTCGCCGGCCAAGGTCACCCAGGTGATCCTCTCCGACGACGGCACCCAGGCCGACGTGATCGATCCGGACCACCAGCTCAGCCTGGCGATCGGACGAGAGGGCCAGAACGCCCGGCTCGCCGCCCGGCTGACCGGTGTGCGGGTCGACATCCGCTCGGAAACGCAGCTCGCCGAGGGCGTGCCGGCCGGCGGCCGCGACGCCGAGGTCGACTACGCCGACGGCGCCTGGGTCGCCAACTCCGAGACCGGTGAGATGGAGTGGCACGCCGCCGACGGCACGGTCATCAGCGAATCGGCGTGGCTCGAGCAACAGGCGATCGCCGCCCGCGAGGCGGCGATGGTCGACGCCGCCGCCGAACGCGCGCCGGCGGCCGCCGAGGGCGCGCCGACCGCCGAGGACGCGGTCACGGACAAGGCCGACGACGCGCCGTCCGCCGAGGACGCGGCGACGGACAAGGCCGACGACGCGCCGTCCGCCGACGACGCGGCGACCGCCGAGGGCGCGGCGACCGCCGAGGGCGCGGTCGCGGCCGAGCCGGACGCGGCGTCCGCCGATCACGAACTCGCCGATGCCGAAGGAACCGACGCCGATGCCGAAGGAACCGACGCCGATGTCGAAGCAACCGAAGCGACCGAAGCAACCGAAGAAACCGACGCCACCGAGGCCGCGGCCGACGACGAAAGCGGCGCCAGCTGAGCCCGAACGTGACACCGAGCCCGTCCGCACGTGCGTCGGCTGTCGTCGGCGCGCGCCGACCACGGCGCTGGTGCGGATCACCCGCGCCGACCGATCGGTCGTGGTCGGTGGGCCGAGCCGCGGGCGGGGAGCGTGGCTCTGCCGTGACGTGTCGGCGCCGGCGTCGGGGGCGGTCGACCCTGCGTGCCTGGCCGCGGCGCTCCGCAAGCGGGCGTTCGAGCGGGCCTGGCGCGGGTCGCTCGACGATGAGGAACGAACCGCGCTGGCGGGATTGGCGCGTCATGCGGCCGACTTCGCCGGGCGCCCGGATGCACCATGAATCGGGCATTCGCGAGGGATTGACGACTGGGAAAGGTTGAATCGAGAACGTGGCTGCAAAGAAGATCAGGATCCACGAGCTGGCCAAGGAGCTCGGGATGACGAACACAGAGGTGCTCGATCTGTGTGGTGTGCTCGGCGTTGCCGCCAAGGGTCCGTCGTCATCGCTGGCCGAGGCGTACGCCGACATGGTGCGCCGGCGTGCCGATCGCGACGGGTTGACTCGCGCCGAGCAGCCCGAGGAGGCCAAGCCGGTCAAGAAGTCGGCGGCCAAGAAGAAGGCGCCGGCCAAGAAGAAGGCGCCGGCCAAGAAGAAGGCCGCGCCCGCCGTCACGGCGGCGCCCGAGACGACGGCGTCGGCGGCCGCGTCGACCACCGAGCAGGCCGCGCCGAAGGTCAGCGACGACGCGCCGGCCACGGCCGCGTCGACGACCGCCGAGGCGCCGTCGGCCGATGACGCCGCGGCCGAACAGGTCGCCGAGCCGGCCGGCCAACCGGCGGCGGCGGACGTGCCCGAGCCCGCGGTCGCGCCCGAGCCGGCGGTCGCGCCCGAGCCCGCGGTCGCGCCAGAGCCCGCGGTCGCGTCCGAGCCCACGGGCGCCGCCCCGGTGCCGGCCGCCGCAGAAGCGCCTGCCGCCGTCGAGTCGGTCGAACCGCAGCCCGCCCAGGAGGCGGCGCCCGAAGCCGCGCCCCCGGCCGCCGCGCCCGCCGCCGAGCCGCCGTCCCGCGTGATCTCCAGCGCCCGACCCGGTGTCGACGGCCGCCCGCCCGAGATGCCCGGCGTGCCGCTCACCGACGCGCGCGACCGCCCCGCCGATTCGACGCCGGCCGGCGCGCCGCAGCGTCCGGTCGGTCCGAGCGGCAAGCTGGTCCCGCCGCCCCCCGGCCGCCCGCTGTCGCCGAGCGGCAAGCCGATCCCGCCTCCGCCAGGCAGCGCCCGCCCCGGCGCGCAGCGCGCAGGCGGCCGTTCGACGAGCCCCAGCGGACCGTCCGGCGGCGGCTACGGCGGGCGCAGCGGCGCTCCCGGCGGCGGCCGTCCCGGCGGCCCCGGTGGCCCCGGTCCTGGTGGAGGTCCGGGCGGCCGTCCCGGCGGCGGTGGTCAACGGCCCTCCGGCCAGCGCCGCCCGCCGCGTCGCACCGGCCGTCGGCGTCGCCGTCGCGACCAGGACGAGTTGCAGCCGCAGTTCACGACGTACACGTCCTCCGACGCACCGGTGCCCGAGGGCACGGTCATCATCGAGCGCGGCGTGTCGGCCCAGGAGTTCGCGCCGAAGCTGAACCGGACCGCGGCCGACGTCGTCCGGTTCCTGCTCAACAACGGCGAGATGGTCACCGCGACCATGGTCCTCGCCGACGAGCAGATGGAGCTGTTCGCGCTGGAGATCGGCGCCGACATCCTCATGGTCGAGCCGGGCCAGCAGGAGGAGATCGAGCTGCAGAAGCTGTTCGACGACTCCGACGACGAGTCCGACCTCGAGCCGCGTCCGCCGGTGATCACGGTGATGGGCCACGTCGACCACGGCAAGACCACGTTGCTCGACCACATCCGAGGGGCCCATGTCGTCGACGGCGAGGCCGGCGGCATCACCCAGCACATCGGCGCCTACCAGGTGTTCAACGAGCTCGGATCGGTCACGTTCCTCGACACGCCCGGCCACGCGGCGTTCACCCAGATGCGCGCCCGCGGCGCCCAGGCGACCGACATCGTCGTGCTGATGGTCGCGGCCGACGACGGGATCATGCCGCAGACGATCGAGGCGATCGACCACGCGCGGGCCGCCGACGTGCCGATCGTGGTCGCGGTCAACAAGATCGACAAGGACAACGCCGACCCGCAGCGGGTGCTGACCCAACTCGCCGAGCACGAGCTCGTCCCCGAGTCGTGGGGTGGCGACACGATCGTCGTCGAGATGTCGGCGCTGACCGGCCTCGGCGTCGACGACCTCGTCGAGCAGTTGCAGGTCGTCGCCGAGCTCGAGGCGCTCGAGGCCAACCCGAACGGGCGGGCCAAGGGCATCGTGATCGAGGCGCAGCTCGACAAGGGCCGCGGTCCGGTGGCGACGGTTCTCGTCGACAAGGGAAAGCTCGAGATCGGCGACCCGATCGTGGCCGGCGGGGCCTGGGGCCGCGTGCGGGCGATGATCAACGACAAGGGCGAGCCGGTCAAGTCGGCCGGCCCGTCGATGCCGGTCCAGGTGCTCGGGCTGTCGACGGTCCCCGAGGCCGGCGACGAGTTCCGCGTCGCCCCCGACGAGAAGACCGCCCGCACGGTCGGCGAGGCCCGCGAGGAGCGCCTCAAGGCGCGCCACCTCCGCGAGGACTCACGCGCCAAGACGGGAACAAAGCTGGAGGACATCTTCGCTCAGATCCAGTCGGGTGAGAAGGCGTCGCTCAACCTGCTGCTCAAGGCCGACGTTCAGGGCTCGCTCGAAGCGGTCACCGACTCGCTGCGGCGTCTCGACCGCGACGAGGTCGAGCAGTCGTTCGTGCACCGTGCGGTCGGCGGCATCACCGAGAACGACATCACCCTCGCCGCCGCCACCAACGCGACGATCATCGGGTTCAACGTTCGCCCCGACGGCAAGGCCCGCAAGCTGGCCGAGCAGGAGGGTGTGGAGATCCGCACCTACGAGATCATCTACAAGCTGCTCGAAGACATCGAGCAGGCGCTGGTCGGCATGCTCGAGCCGGAGTACGAGGAGGTCGTCACCGGCGAGGCCGAGGTGCGCGAGATCTTCCGCGTCCCGCGGCTCGGCGCGATCGCCGGGTGTTACGTCCGCTCCGGCGTCATCACGCGCGGCTCCAAGGTGCGCTTCCTGCGCGACGGCACGATCATCTGGAAGGGCGAGATCAGCTCGCTCAAGCGGTTCAAAGACGACGTGCGCGAAGTCCGCGAGGGCTTCGAGTGCGGCGTCGGCTTGTCCGACTTCCAAGACCTCAAGGCCGGCGACCTGATCGAGACCTACGACGACGTCGAAATCGCCCGCACATGACCCGAGCTGTCGACCTCGACTTCTTCTGGGACCCGGTTTGACCGTGGGCCTGGATCACCTCCCGTTGGGTGGTGGACGTGCAACAGCAGCGCTCCTACGAGGTCGACTGGCGGTTCATCTCGCTGTGGATCCTCAACGAGAAGACCACCCAGGAGTGGTACACGCCCGAGTACCGGGCCGGCCACTACGTCGGGCACCAGGGGCTGCGGATCGCTGACGAGATCCGTCTGCGCGAGGACGATCCCGGCGCCGTCGGCCGCTGGTACACGACGCTCGGCACCGCGCTGCACGTCGACCAACGCCGCGACGAGGCGCGCGACGACACGCTCGGCTTCCTCCGGACGCTGCTCGGCGAGGCCGGCTTCGACGAGGGGTACGCGTCGGCGGCCGACGACGACTCCCACGACGCCCACCTGCGGGCCGACACTGAGCTGTGCCTGGGCCGCACCGGCGACGACGTCGGCACGCCGATCCTGACGTTCCGGCCGGGGACCGACCGCGAGGGCAGCTTCTTCGGCCCGGTGATCTCCAAGGCGCCGCGCGGCCCCGATGCGCTCGCGCTGTGGGACGCGGTCGAGACGCTCGCCACGATGTCGGGGATGGCCGAGCTGAAGCGCTCGAACCGCCTCGCGCCAGACTTCACCTGAGGCCGCCCCGCGGCTCGACCAGAGAGGACACGACGTGAGTGGACGAGGACGCGGCGGCAAGCGCGGCGGCGCCGCACAGTCGGGCGGGCCCAAGTACCCGCGCAGCGCGCGCGTCGGGCAGACCCTGCGGGAGATCATCGCCGAGGAACTCGTCCGGATCGACGACGAACGCCTGGCGTTCGTGACCGTCACCGCGATCGACGTCGATCAGGAGCTGAACCGGGCGATCGTCTTCTTCGACTCGCTCGACGGGGAGGACGGCGACGCGGCCATCCTCGACGCCCTCGGATCGCACCGCGTCAGGCTGCAGTCGTCGATCGCCAGGCAGATCCGCGCCAAGAAGACGCCGATTCTCGACTTCCAACCGGACATCGCGATCCGCGCCGCCGAGCGGATCGAGGAGATCCTGCGCGCCGACCGCGAGCGAAACGCCGGGAGCGGGGAGTGAGCCGCCGCTGATGGCCAGGCGCCGACCCGCCACGACCCACGGCGTCGCGGTCGTCGACAAGCCCGCCGGCGTCACCAGCCACGACGTGGTCGGCATGCTGCGCAAGCGCTTCGACGAGCGCCAGGTCGGCCACGGCGGGACGCTCGACCCCGACGCCACCGGCGTGCTCGTGGTCGCCGTGGGCAAGGCGACCAAGCTGCTGCGGTTCGTCGAGAAGACGACCAAGTCCTACGTCGGCGAGGTGGCGCTCGGCGTCGAGACCGACACGCTCGACGCGGCCGGAGCGGTGACCGCGACCCACGACATGTCCGGCGTGACGATCGACGACGTGCGGCGCGCCGCGGCCGACCTGACCGGTGAGATCGAGCAGGTCCCGCCGATGGTTTCGGCGCTGAGGGTCGGCGGGCGCCGGCTGCACGAGCTGGCGCGGGAGGGGATCGAGGTCGAGCGGGACGCCCGGCCGGTCACGATCCACCGTTTCGAGGTCGCCCCGACCGCCGACCCGCTCGTGTTCGCCATCGAGGTCGATTGCTCGCCGGGCACCTACGTCCGC
>JBFGCT010000184.1:0-8024 GCA_041581055.1 Ilumatobacteraceae bacterium | reverse complement strand
GTCGATGCTGCAGCGCAAGTTGAAGGTCGGCTTCGCTCGCGCCGGGCGCATCATGGACCTGCTCGAGCAACGCGGCGTCGTCGGGCGGAGCGAGGTCTCCAAGTCGCGATCGGTGCTGATGACCGTCGTGGAGTTCGAGCTCCTCCAGCAGAACGACTAGTGCCCTGACCGCAAACGTTTGCGGTGTTCCGCCGGCCGAGTTCGCCGCTCGCTGCGTTGCCGCTCCTCACCGCAGTGCAAGGCTGCGCAGTCGTCGCCGCGCCTTGCGACCGACGAACTCGACTCGACGTCGACACCCCGAACGTTCACGGTCACGGCACTAGGAGTCTCCTGAGGCGTCAGGCCCGCTGCGCGACCCGCGGCTTCGCGCCGAGCAACGACAGCGCGTAGTCGTTGAGGAACTTGCCGTCGGGATCCTGGCGGCAGCGAGCGGACTCGAACCGGCGCATCTTGACCTCGCCGTAGATCTCGGCGAGCTCGTCGGGGCCGATGTAGGTCTTCTTGCCGAGATGGGGCTGGCCGCCGTGGGCGCGGACGATCGCCTCGAACTCCTCGAAGATCGGATCGGTCGGCCGGACCATGCTGGACGCCAGCTCGATGTACGCGGTTCGGCGTCCGACGCCGGGGCCGAGCAGCGCCTGGGAGTTGTCGGGCGTGAAGCGCACCTCGACGATCGTCGGATAGCGGCGCCCCAGGAGCAGTTTGCGGACGGCGAGGAGACACTCCTGATAACGCTCGAACGGGACGCCGTACTCGATCTCGTCATGCCGGTAGTAGAGGGTGCGGGCGAAGCCCTGCGCCGCCGGATAGACGATCTCGCGCTGGTTGACGACGAAGCCGTACAGCCGCAGGCCGATCCGCGCCACCGGGTTGGCGATGTGCAGCATCCGTGCCGCGTCGAACAGGAATCCGGAGAACACGAGGTCGGCCAGTTCGGCGACGAGGCTGCGGGTGCGCAGGAACTGGCTCGGTGGGTCGACCGTCCGCCGCCACCGGTTCATCCGCACGACGGTCAGGCCCTCCGTCTCGTCCTGGGCGTCATCGCGGGCGAAGCCGCCGAAGTAGTAGAAGCTGAGATGGCTGTTCTCGGCCAACAACGCGTCGATGTTCTCCTCGGCCCAGCGGCGGTCCACGACCTTGACCGACGTCGCCAGGTTGTACGCCGGCTCGACCGCGATGTCCGCGCCGACGACGACGCCACACGTTCCGAACCCACCGATCGCGGCGTGGAAGACGTCGTCGCCCGGGCGGTGGTCGGCGACTCGACCCTGCCCGTCGACGATCCGCAGCGACAGCAGACTCTCGGACAGGAACCCGTGGTCGCGGCCGGTGCCGTGCAGGTCGGTGGCGACGAGCCCGCCGACCGACTGCGGGTCGGTCGACCCGGCGACGCTCAGCGCGAAGCCGTCGGCGGCGAGCTTCTCGTTGAGCGCCCGCAGCCGAATCCCGGCCTGCACTCGGGCGATCGCCCAGCCGGCCCGCTCCGGATCGGGGATCAGCTCGACCCCGTCGAGCTGGTCGAGCGAGAGCATCGTCTCGTCGGTCAGCGGCGCGGCGTTGAAGGAGTGTCCGGCGCCGACGACGCGCACCTTCCGCGCGGCGCGCACGATCCGGCGGACGTCGTCCTCGCTCGCCGGCGTCAGGTGGTGCGCCGGCGTGATGTGAAACGCCCGCGCCCAGTCGGTCCAGCGGCGGTGGCGGAACCGGCCCTCGTGCAGCACGCGCCGGCCCCACGTGCACAAGAACACCGTCCCGTTGAGCCCGTTCAGGAACCACGTGCGGATCAACCTCAGCGGCGTGATGCGGAAATCGGGTTCGTTGATCATCGGGCCATCCCCTGCCTCGAACGCCCACGGTGCGTGAGCACTCCTTCACAGTAGCCGAACCGCCGCGGGGCGGCTCACGGCTCTCGATCGTCGGATCCCGTCGTGGCTCGCTGGTTCCCGACTGGGTCCGCGTCGGCCCGTGGTTGCCAAGATGGGGCGATGAGCGACGCGCTGTCCCGATTCACGCCCGAACTCACCGAGGTCGCGGCCGGGCTGCGCTTCCCCGAGGGGCCGGTCGCCATGCCCGACGGCTCGGTCATCCTCGTCGAGATGTTCGGGCCCCGGTTGACGCGGGCCCACCCCGACGGCACGACCGTCACGATCGCCGAGATCGAGGGCGGCCCGAACGGCGTCGCGATCGGCCCGGACGGAGCGGCCTACCTGTGCAACAACGGCGGCTCGTTCAGCCCGATCGAGATCGACGGCATGATGTTCCCGGGCGGCCACGACCCGGCGCGGTACATCGGTGGCAGGATCCAGCGGGTCGACCTCCACGACGGCACGGTGACCGATCTCTACACCGAGTGCGACGGCCATCCGCTGCGCGGCCCGAACGACATCGTCATGGACGGACACGGGGGGTTCTGGTTCACCGACCACGGGATCCGCGACACGAACACGCGCAAGGCCGACCTCTCGGCCATCTACTGGGCGCGGGCCGACGGCTCGGAGATCCGCGAGGTGGCGTTCCCGACCGACTCGCCCAACGGCATCGGCCTGTCGCCCGACCTGTGGACGCTGTACTGGGCCGAGACGCACACCAACCGGGTGCAGCGCCGGCAGGTCGTCGGCCCGGGCGAGTTGGCGCCGGCGATCCCGCTCGACCCGAACACCTTGCTCGCCGGCCTCGGCGGGTTCCAGTACCTCGACTCCCTCGCCGTGGACGGCGACGGCTACGTGTGCGTCGCGACGATCGCCGACGGTGGCATCACGGCGATCTCCCCCGACGGCGCGGCGTTCGAGCACCACGCGACCGGCGACCCGATGACGACCAACATCTGCTTCGGCGGCGAGGATCTGCGGACCGCGTTCGTCACGCTCTCGGCGACCGGGCGCCTCGTGTCGTTTCCCTGGCCCCGCCCCGGCCTGCGCCTCGCCCACCTGTAACCGTCGGCGGCAGACACCGGTTACGGCTCCGACAAGCCGGCGACCGATAGCGTGATCGACCGTGGTGCAGCGCTTCTACCTCGAGACGTTGGGCTGCCCGAAGAACGACGTCGACTCCGACAAGCTGACCGGGGCGCTCGTCGCCGACGGGATGGCGCCGACCGGCGACGTGTCCGACGCCGATCTCGTCGTCGTCAACACCTGCGCGTTCATCGAGGACGCCCGCCGCGAGTCGATCGACACGATCCTGGCGCTCGACGAGCAGCGCGCCAGCGGCAGCCGGCTGGTCGTCACCGGCTGCATGGCCGAGCGGTACGGCGCCGAGCTGGCTGAGGCGCTGCCGGAGGTCGACCAGATCGCCGGCTTCGGCCAGGCGTTCGCGCCGCTCGCCGCCGACCCCGCCGACCCCGCCGACCCCGCCGACGTCGCCGACGCCGCGGCCGGCGTGTCGCCGTCGGGGCGCCGGCTGATCCCGGTGTCGTCGACGCCGTTGCCGTCGTTCGACCTGCTCAACCTGCCGCGCCCGAAGTCGGCCGTGCCGTGGGCCTACGTCAAGATCGCCGAGGGCTGCGACCGGTCCTGCGGGTTCTGCGCCATCCCGAGCTTCCGCGGGCCGCAGCGCAGCCGCGACGTCGACTCGATCCTCGCCGAGGTCGACGCGCTCGGGGCCCGCGAGATCGTCCTCGTCGCCCAGGATCTGGCGTCGTACGGCAAGGACCGGCCCGACGAGCTCGGCGCCGGGTCGATCGTGCCGCTGGTCGACGCCGTCGCCGCGGCGGTCGACCGGGTCCGCCTGCTGTACCTCTATCCGAGCGACCTGACCGACGAGCTGATCGACGCGGTCTGCCGGTCCGGGGTGCCGTACTTCGACCTGTCGCTCCAGCACGTCAGCAAGCCGCTCCTGCGCCGGATGCGCCGCTGGGGCGACGGCCCGCGGTTCCTCGCCCGGATCGCCGACATCCGGGCCCGCGAGCCCGACGCCGCGTTCCGCAGCAACTTCATCGTCGGCTACCCGGGTGAGACCGAGGCCGACCACGACCAGCTCCTCGACTTCGTCGAGCGGGCCCAACTCGACTGGTGCGGGTTTTTCGCCTACAGCCGTGAGGACGGCACGTATGCCGTCGGGCTCGACGGGGCGGTCGACGGCGGGCTGATGAACGAGCGGCTCGCCGAGTTGCGCGAGTTGCAGGACGGGATCACGATGTCCCGCCGCGACGAGCTGATCGGGCGCACGATCGAGGTGCTCGTCGACACGCCCGGGGTCGGACGCAGCCATCGCGAGGCGCCCGAGATCGACGGGGTGGTCCACGTCGGGCAGAATGACGCCGTGGGGACCTTCACCGAGGTCGCGATCGTCGACGCCCTGGGCCCGGACCTCGTCGGATCCGGCGCCGACCTGCTCGCCCTCGAGGCGGTCGACTGATGGTCGAGTCGGTGGCGAGTTGGGCGAACGCCATCACCGTCACCCGGCTGCTGCTGTCGCCGCTGATGTTCTGGGCGATCCCCAGCGACGGCAGCGGCTCGTGGATCGCCTTCTTCCTCTGGTTCGTCCTGTGCGCCAGCGACTTCATCGACGGGTACATCGCCCGCAAGCGGGGGCCGACCTCGTTCGGGGCGTTCCTCGATCCGCTGGCCGACAAGGTCCTGGTTCTCGGTGCGATGTTCACGCTGGTCAGCACGGGCGTCCTCCCGTGGGTCCCGGTCGTGATCATCGCCGCCCGCGAGCTCGTCATCAGCGTCTACCGGGTCGTGCTCGGCGGGAAGGGGATCAGCGTCCCGGCGAAGAAGCTGGCGAAGTACAAGACCGTCGTCCAGCAGTTCGCCGTGGCGTTCGCGGTGCTGCCCTGGACCGTGCTCGACGCGACGTGGCTGTGGAACGGCCTGCTGTGGATCTCGGTGTTGCTGACCGTCGTCACCGGGTTCCAGTACCTGCACAGCGCCCGTTCGGCCCAGGCGGCGGCCGTGCGCGAGCATGCCGTTCCGTGAGCGCGCCCGGCCGGAGGCCGCCCGATGAGATGTGACGTCCTGGCGGTCGGGACCGAGCTGCTCCTCGGACAGATCATCGACTCGAACTCGGCGTGGATCGGCGGCGAGCTCGCGGCGAGCGGCGTCGACTCGCTCGTGCAGGTCAAGGTCGGCGACAACGTCGGGCGGATCACCGAACAGCTGCGCCGCGTCCTGCGCGACGCCGACGCGGTGATCGTCTGCGGAGGGCTGGGTCCGACGCACGACGACCTGACCCGCGACGCGCTCGCCGCCGTGATGGGCGTCGAGCTCGAGTTCCGCCCCGACATCGGTGACGCGATCCGGGCGATGTTCGAGGCCCGCGGTCGGACGATGTCGGAGAACAACCTGCGCCAGGCGATGGTCCCGGCCGGGGCGACGGTCATCGAGCAGACGCGCGGGACGGCGCCGGGGTTGATCTGCCCGGTCCTCGTCGACGGCGCCGACAAGGTCGTGTACGCCGTGCCGGGCGTCCCGCACGAGATGCAGGACATGGTGCTGCGGGTGATCATCCCCGACCTCCGCCGCCGCGCCGGCGCCGACGCGGTCATCGCCAGCCGCGTGCTGCGCACGTGGGGCGACAGCGAGAGCGGGCTCAACGAGCGCCTCGACGCGGTCATCGCCCAACTCGAGTCGCCCGACACGCCGACGCTGGCGTTCCTGGCCAGCGGCTGGGAGGGGCTCAAGGTCCGGCTGACCGCCAAGGCGGCGACCGTCGGCGCGTGCGGCGAGCAGCTCGACCACTGGGAGCACGTGATCCGGGAACGGCTCGGCGACCTCGTCTTCGGCGTCGACGACGACACGATGGAGTCCGTGGTGCTCGACCTGTGCCGCCGGCGGGGGTTGACGCTGGCCGTCGCCGAGTCGGTCACCGGGGGGTTGGTCGCCGGCCGGCTGACCGGCGTCCCCGGGGCCAGCGACGTGTTCCGGGGTGGCGTGGTCAGCTACGCCACCGACGTCAAGCAGGCGCTGCTCGGCGTCGGCGACGGCCCGGTGGTCAGCGGGTCGGCGGCCCGCCAGATGGCGCACGGGGTGCGCGAGCTTCTGGGTTCCGACGTCGGGTTGGCGTTGACCGGCGTGGCCGGCCCGGCCGAGCAGGACGGCCGCCCGGCCGGCACGCTGTACGTCGGGCTGGTCGGCCCCGGCTTCGACGAGGTGCGCGAGCTCCGGTTGCCGGGTCTGCGCGAGCAGATGCGGCAGTTCTCCGTGATCACCGCGCTCGGGCTGCTGCGCCCGTTGCTCGTCCCGGCCGCCGAGCCCGCGTGACACCGGACGACGCCTGCTCACCGCTACCGTGCGCGACGTGAGGAGTCGATGACCGAGCCCGGCGGCGGGCCCCCGACGTCGCCCGACG
Organism: Ilumatobacteraceae bacterium; assembly: GCA_041581055.1. GTDB lineage: Bacteria > Actinomycetota > Acidimicrobiia > Acidimicrobiales > Ilumatobacteraceae > JBFGCT01. The sequence continues at coordinate 1,733 of JBFGCT010000184.1, read as the reverse complement.
GTGCGGCGTGGTCCCCGGCGGAACGCCGTCAGCGGACGGTCGCCGTCGGTCTCGCCGTCGCCGGCGCGTTCGTCCTGGTCGCAGGGGTGCTTTCGTTCGCCGTCACCCGCGGTCGCGACGACCCGGTCAGCGACTCGGTCCCGGCGACCGACACGCGCCCGCCGCCGACGGCGACCGACCCGCCACCGACGACCACAACCACCACGTCGACGACCACGACGACCACGACGACCACGAGCCCGCCGATCCCGGCGGTCGCCGACGCCGGCATCGACCTCGACGTCGACCTCGGCGCGGAGGTGACGCTGATCGCCGGCGGGCTCAGCGCCGGCACGCCCGATTCCGCCGTGCGCTGGACGCAGACGGCCGGTCCGGACGTCACCGGCGGGACTGGGACGTTGAGCGGCGCGACTGCGATCTTTCTCGCCCCGCAGGACGTCTCGACGCTGATGTTCGACCTCGAGGTCGGCGGGACCGACGGCGTGGCGACCGACCAGATGATCGTGCGCGTCTTCGAGGACGTCAGCCAGGCCGCGTTCGTCGACGGCGAGCGGGGCAGCGACGACGGCGACGGCAGCCGCGCCGAGCCGTACCGCACGCTGCGCCGGGCGGTGGCCGCCGCGGCGGGGCGCGATCTGTACGTCCGCACGGTCGGGACGTACGACGAATCCGCGGCCACGCTCGAACTCGACAGCGCGACGAGCGTCTACGGCGGGTTCGACGACAACTGGGTGCGCGACCCGAACAAGCGCGCCGTGATCCGGGTCGCCGCGGTCGGGCTGCGGGTCGTCGGTGTCGATCCGGGCGTGCTGTCCGCGGTCGAGATCCTCGGGCTCTCCGACGACGCCGTGGGCGAGGCGCACGCCGTCTTCGTCAGCGGGCCGGCGAGGTTCGCGATCATCGACAGCCGCATCGTCGCCGCCGACGCCGCACCCGGTTCCGGCGCCGTCAGCGCGGGCGTCGTCGGCCGGAACGTCGGCCGGCTCGCGGTGATCGGGTCGACGATCAACGCCGGCCGCGGCGGGCGTGGCGCGGCCGGGGCCGTTCCCGAGCCGGGCGACCGCAGCGCGGTGGCGGGCGGTGGCGCGGCCGTCGAGGCCCAGGGCGGGGGCGGCGGCGCGGGCTCGGAGCAGGATCCGGCGGCGAGCGGCGGTGACGGCGGCGACGGCGGACTCGCCGGCAACGGGTCGGCCGGCCAGGGCGGCGCCGCGGGAGGGACGAGCGCACGGCCCGACGGCGCCCCGGGCGCGGGCGGCGGCGGTGGCGACGGCGGTGACGGCGGCGACGGCGGGGCGGCGTACCGCGAAGGGGATCCGCTCGACCTTGCCGGCGAGCCCGGCGCGGCGGGCGGCGACGGACAGCCCGGCCGAGGCGGTGGTGGCGGCGGCGGTGGCCACGGCCCGCCGCTGACCGGCGTCGGCGGCGGCGGTGGCGGCGGTGGTGGCGGCGGCAGCGACGGCGGGGCGGGAGGCCTCGGCGGCGGCGGCGGTGGCGCGTCCGTCGCGCTGCTGATCGACGACGTCGGCACGCTCGAACTCGTCGAGTCGACCATCTCCGCCGCGCTCGGCGGCGCCGGAGGGGGCGGATCGCCCGGGCTGGCGCCGTTCGAGGGTGGAGCTCGGGGCGGGGCCGGCGACGTCGGCTTCTGCGACCTCCCCCAGTGTGATGCCTCCGGAGCGGGCGCCGGCGGGGGAGGCGGCGCCGGCGGCGGCGGAGGAGGGGGCGGAGGCGGG
>JBFGCT010000183.1:0-8197 GCA_041581055.1 Ilumatobacteraceae bacterium | reverse complement strand
TCGATGATCTGGCTCTTCGGACTCGACGCGGCGGCGAACCAGTAGTCCTCGAAGGTGCAGGCGGCGGTGTACTCCTTGCCGTCCTTCCGGGAGAGGTAGCGATAGCCGGTCATCGCCCCGCACAGCGAGTTGAGGAGGAAGATCATCGACTTGTGGATGCCGAACATGAACGTCTCGTACTGCGTGTCGCCGTCGGTCCGGTAGCAGCTCTCGGTCATCACGAAGATGTACGTGTAGATCGCGTTGGTCAATTGGTTGACCGCCTGGATCCCGTCCGGGTAGTCGGCGTTGACCGGATTGCTCGGGACGTCGAGCACGAAGTGCTTGGCGATGTCGTAGTCGTCGACGCCCAGCGCGTCGTTGAACGCCGCCGTCAACCGCTGGTACCGGCAGTAGATCTGGTTGAACTTGGCGAAGTGCGACAGCTCCTCGTCGAGCTTGTCGTCGTAGTCGGGGTCCGTCGGCGGGGTGCACGCCACGTCGCCGCCGTGCACGAAGCCCGTCGCGTCGTTGCCCTCGCCCTGCGCGCAGATCTCGTCGATCGCGGCGCACGCGGAGGCGCAGTCGGTCACGTGGATCAGGTCGCCGCTGTCGTCGGCGTTGACGAAGTGCGGCTTGTGCTGGCGGTCGTAGTACACGGTGTCGATGTTGTTGTGGGCGTAGTAGCCACGGCCCGGCGTGAGCTGTGGCCGACCGCCGTGGTAGCAGGAGTCGTCCGCGTAGTGCTCGGTGATGCACTCCTCGATCGCACGGTAGAACTCGCCGATCGTGGTGTACTCGATCGCCGTCGGCGTGTCCTCGGCTCCGTCGAGCGGTTTCGGGCTCTCGATCTGGAGGAACGTGTAGAGCTGGTCGAGCGACAGCCGGGCGAGGTTGATCGGGAACGGCGGCTCGTGCCCCGGGAGTTCGACCGGGTAGCCCGACGGCGACTTGCCGACCAACTCCGGCGGGCCGACGAGCGACTGCTTCACGTTCGACGAGAGCGCCATGTGCAGCATCTCCTCGATGACCACGCTCATGATCAGCGCCCCGGCCTGGTTGGAGTACACCATGACGCGCGTCGACAGATCGAGGGCGATGGCCGCCGCGTCCTGCGGATCCTTGCCCGCCCGCTCGAGTTCGGTGGTGAGGTTGGCGGTGATCGTCGCCTGATCCTGCGGATCACGGTTGATCGAGTAGTAGGTGTACAGATAGACGGGAATCGTGGCGATCTCGATCTGGATCGCCTGCTGCATCGCGTCGGCGAAGTTCTCGGGCGTGACGTTCTGAATGAGGATGATCGGAACCGATTTGGTCATGCTTCCCGTTCGAACCCCCGTTGGCGGGGCATGCCCCGGACACGAATGCGTCCGGTCGCGGTCGACTGTAGCGGTGCGCGCTGGAGCGGTCCAGCGCGTCTGTCAGGTGCTGACGCGGTTGCGCCCGGCGGCCTTCGCACGGTACATCGCCGCGTCCGCGTGGCGGATGAGCTCCTCGGCCCCGCCGCACGCCATCGTCGCGACGCCGAGGCTGATCGTGAGGCGATGCCCGCCCCACTCGGCGTGCTCCACGGAGCGGCGGAACCGCTCGGCGAGCACCGCGGCGCCGTCGATGTCCTCGCCAGGGAGGATGACAACGAACTCCTCGCCGCCGTATCGCGCGACCAGATCGGTTGACCGGCTGTGGGCGCTGATGGTCTCGCCGATCTCGCGGAGCGCGCCGTCACCCTCGACGTGGCCGCGGGTGTCGTTGAGCGTCTTGAAATGGTCGACGTCGATCATCACCAACGACAGCGGGGTGCCGTATCGGGCGGCGCGATCGCTTTCCTCGTCGAGCCGGTCGAGGAACGCCCGGCGATTGCGGAGCCCGGTGAGCGGGTCGGTGACGTTCTGCTCGGAAATCATCGTCAAGTGGTTCTCCAGCCGGCGCTGATATTCCTCGAGCTGCTGCTCGTGCCGACTCCGCTCGATGGCCGCCGTCTCGAGCTCGCCGATGCTTCGGCGCAGCTCGAGCTGGGCCATCACCTGCCGTGCGAGCGCCCGCAGCGCCTCCTCTTGGGTCGCGCTGAGGGTCTTGGGAACCTGGTCGATGACGCACAGCGTCCCGAGCGCGTTGCCGGCGGCCGTCGTCAGCGGCACGCCGGCGTAGAACCGGATTGACGGATCGCCCACGACCAGGGGATTGTCGGCGAAGCGCCGGTCGGCGAACGCGTCGTGCACGGTGAACACATGGTTCGGCTCGAGGATGGCGTGGGCGCAGAACGCCAGGTCACGCTCGGTCTCCTCGGCGTCGATGCCGTACCGCGACTTGAACCACTGCCGATCTTTGTCGAGCAGGCTCACGAGCGCGATCGGCGTGCCACAGATCTGCGACGCAAGGAATGTGATGTCGTCGTAGGCCTGCTCGGGCAGGGTGTCGAGGATGCGGAGCGCCTCGAGCTCGCCGACACGCTCCACCTCGTTCGACGGGAGTGCGGCAGCGATCATCCGGGGCGGCACGCGATGGTCGTGAAGGTCACCGTGCGTACCGTACGCCGTCACGGACAGTTGTCACGGCGGTTTGGGAAAATATTTCGGATATCGCTCAGATCTCGAACGTGATCCCCTGGGCGAGCGGGAGCTCGCGCGAGTAGTTGACGGTCGCGGTCTGCCGGCGCATGTAGCCCTTCCAGGCGTCTGAGCCGCTCTCCCGACCGCCGCCGGTGTCCTTTTCGCCGCCGAACGCGCCACCGATCTCGGCGCCGGACGGGCCGATGTTGACGTTGGCGATCCCGCAGTCCGACCCGGTCGACGCGAGGAAGGCCTCGGTCTCGCGGACGTCGGTGGAGAAGATGCACGACGACAGGCCCTGCGGGACCGCGTTGTGGATCGCGATCGCCTCGTCGAGCTCGCGGTACCTCATCGCGTACAGGATCGGGCCGAACGTCTCGTGGCACACGATCTCGGTCTGGCCCGGCATCTCGACGATGCTCGGCCTGACGTACACGGCGTCCGGGTAGCGGTCGGTCAGCACCCGCTCACCGCCGTGGACCACCCCGCCGTCGGCCTCGGCCTGCTTCAGCGCCTGCTCCATCGCGTGCAGCGCGGCGTCGTCGATCAGCGGGCCGACGAGGGTGCCGTCATCGAGCGGGTCGCCGATCGGCAGGTCGGCGTAGACCTTGGCGATCCGGGGCACGAGGTCGTCGTAGACGCTCTCGTGGACGACCAGGCGACGCAGCGAGGTGCAGCGCTGCCCCGCGGTGCCGACGGCGGAGAAGACGATCGCCCGGAGGGCCAGCTCGAGGTCGGCCGACGGAGCGACGATCATGCCGTTGTTGCCGCCCAGCTCCATGATCGAGCGTCCGAGCCGGCCGGCGACGGCGGTCGCCACCGCCCGCCCCATCGGCACCGATCCGGTCGCCGAGATGATCGGCACGCGCCTGCTGGCGGCGAGCGCCTCGCCGAGATCCCGCCCGCCGACGATCGTCTGGATCAGCCCATCGGGCGCGTCGTCGCCGAAACGGGCGACCGCCCGATCACAGATCTTCTGCACGGCCAGCGCGGTCAGCGGCGTCTTCTCCGACGGCTTCCACAGGATCGGGTCGCCGCACACCAGCGCCAGCGCCGAGTTCCAGCACCACGGGGCGACCGGGAAGTTGAACGCGGTGATGACGCCGCACACGCCCATCGGGTGCCAGGTCTCGCGCATCGAGTGGCCCGGCCGCTCGGACGCGATCGTCAGGCCGTAGAGCTGCCGGCTCAGCCCGACGGCGAAGTCGCAGATGTCGATCATCTCCTGCACCTCGCCGAGCCCCTCCTGCAGGATCTTCCCGCACTCGAGCGTGACCAGCGCCCCGAGGCGGTCCTTGTCCGCCCGCAACTCCTCGCCGAGGAGGCGCACGAGCTCGCCGCGCCGGGGCGCGGGAACCTGTCGCCAGACGTCGAAGGCGGCACGCCCCCGGTCGATCATCGCCTCGACGTCGGCCGTCGAGTGCGTGGCGAGCCGGGCGATCTCCGAGCCGTCGATCGGGGTGGTGACCGACAGCGTCCCGCCGGTCAGCTCCTCGCCGGTGAAGCCACAGGCGTCGAGAATCTGCTGATGGTCCATGTCGTGCTCCTCACGGTCTGCTTGCTCTCATGATGCCGGGTTCGGGCGCAACGGCGCCGTCGGATCCGCCAGGCGCCGCGCCGGCGGCCGCGTCAGCTGACGCGCCGCGTCGACGATCGCCTCGACGCTCGGCAGGGTCGCGGCGTACGCCGGGCCAGTGGCGATGAACGAGTCGTGCGCGCACAGCCGGGCCGGCCGCGTGGCGGAGCGTTCGGCGAACAGCGCCATCAGCGCCTCGCTCTGCGAACCGGTCAACCGGCACTCGTCGACGATCAGCACCGCGGCGCACGGGTCGGTGGCGGCCAGGACGGCCTCGGCCGGCAACGGCGCGAGCCACCGCAGGTCGACGACGCGGCACGCCAGCCCGTGCTCGTCGCGCAGCACGCGCTGCGCCCGCCGGGAGAGGTGGTGGCCGTTGCCGTAGGTCACGATCGCCAGGTCGGCGCCGTCGCCGTGGACCCCGACCGAGCCGAGCGGGAGCGGGGCGGCGGTCCCGGGCGGCGGGTAGGGCGCCGTCCAGAGTCCGTCGTCGGGCGCGTGCAGGTCGCGCACCATGTAGAGCGCGATCGGCTCGACGAAGACGACGATCCGCTGCTCCTCGCGGGCCAGCCGGACGCCCTCGCGCAGCATGCCGACGGCGTCGGGGCCCGTCGACGGGCAGGCGATGATCAAGCCGGGGATGTCGCGCAGCACGGCGAGCGAGTTGTCGTTGTGGAAGTGCCCGCCGAACCCGCGCTGGTAGCCGAGGCCGGGGATGCGGACGACCATCGGATTGGCGAACTGGCCGTCGGAGAAGAACGGCAGGGTCGCCGCCTCGCCGCGCAGCTGGTCCTCGGCGTTGTGCACGTACGCCAGGAACTGGATCTCGGGGATCGGCACGAACCCGTTGTGCGCCAGCCCGATCGCCAGCCCGAGGATCGACTGCTCGTCGAGCAGTGTGTCGATGACGCGCGCCGCGCCGAACCGTCGGTGCAGGTGCTGGGTCACGCCGTACACACCGCCCTTCACGCCGACGTCCTCGCCGGCGATCACGACCTCCGGGTGTTCGAGCATCAGGTCGGTGAGCGCCCAGTTGATCATTCGTCCGAGGTGCTGTGGCTTGGTCATCGCCAGCATGTCGCTCGGGCCGAACGTGGCGGCGCGTTCCTCGGGCGAGGGGGGCCGCGTCGGGGCGCACGGGCGAGTCGGCGGCACGATGCTCGCCATCACCTCGTCGGCCGCCCCGAGCCGGGCGTGGGTGATCGCCTCCTCCGCCGTCCGCTGCACGACCTCGTCGATGTCGTTGTACACGCGCAACACGTCGTCGGCGGTCACGCCGTGCTCGATCAGGATGCGGGCGCTGTGCAGCAGCGGGTCGTTCGCCTCGTCGGCCTCGATCCGCTGGCTCGACAGGTAGGCGCTCGGCGCGTCGGCCCCGGCGTGGCCGAAGAGGCGGACGCACGCCATGTGGACGAACGCGGGACGGCGCGTTCGCCGGACGCGTTCAGCGGCCTCGCTGGTGACCGCGTGCGTGTCGACGATGTCGAGCCCGTCGCATCGGGCGTAGTCGATCCCCGGCCGGTTGGACATCGTCGCCTCGATCCAGCCCGGCGGGGTCTTGACCGAGATGCCGAGGCCGTTGTCCTCGCACACGAACACGAGCGGCAGCGGGATGCCCTGGTACGCCGTCCAGCCGGCGGTGTTGAACGCCCCCTGCGCTGTCGAGTGGTTGACCGACGCGTCGCCGAACGTGCAGATGACGATCCCGTCGTCGGCCAGGGCCTGGTGCTCGGGCGGGCGACGCTTGGCCAAGCCGATCGAGTACGCGATCCCGACCGCCTTGGGCAGGTGGGAGGCGATCGTGCTGGTCTGCGGCGGGATGAACAGCGCCTTCGAGCCGAGCACCTTGTGCCGCCCGCCCGAGATCGGGTCGTCGGCGGAGGCGGCGAACCCGAGCAGCATGTCGAGCAGCGCGTGTTGGCCGGGTACCTGCGCCGCCCGCGCCAGTTGGAACGCGGCGTCCCGGTAGTGGAGCAGCGCCATGTCGGTCGGGCGACACGCGGCCGCGATTGCGGCCATGCCCTCGTGCCCGGACGAGCCGATCGTGTAGTAGCCCTCGTCGCGCGCCCGCAGCCGCCGGGCCGCACGATCGAGGTGGCGGCTCGCCACCTGGGCGCGGAAGATCTCGACGAGCTCGGCCGTCGACAACCCGGCCCCGCCCGGCGACGGGGCGGCCGACACGACGGCCGACGGGGTGGGGAGGTCGCCGGCGGCCACCCGCCGCAGGAAGTTCTCGTGAACGATCTCGGTCCGGTCCATCGTGCTCCCCGAATGATGCCCCACTCCAACCCGTTTGCGTCGCGGAATCGGCGCGACGGGTCGTCACAATCGCGACGCAAACGATCGGGGAGGGGGAGGGTCAGGGGGTGACGGGGGAGATCGGGGCGCGGCCGGCGAGGACCTCGACGACGTTGCGGGCGGCCAACGAGGCCATCGCGCCGCGGGTCTCGACCGTGGCCGAGCCGAGATGCGGGACGAGCACTGCGTTGTCGAGGTCGAGCAGGCCGGGGTGGACGGCCGGCTCGTGCTCGAAGACATCGAGCCCGGCCCCGGCGATCGCCCCCGAGCGCAGCGCGTCGACCAGCGCGGCCTCGTCGACGATCGGGCCGCGCGCCGTGTTGACCAGGAAGGCGCTCGGCTTCATCCGAGCCAGCGCGGCGGCGTCGATCAGGTGGTGCGTCGTGTCCGAGTACGGGCAGTTGAGCGACACGACATCGCTGGTCGCCAGCAGCTCGTCCAGCGGGGCGAGGCGGGCGCCAAGTCGGGCCTCGACATCGGGGTCGACCGCCCGCCGGTTGCAGTAGACCACCTCCATCCCGAACGCCCGCGCCCGCTCGGCCAGCGCGACCCCGATGCCGCCCATCCCGACGATGCCGAGTCGCCGGCCCTGGAGGCCGCTGCCGAGCATCATGAACATGCTCCACTTCCACGCCGCACCGGAGCGGATCAGCCGCTCGCCCTCGCCGAGGCGGCGGGTGCTCATCAGGATCAGCGCCATCGCCAGGTCGGCGGTGGCGTCGGTGAGCACGCCAGGGGTGTTGGTGACCGTGACGCCGCGCGCCGCGCACGCCGCGACGTCGATGTTGTTGTAACCGACCGCGACGTTGGCCACGATCCGCAGGTTCGGCCCCGCGTCGAGGAACGCGTCGTCGACCCGGTCGGTCAACAGGGTGACGGCGGCGGCGGCGGTCGCCAGCTGTTCGTCGCGCACGTCGACCGGGATCGGCTCGTCGGCGCTCCACGCCCAGAGGTCGCCGGCGGGGCGGAGGAGGTCGAGCCCGGCGTCCGGGATGCGGCCCGTGACGACGATGCGCGGCGTGTCGGTCACGCGCCGCCGATCCAGGCGGCGAGCCGGTCGAGGCCCTCGACGATGTCGTCGACCGAGATCCCCGAGTACGCGAACCGGATGTACTGCTCGACCTCGTCGGGCTGTGGCCGGCCGAAGTGGCGGCGCGTGCAGAACGACACGCCGGTCTCGTGGAGCGCGGCGGTGGCGAAGTCGCCGACGTCGTCGTGGCCGGTCATCGCCATCGCCTCGGTCACGTTGGGGAAGAGGTAGAACGTCGCGTCGGGCCGGGCGCAGGTCATCCCGGGGATCGGCTCGATGGCGTCGACCGCCGCGTCGCGGCGCCGCTCGAGCTCGGCCAGCAGCGGCGCGGCGCCCGACGGATCGCGCAGCGCCTCGACGCCGGCCGCCTGGACGAAGTGCGTCGTGCAGCTCTCGTTGTTCGTGTTGAGCTTGGCGAACGTCTCCGCGACCGGCAGGGGGGCGACCGCGCACCCGAGCCGCCAGCCGGTCATCGCGAACTTCTTGGAGAAGGTGTAGAGGATGATCGTGCGCTCCGCCATCCCCGGCAGCGAGGCGATCGAGGTCGAGGCGCCGGCGTACCGCATCTCGAAGTACGCCTCGTCGGACAGGACCCACAGGTCGTGTTCGATCGCCACTGCGGCGATCGCCTCCATCTCGGCGCGCGAGCTCTCGCAGCCGAGTGGGTTCTGGAGGTCGTTGTAGACGATCGCCTTCGCCCCGGACGCGGCGAGCCGTCGCACCTGATCGAGGTCGATGGAGAACCCGGTCGGGGTCTCGCGGTAC
>JBFGCT010000182.1:0-8309 GCA_041581055.1 Ilumatobacteraceae bacterium | reverse complement strand
TTCGGTCGAACGGGCGGTCACAATCGCGACGCAAACGGGTGGGGGAGGGGGTGTCCGTGGGGGACCGGGTGCTCGGCTCGCCGTAGACTGTGTCGTCGTGCCGACGCTCGGGTCCTACCTGTTGATCGGGGCGGTCGCCGCGGTCGTCACGTTTGTCACCACGCCGATCGTCGGAATCATCGCGCGGCGGTTCAACTGGGTGTACCAGCCCAACGACCGGACGGTGCACCGCACGCCGCTGCCCGATGTCGGCGGCCTGGCGATGCTCGTCGGGTTCTTCGCCGCGCTGGGCACCGCCTGGGCGCTCGACGAGTTCGAGGCGGTGTTCACGAACAACTCCGAGCCGCTCGGTGTCGTCGTGGCGGCGCTCGTCATCTTCGGCGTCGGCTTCGCCGACGACGTCCGCGAGCTCTCGGCGCCGGCGAAGGTGGCCGGCACGGTCCTCGCCGGCGTCGCCCTCGTGTGGTTCGGCGTGGTCATGTTCTCGTTCCGCCTGCCGTACCTCGAGCTGGTCGTGCTCTCCAGCGACCTCAAGCCGCTGATCACGGTGCTCTGGCTGATCGGCATGAGCCAGGCGATCAACCTGATCGACGGTCTCGACGGCCTGGCCGCCGGAGTCGTCGCGATCGGCGCGTTCGCGTTCTTCCTCTACAGCCAGGAGCTCCGCGACCTTCAGCTGCTCGACTCCAACAACATCGGCCCCCTGATCGCGATCATCGCCGTCGGGATCTGCGTGGGGTTCCTCCCGCACAACTTCAATCCGGCGCGGATCATGATGGGCGACGGCGGCGCGCTGCTCCTCGGGTTGCTGCTCGCCGTCGCGACCAGCGTGGTCGGCGGCCGGGCCGACTCGTTCGAGAACGAGTTCGTCGGCTCGACCTACTTCTTCCTCGCGCCGATCGCGATCCCGCTGCTGATCCTCGGTGTGCCGATCCTCGACACCGCGTTCGCGATCGTGCGGCGGGCGACAGGCCGCCGCGGCGTGGCGTCGGCCGACAAGGGCCACCTGCACCACCGGCTGATGGACCTCGGCCACGGCCACCGCCGCAGCGTCCTCATCCTCTGGACGTGGACGGCGCTGCTCTCCGCCTTCGTGCTGTACCCGACGCTGACCGGGCAGAACCCGGCGTACCTGCCGTTCGGTATCATCGCGTTCGGGATCCTGTTGTTCACCGTGCTCCACCCGAGCGTCCGCCGGCGCCGGCGGGAGAACGGGACGCCGCCGCACGGCATCGATGTGGCGGCCGGCGATGACGCGTCGGCCGAGTTGCCGTCGATCGGGATCGACCATTAGATTGTGCATGCATTCACAATCGGGCCCCAACCGACCCCGTCGGGTCCGATGACCGTCGCTCCCATGCCTGCCGATCGATCCGCCCCCGACACCGCCGACACCACGCTCGGCAGCGGCATCGAGTCGGGCATCGTGATCCTGATCTTCGCCGGGCTCGGCTACGGCGTCGACCGCTGGCTCGACACGTCGCCGATCTTCACACTCGTGCTGTTCGCGCTCGGGGCGGTCGGCCTCTTCTACCGCCACAAGGCGGCCTACACGATCCGGATGGACGCGTACGACGACGAGCGCCGGGCCCGCTCTGCCGGCGGCTCGCAGACCGACGGTGATCCGTCGTGACGTCCGACTCGATTCGCTCGATGCTGACGACCAAGCCCGACGGCTCGTCGACCGAGGTCGAGATCTCGATCGACATCGTCAAGCGCGGCCTGCTGGCCGGGCCGGTGCTGATCGCGATCTGCGGTGTGATCTGGGGCGCCGACGGAGCGTGGAGTTCGGCCTACGCGATCGCCATCGTGCTCGCCAACTTCGCGCTGTCCGCCGGGATCATCGCCGTCGGCAGCCGGATCTCGTACGCCGCGCTCCTCGGCGGCGTCCTGTTCGGCTACATCTTCCGCCTCGCGCTGATCTTCGCCGCGGTCTACGCGGTCCGGGACGCCGGCTGGATTTCGATGCCCGCGGTCGGGGTGTCTATCATCGTGACGCACCTCGGGCTTCTCGTCTGGGAATTGAAGTACGTCGCAATCTCGCTGGCGTATCCGGGACTCCGACCGAAGTGACCCTCCAACCGATCGACAACCGCCACCACATCATGAGCAGCATCGACTCGCGCGCAGCGCACGCGACACACGCCAAGAAGGACAGGTTCCGTGCTCGGACTTGAGTTCCCCGAAATCAACGAGGTCATCCGGTGGGTCGACCTCTTCCCGACCTTCAACAAGATCGCGCTCATCGCCTGCGCGGCGACGATCATCGGCTCGGTGCTGTTCATCATCGCCGGCCGCGCCGATCCGCTGACCGCGCCCCGCGGCGTGCGCAACTTCGTCGAGATCGTCGTCGAGTTCATCGAGGGCATCATCATGGAGACGATGGGCAAGGACGGCCTGAAGTGGACGCCGCACATGCTGTCGTTCTTCATCTTCATCTATCTCTGCAACCTCCCCGGCATCATCCCGGTCATCTACATGCCGGCGACGGCGCGCATGGCGATCCCGCTGTTCCTCGCCGTCGTCGTGTGGGTGATCTACAACGCCGTCGGCATCAAGGAGCAGAAGCTCGGGTACCTGACCCACATGCTCTGGCCGCCCGGCGTGCCGGTGTTCATGAAGCCGCTGGTCGGCCTCATCGAGTTCGTCTCGAACATCCTGCTCCGGCCCTTCGCCCTGGCGATCCGACTCTTCGCCAACATGCTCGCCGGCCACATGCTGCTCGTCACCTTCGCCATCCTCACCGAGGAGCTGGTCGGCAGCGGCAACGTGTTCGGCATCGGCCTGAGCATCCTGCCGTTCTTCATGCTGATGTTCATCACGGCGTTCGAGGTGCTCGTCGGGTTCCTCCAGGCGTACATCTTCACGATCCTCGCCTGCGTGTTCATCGGCTCGTCGATGGCCACCCACGACGAGCACGCCGAAGCCCACTGACCCAACCATCCTCCCTCTCGTCAACCACAGGAGAAACAAACCAATGGAAGCAACAATCGCCCTCGTCGCTCAGCTCAGCGCAGACGACGAGAAGGCCGCCAACGCGGCGATCGGCGCCGGGTTCGCATACGGCCTGGCGGCCATCGGGCCGGGCATCGGCATCGGCTACGTCGCCGGCAAGGCGATCGAGGCGATGGCCCGCCAGCCCGAGGCGGCCGGCATGGTGCGCACGACGATGTTCCTGGGCATCGCCTTCACCGAGGCGCTGGCGCTCATCGGCTTCGTGGTGTTCATCCTCCTCGGTCTCTGATCGCCCGCTGACGATCTCGCCGACCATCCACGTGTCCAACCATCGACATCCCGCAAAGGAGCTGACGTGCTGATCGCCGTCGCAACGCGAACGGGCAATTCGGTCGAGGTGAGTTTCCCCGCCGTCGAAGAAGGCGACGACGAAGCCCACTCCGACGTCGAGCCGAAAGACGGCCCGAGCCCGATTGCCCCCGAGCTCAAGGAGCTGGCCTGGGGCTCCGGCGCATTCATCGTCTTCGCGGTGTTGATGCGTCTGGTCCTCTACCCCCGAGTCAAGAAGGGGATGGAGGCCCGTTACACGCGCATCCGGACCGAGCACGAGGACTCCGACACCACCCGGGCGGCGGCGCGCGCCGAGGTCGCCGAGTACGAGGCGCAGCTCGCGTCGGTGCGGGCCGAGGCCCACGGCAAGGTCGACGCCGCCCGCCGCACGCTCGAGGCCGAGCGCGCCGAGCGCCTGGCCGCCGCCAACGCGGCGATCAACGAACGACGCCAGACGGCGATGGCCGCGGCCGACGCCGCGCGGGACGCCGCGCAGGGCGATGTCGAGGCCGCCGCCTCCGACGTCGTCGCCAGGACGGTCGAGCTGGCGATCGGCAAGCGACCCGACCCCGACACCGTGCGGGCCGCGGTGTCGGCCTCGATGACCGAAGGAGCGTCACGATGAACGCGCTGCTGCTCGGCGTCCTGGTCGCCGCGGAGGGCGAGCCCCATCGCGATGACAGCGGCCAGGTCGTCACCCACCACTGGTTGCTCCCCGAGCAGGCCGAGCTGATCTACGGCACGATCTCCTCGCTCCTGATCTTCGGCCTGCTGTGGAAGTTCGCCGGGCCGCCGATCAAGAAGGCGTTCATCGCCCGCACCGCGCGCATCGAAGCCGAGATCGCCGCGGCCGACGCGGCGGTCGCCGCGGCAAACGCCGACGCGGCGAAGATCCGCGACGCGAAGGGCGACATCGACGCCGAGCGCGGGCGGCTGTTCGCCGAGGCCGACGCCCAGGCCGAGGCCCTGCTCCGCGACGGCCGCGAGCGGCTCGAGAGCGAGGTCGCAGAGCTCGAAGCACGCTCGGCGGCCGAGCTGGCGTCGAGCACCACCCGGGTGAGCGACGAGATGCGCGCCGAGATCGCCCGCATCGTCCAGCACGCGACCGACCGTGTCGTCGCCGACAGCCTCGACCAGGCGACCGGCGACGACCTCGTCGAAGCGTTCATCCAGAGAGTGGGTGCGTCCTCATGAGCACATCCCGAATCGACGGGTACGCCAGGGCCCTGTTCGAGATCGCCCGCGCCGAGGGAACCCTCGACGAGGTCGAGGACGAGCTGTTCCGGTTCGCCCGCTCGTACGAGTCGAGCGACGAGCTGCGCCGCGCGCTCTCCGACGACGACCTGCCCGCCGAGAAGCGCCGGGCGATCATCGAGGACCTGCTCGGCGGCAAGGCGACCACGACGACAACGCAACTGATCTCGATGGTCGCCGGCGCCGGGCGTGGCCGCGATCTGCCGGCGATCGTCGACAGCCTCGTCGAGCGGGCGTCGAGTGCCAAGCAACTCGCCGTCGCCGAGGTCCGCACCGCGGTCGAGCTGACCGACGACCAGCGGGCGCGCCTCAAGGCGGCGCTCGAGAACGCCACCGGCAGGAGCCTCAACCTGAAGGCGATTGTCGACCCGTCGGTGATCGGCGGGGTCGTGGCCACCATCGGTGACACCGTCATCGACGACACCGTTCGTACCCGAATCGACCAGCTGAAGAGCCGTTTGTGACGATCACCAAGATCGCCCGCGCCGGCATGAAGGAGACCACCCATGGCTGAGCTGACCATCTCCGCCGCCGACATCGCCTCGGCGCTGAAGAAGAACCTCGACGGCTTCGAGCCGTCGGTGTCGCCCCGGACCGTCGGCCGAGTCGCCGAGGTCGGCGACGGCATCGCCCGCGTGTCGGGCCTGCCCGACGCGGCGGTGAACGAGCTGCTCGAGTTCGAGGACGGCTCGGTCGGACTGGCGCTGAACCTCGACGAGACGTCGATCGGCGCGGTCGTCCTGGGCGACGTCGACCACATCGAGGAGGGCCAGACCGTCAAGGCGACCGGCAGCATCCTGTCGATGCCGGTCGGCGACGGCATGCTCGGACGGGTCGTCAACGCGCTCGGCCACCCGGTCGACGGCCAGGGCGAGCTCACCGGCACCCAGCAGCGCCGCATGGAGATCCAGGCCCCGGGCATCCTCGGCCGCAAGCCGGTGCACGAGCCGCTGCAGACCGGCATCAAGTCGATCGACGCGATGACCCCGATCGGCCGTGGCCAGCGCGAGCTGATCATCGGCGACCGCAAGACCGGCAAGACCACGGTCGCCATCGACACGATCCTCAACCAGCGCGGCCAGAACGTGAAGTGCATCTACGTGGCGATCGGGCAGAAGGGCTCGACCGTCGCCCAGACCGTGGCGACGCTGCGGGCGGCCGGCGCGATGGACTACACCGTCGTCGTCACCGCCCCGGCGGCCGACCCGGCGCCGTTCAAGTACCTCGCCCCGTACGCCGGCTGCGCGATCGGCCAGCACTGGATGGACAGCGGCGAGCACGCCCTCATCGTCTACGACGACCTCTCCAAGCAGGCCGAGGCGTACCGCCAGATCTCGCTGCTGCTGCGCCGTCCGCCGGGCCGCGAGGCGTACCCGGGCGACGTGTTCTACCTGCACAGCCGCCTGCTCGAGCGGGCCGCCAAGCTGTCCGACGAGAACGGGGCCGGTTCGCTGACCGCGCTGCCGATCATCGAGACCAAGGCCGGCGACGTGTCCGCCTTCATCCCGACCAACGTGATCTCGATCACCGACGGGCAGGTCTTCCTCCAGGACAACCTGTTCAAGTCCGGCGTCCGCCCGGCCGTCGACGTCGGCATCTCGGTGTCCCGCGTGGGCGGCGCCGCCCAGATCAAGTCGATGAAGTCGGTGGCCGGCACGCTGAAGCTCGACCTCGCCCAGTTCCGCGAGCTCGAGGCCTTCGCCACGTTCGGCTCCGAGCTCGACTCGGTGTCCAAGGCCCAGCTCGAGCGCGGCTACCGCCTCGTCGAGTTGCTCAAGCAGCCGCTCAACTCGCCGATGCCGGTCGAGGAACAGGTCGTGTCGATCTTCGCCGGCACCAAGGGCTACCTCGACGACGTCCCGGTGCCGGACGTCGTCCGCTTCGAGCACGAGCTGCTCGAGCACGTGCGCACCACCCAGGCCTCGCTGCTCGACGAGCTGAAGTCCGGCGCCGTCCCTGACGAGCTCGACAACGTCGTCCAGAGCTTCAAGGATCAGTTCGTGGTGGTCGGCGCGGACGGCAGCCCCGTCGACCCCACCGCCACCGACGCCGACGAGATGGCCGAAGCCCAGTCCGCCAAGACGCTCGCTACCGAGTGACGTTCGCCGACATCGGAGAGACCGAAGGAACCAACGAGACCATGTACGAGACCCGAGCGATGGGCGCCGAGGGAAGCGCCAGCGACGAGGCGGCCGTCACGGCCGATCAGACTCGTCGCGCGGCGACTCGCTCTGAGGCCGTGACCACCAGGATGGTCTCGTAATGGCCGGGGGGCAGGAACGGATTCTGAAGGGCCGCATCCGGTCGATGCAGGCGACGAAGAAGATCACGCGGGCGATGGAGCTGATCGCCGGCTCGCGCATCGTGAAGGCGCAGCAGCGGGTCGCGGCGGCGGTGCCCTACTCCGAGCTGATCACCGAGGTCGTCAAGGACCTCGCCGCCGCCGGCGCCGCCTCCGACTCGCCCCTGCTGGCGGGGCGTGACGAGATCCGCACGACGTGTTACGTGGTCATCACCGCCGACCGCGGGCTGTGCGGCGGCTACAACTCCGGGGTCCAGCGCGCCGCCGAGGGCGAGATCAAGGCCGACGTGCTCGCCGGGAAGGGCTACTCGCTGATCCCGGTCGGGCGCAAGGCCGAGGGCTACTTCAAGTTCCGCGGCTACGAGCTGGGCGAGGTCTTCGCCGGCTTCAGCGACCGGCCGAGCTACGACGACGCCCGCCGCATCGGTGAGCACGTCGTCGAGCTCTACTCGAGCGGCGCCGTCGACAAGGTCGAGTTGGTCTACACCCGCTTCATCACGCCCGGCTCGCAAGAGGTCGTCCTCCGCCCGCTCGTCCCGCTGTCGGCCGACACGGTGGCTGGTGGCGACGGCAAGTCCGGGTCGGGCGGCGACTACGAGTTCGAGCCCGACCCCTCGACGATCCTCGAGACGCTGCTGCCGCGCTACATCGAGGCGCGCGTCTACGCCGCCCTGCTCAACGCCGCGGCGTCCGAGCACGCATTCCGCCAGCGGGCGATGAAGTCGGCCACCGACAACGCCGAGGAGCTGATCAAGAACCTCAGCATCGTCATGAACCGCGCCCGCCAGGACTCGATCACCGCCGAGATCATGGAGATCGTCGGCGGCGCCGAGGCCCTCGAGGGCGATTCCGAGTTCAGCGGTGCTGTCGTCGACATCGATTCGATCTTCGGCGTCTGGCAGCCGACCGCGTCATGAGCGCACCCTTTTCGCAACCAGGAGAACCACAGTCATGACCATGACAGAACCCTCGACCCAGCAGGACCTCAAGGACGGCCGGGTCGTCGGCATCGCCGGGCCCGTCATCGACGTCGAGTTCCCGCCCGGCGCGCTGCCCGAGATCAACGGCGCCGTCGAATTCGACGTGAACCTCGGCGACGACTCGTTCACGGTGCTCGCCGAGGTCGCCCAGCAGCTCGGCGGGGGCCGAATCCGCGCCATCTGCATGAAGCCCACCGACGGCCTCGTGCGCGGCGCGCCGGTCCGCAACCTCGGCCGTGGCATCACCGTGCCGGTCGGGGAGAAGGTGCTCGGCAACGTGTGGAACGTCTGGGGCCAGCCGCTCGACACGATTCCCGAGGGCCTCGACGAGATGGAGCGGTGGGAGATCCACCGCCCGGCGCCGACGTTCGACGCGCTCGAGCCGTCGGCGCGCATGTTCGAGACCGGCATCAAGGTGATCGACCTGATCGCGCCCTACCCGAAGGGCGGCAAGGTGGGTCTCTTCGGCGGCGCCGGCGTGGGCAAGA
>JBFGCT010000181.1:0-8379 GCA_041581055.1 Ilumatobacteraceae bacterium | reverse complement strand
GGTGCTCGTGCTCGTGGTCGTGCTCGTGGTCGTGCTGGTGCTTGGGCTCGTGGTGGTCGTGTCGCGGCCGTCGATCGTCGTCGGCGGCGGCATCGTCGTGGTCGAGCTGGTCGTCGTGCTCGTGCTCGTGCTGGTGGTGCTGGTGGTGCTGGTCGTGGTGGTGCTGGTGGTGCTGGTCGTGCTGGTCGTGCTGGTCGAGCTGGTCGTGCTGGTCGTCGTCGGGGGCGGCGCGCCGAGGTCGAAGTCGAGGACGAACTGGCCGAGCGACGCGTAGTCGCTGAAGCCGGTGGCCAGCGGGTCGAGCCATCCGATCGCGGTCACGTCCACGCGGTAGGCGCCTGGGCCGAGCGGTTGGGAGACGGTGTTGACCCAGCCCGAGTCGTCGAGTGGGATCGCCGACGCGACCGGGACGTTGCCGGCGTCGTAGACGTCGACGCGCGCCAGCAGATCGTGGTCGGCCAGGGTCGGCCGGACGACGATGTTCACGTCGTCGGCCTGACCAAGCGTGAACGTGAACTCGTTGGTCCCGCCGGCGGAGTTGATCGTGCCGACGACCGAGTCGCCGTCGGAGAGCGCGGTCGAGCCCGGGGCCGGGATCAGCCCGAGTCCGGCGGCGATGATCGCGACGTCGTCCTCGGAGGTGTTGTTCGCTCCCGCGTACTCACCCTTCGACCACTGCGTCACCGGGCGGGAGTAGCCGACCCCCATGATCGGCGCCCAGTCGCCGTGCCCGCCGTAGTACTGCGTGCCGCCGGCGATGCCGTCGTGTCGGAGCCCGAGGCCATGGCCCCCCTCGTGCGCCGCGGCCTCGCCGATCAGCTTCCAGTAGCCGCCGCTCAGGTTGTTCGAGAAGACGAACGCCGGCCGGTCGTGGTCGTCCCAGAACGAGTTGATGAAGGCCACGCCGCCCGCGCCCCCGTACCAGCTCGACGTCGGCGAGATCACGATCCGCAGGCCGTACTCGGTGTCGGACGGCCCGGTCAGCGCGAGCGCCGCGGCGCCGGGATCCTCGGTGGTGACGTCGACGTCGAATGGGGCGTAGTCCTCGGCGACCATCGACCAGGCGTTGACGATGTAGTCGAGCTCCTGCGCGGAGAATGCCGGGTCGCCGTCGAGCGAATACGGCTCGGAGACGATCGGATCGCCGCCCACCCAGCCGTTCCAGGACGTGCCGGTGGTCGTGTGCCCGTCGAAGTCGAGGTGGATGACGAGGTCGGCGCCCGGCCTGGAGTGCAGCTCGAACGGCCCGGCGGCCTGCTGCGGCGCGCCGCCGGACGCGCCAGGGTCGCGGGTGAGGTCGCGGTGGCGGGCGAGGTCGAGGGCGAGATCGCGGTCGCGGGCATCGAGCACGTCGTGGGGGAGGAACGGTCCGACCGGTGCCGGCTCGGTCACGAGGAGGCCGTCGGCGCTGAGCGACACGCTCGGGTCGTCGAGGATGTCGGCGTCGATCAGGTCGTCGTCGCTGAAGACCGGCGCGGCGATCGGCGGCTCTCCCGCCGTACCGAGCCCGGGGCCGGCGTCGAGGTCGTTCGGGCCGGCGGCGGCGATCAGCGGCGCGGCGAGGCTCGCCGCCGCGGCAGCGAGCCAAATGAGCCGGCGATCGATAAGGGTTGACATCGGTGGTTCGGATTGACCGCTTGTTCGGGTTGAACGCTTGTCGGGTTGACCGCTTGCTCGGGTTGACCGCTTGTCGGATTGACCGCTTGTCGGAATGACCTCTTGCTCGGACTGACGTGCTCGCAATCATGGTTGCCGAGTAGAGAGAACGACCGTCGTGCGGGCCGTTCCGGCGGCGCCGCGGCGATGGGCGGGTCGCGTCAGGTTGGACGGGTAGCGTCAGGTTACGTCATGGCCGCCGCCGCCCCCCGCTTTCGATTTGCCCCGTCGCCGACCGGTTCCTTCCACGTCGGCGGCGCGCGGGCGGCGCTGCACAACTGGGCGCTGGCCCGTCGCCTCGGCGGCACGTTCGTGCTGCGCATCGAGGACACCGACGAGGCGCGCAACCGTCCGGAGTGGGTCGACGGCATCATCGAGGCGCTGGCGTGGATCGGGATCTCCGCCGACGATCCGCACTTCGAGGGCCCGCTGTTCCAGAGCGCCTACTCCGGCGCCCACGTGGCCGCCGCCGAGCGGTTGTTCGCCGAGGGTCGCGCCTACTACTGCGACATGACCGGCGAGCAGGTCCAGGAGCGGGCCCGCGAGCTCGGGGTCAGCGGGTACGACGGCCACTCCCGCGAGCGGGGGCTCGGGCCGGGCCCGGGGCGGGTGCTGCGGTTCCAGGCGCCTGACGAGGGCACGACCGTCGTCCGCGATCTGGTGCGCGGCGACGTCAGCTTCGACAACTCGACCATCGAGGACTTCGTGTTGCTGCGCGGCAACGGCACGCCGGTGTTCCTGCTGGCGAACGTGGTCGACGACATCGAGATGCGGATCACCGACGTGGTGCGCGGCGAGGAGCACCTGCCGAACACGCCCAAGCAGCAGATGTTGTGGGAGGCGCTCGGCCACGTGCCGCCGCGGTGGGCGCACGCGCCGGTGCTGGTCAACGAGCAGCGCAAGAAGCTCTCCAAGCGGCGCGACAAGGTGGCGCTCGAGCAGTATCGGGAGGAGGGCTACCTCGCCGACGCGATGGTCAACTATTTGATGACGCTCGGCTGGACACCGCCCGGCGCCCAGGACGGGTCGGAGATCGCTTCGTGGGCCGAGATCGAGGCGGCGTTCCGGGTCGAGGACGTGACGCACTCGCCGGCGTTCTTCGACATCAAGAAGCTCAACGCGTTCAACGGCGAGTACATCCGGCGGATGCCGCTCCCCGACTTCGTCGAGCGGGCCGCGGCCGAGCTGCCGGATGACTGGGATCGCGACCGTTTCGCGGCGATCGCCCCGCACGTCCAGCAGCGGCTGGTCACGATGCGCGACGTGCCGGCGCTCGTCGACTTCCTGTTCTGGCCGGAGGGGGCCGTTCCCGGCGCGGGGTTCGACTACGACGACCCGTCGTGGGCCAAGTCGATGGGGCCGGAGTGGGCGGCGCCGTTGCTCGACGACGTGCTCGGCGCGTACGCCGCGGTCGACGGCTGGCACGCGGACGAGCTGAAGGCGGCGCTCGAGGCCGTGATGGCGCGGTACGAGATCAAGCTCGGCAAGGCCCAGGCGCCGGTGCGGGTCGCGGCGACCGGGCGGTCGGTCGGCCCGCCGCTGTTCGAGTCGCTCGAGGTGCTCGGCCGCGACGAGACGCTGCGCCGGTTGACGATCGCAAGGCAGCGCCTCGCCGGAGATGACGGCGAGCCGGTCAGGGGAGCGTCGGCGGGTAGCGGTGAGTCGGCGGGTAGCGGTGATTCGGCGGGTAGCGGTGAGTCGGCGGGTAACGGTGAGTCGGCGGGTAACGGTGAGTCGGCGGGTAACGGTGAGTCGGCGGGTAGCGGTGAGTCGGCGGGCGCGAACCCTGCGGGGGACGGTGTGTCACCACCGAGCGACCGAACCGCGCCAGACTGATCGCCGTGCACGCCGAGCACATCCCCGTACGCCCGCACGGGCCGGACCCGGGCGCGGAGGGCGCGGACGGTCGCCCCGGCGAGCCCGTCGGCCAAACCAGCGTCGGCCAAACCAGCGTCGGCCAAACCGGCGACGGCCAAGCCAGCGACGGCCGCGCCGCGGATCGGCGGGCGCGCCGGCGATCGGGCGGTCGGCGGGCCGTCCGCCGGGCCCGCGATGTCGCCTCCGCCGATCTCGAGCGTGGTGGCCCCAGGGGCGACAGGCCGGGCGCCGGCGATCGGGCGGGCGACCTCGGCGGCGATCGAGTCAGCGGTGTGGGAGGGGCCGTTGCCCCGGATCAGCCCGGAACCCGCTGGGGGGCGCTGCTCGCCCGCTGGCGCAGGCGCTCGGGGCGGGTTCGTGCGGTGCAGGTGGTCGTGCTGGTCGGGCTGCTGTTCGTCGGGTACTACCTCGTCACGCTCGCGCAGGTGTGGTCGACCGGCCGGGCCGACGAGGCTCGACCCGTCGACGCGATCGTCGTCCTCGGGGCCGCCCAGTACGACGGCCGGCCCTCGCCGCAGCTCGCCGCCCGCCTCGACCACGCGGTCCGGCTCTGGCCCGACGGCATCGCGCCGACCGTCATCGTCACCGGCGGCAACCAGCCCGGCGACCGGTTCACCGAGGCCGAGGCGTCGGCGCGGTATCTGACCGACCGCGGCATCCCCGCCGCGTCGATCGTCCTGGAGGGCAGCGGGTCGACGACGTACGAGTCGATGGAGCTGGTGGCCGAGCTGCTCGCCGGCGAGGGCGATCGGGTGCTGATCGTCACCGATCCGTATCACGCCCTCCGCAGCCGGCTGATCGCGGAGGAGCTCGGCCTGTCGGCCTACGTCTCGCCGACCGACACATCGGTGGTGACCGGGGGCGAGTCCGTCCGCCGCCACGTGCAAGAGGCCGCCGGTGTGGCCGTCGGCCGCGTGATCGGCTTCGGCCGACTGAGCCGCCTGACCGACTGAGCTTCCACAGCCGGTGGCCATCGGACGTGGGCCGGCAGGGGGACGGCGGTACACTCCTGGGCCGCACCGATGCTCGGAATCGGGTCGTGATCTGGTCGTCGAACGGCGCCGGACGCAACCGGAGTCCGTGGATCGTCGCACCTTGGGGTGTGGTGTAACAGGCAACACAGCAGATTCTGGTTCTGTAATTGAGGGTTCGATTCCTTCCACCCCAGCTGGCTCCCAAGGCGAGCCGCCATCTCACGGCCTGCGAGTGTGGGCGTGCGTAGTGTGACCGTGATGCCCGTCGTTCCGACCATTGATCTCGATGGCCGTTCTCGAGCGACTCCGTCGGACGCAGTTGTGGCCGAGGTCGCGCACGCTGCGGAGCACTTCGGGTTCTTCCATGTGACGAACCACGGCATCTCCCACGACTTGATCGAGCGAGTGTGGGCAGCGACGACGGAGTTCTTCGCTCAGCCGCAGGCGGACAAGCGCAGGCTCAACCGGTCCAGGGAAAACACGCGGGGCTACTACGACCGAGAGCTGACCAAGAACGCTCGCGACCTCAAAGAAGTCCTCGATCTCGCGCAGGTGAGGTACCCCGATCTGCCCGACGATCATCCGAGCAACGTCCACGCGGTCGACGGTCAGAACCAATGGCCCGACCTCGCCGGCTTCCGATCGACGGTCGTTTCCTATCTCGATGCGTGCAACGAGGTGGCGCTGTGGTTGCTCGCGGCGTTCTGCGCGGGTCTCGGCGAACATGCCGACACCCTCCGGGGAGCCTTCGGGCCAGGACATACGAGCTTTCTGCGGATGAACCACTACCCGCTCGACGACCTGCTCTCCGGCGACGAGGCGGCCGGGGTGACCGGCCTGGGAGACATGGCGCTCCACCATCACAGCGACGCCGGGGCGCTGACGCTGCTCCTCCAGGACGACGTCGGCGGACTGCAGGTTGCCCACGACGGTGGTTGGCTCGACGTCGAGCCCACACCGGGAGCGCTCGTCGTCAACACGGGAGACATGATGCAGGTGTGGTCGAACGACCGTTACCAGGCTGCGCTCCACCGCGTGCTGCCGCGCGCCGGTCGGGAGCGCTACTCGCTGCCGTACTTCTTCAACCCGTCCTACGACACGAGCTATAGCCCGCTACCGGGGTCGATCCTCGACGGCGATCGACCGCACTATCGCGCCATCAATTGGGGCGAGTTCCGTCAAGCACGCGCCGATGGCGACTACGCGGACTACGGCGCCGAAGTGCAGATCGCCGACTTCGCGATCTGAGCGCCGGATCGAGACGGGAGTTTGTCTCAAGACGGGAGTTCGTCTCGAGACGGGATTTCGTCGAGCGGCGAGGTCGTCGTGACCGCGTCCGGCGCGTGCGGCGCGTGCGGCGAGGCCGTCGTGACCGCGTGCGCCGCGTGCGGAGAGGCCGTCGTGACCGCGTCCGGCGCGTCCGGCGAGGCCGTCGTGGCCGCGTGCGGCGCGTCCGGCGCGTGGTGGGGCTCCTGGACCCGGACCGCAGCGGTGATCACACCGCGGCCGGGCAGGGCGGTGCGCCGCCCGATCAGGCGGCGAGCCCGGCCGTTCGCTCGGCCACGAGATCGGGTCGACTTCGACTGTGCAGCTCGCCGTTCGGCAACCACACCGTCAGCTCGCGGGTCTGCGAATCGAGTTCGAGTCGCCATCGCCCCTCGTGGGCGCGATGGTGGTGATACGAGCACACGGGCAGCAAGTTGTCCAGATCGGTCTCACCGTGCAACTCCTCCCACTCGATCAGGTGGTGGATCTCGCAGTCGTCGAACGAGCGCTCGCAACCGCCCACGCCGCATGTCCGGTACATCGACCGCAGAGCCACCCGCTGCTCGGGGGTCGCCAGCCTCGCTGCCCGACCGACGTCGAGCGGCACCCCGTCCCCTCCGAGTACGACCGGGAAGATGTCGGCGTCGCAGGCATGGCGGCGGATCGTCTCGACGGGAGCCGGCGTGCCGTCGGAGTACTCGTGGACGCCGAGCTCGTGGAGATCGTCGACCATCTTCTCGAGGCCGATCAGCACCACCACTGCGGCCCGATTGCGACGTTGCGTCGACCGCGCGCCCGTCGTCAGACTGACGAGGGCGATCGCATTGAGCTGATCGCGGCGCATCCCTTCGTACTGGGGGAGCGAGCGCAGCGCGGCGACCTCGCCGTCGATCGCTCGCCGCATCTGCTGGTAGTCGTCGGGGTGGAGTTCGCCGCGGACGAAGCCCATGCCGCTCGTCTCGTCCTTGCCGAGCGCCACGAAGGCCGCGTCGCGCTGGCGTTCGGATCGCTCGATGCCGTCGTCGGCGGCGAGCTGGTCGGCACGCTCGTTGAGGAAGCGCCGGAACTGCTCGGGCGTGCGCGTCGTCGCAGCCGTTGCCAGCTCTTCGTCGAGGGCGAGGAACTCGGTGCGGTGCCCCTCGTCGAGTCGGCCCGCAACCGAGGCGAGTGCGTCAGCGTGCTCCGCGCCGATCCGGCCCGCCGCCAGTTCGTCGTTCAGCGCGGGTGCGTCGCCGAGTGCCTCGGCCCGACGCTTCGCCTGGTCGGCCTTCCGGCGGGACGACCGGCCATGGCGCGAGAGGAGGTCCTCCGGCGGGACGCCGCTGCCGCCCTCGTGCAACTCCTGCGCCCGGCGGGTGATCTCGCCCTCCCTGGAATCGAGAAACCCTCGGAGCTTACGGATCCAGCCGGTGGCCGCGATCACCTCGGATGTCGATGCGGCGGCGACGTCGAGGCCCTCGAGTCGCTCGATCAACCCCACCGTTTCCATGCGAACACACTACAGGGGAATGGCGCTGATAACAAACAAGTGTTCGAGATTTTCGAACAAACTTGTGTGGCGGTCGGGCCATGGTGCCGGGGTGTGAAGGGTCCGCCGCAGTGCTATCGTCAGTCGGCGCTACTTGGCCCGTTCGTCTAGTGGCCTAGGACACCACCCTCTCAAGGTGGCGGCACGGGTTCGAACCCCGTACGGGCTGCCAAGAAAACCCCAGGTCAGAGCCACTCCTCGGAGTGGCTCTCCTGCTTTCCTGGCCTCGTTGCCCATGGGATGCCACTATCTACATCGAGGAGATCGATCATGAAGGGCTCCATGCGGAAGCGAGGCGAGTCGTGGGAACTGCGAGTGTTCCTGGGCTACGACCCGCTCACCGGAAAGCAGCGGTACACGACCCGCACGGTTCGCACCGGCAAGCGTGAGGCGCAGCGCGCGCTGGCCGAGATGGTCGTCGAGGCCGAACGCGGCATGACGGCTCGTACACGGGCCACGGTGGGGGAGTTGCTCGAGGCGTGGTTCGAGTTCGCCGCGCCGGACTTCTCGCCGAAGACGGTCAAGGAGACCCGCGGCTACATCGATCGGTCGCTGATGCCGGCGCTCGGGTCGCAGCCGCTGGCTCGGCTGAAGCCGGCCGAGCTCGACGCGTACTACCGACAGCTTCTTGCGTCCGGTGGGTCGGGTGGCCGGCCGTTGGCACCCGGGACGGTGCGGCGGATCCACGGCATCCTGCGGAGGGCATTGAACCAAGGCGTGAAGTGGGGGTGGATCGGCATCAATCCGGCGATCGCCACGACACCGCCTCGGGTCCCGGCCTCGGACATCAAGCCGCCTGCGAGCGAGGACCTTGCTCGGGTGCTGCGTCGTGCGCGGGAGGAGTCACCCGACCTCGCGTGCTATCTCATGCTCGCAGCGGCGACCGGCGCTCGCCGTTCCGAGCTGATCGCGCTGCGGTGGACCGACGTCGACCTCGACACTGCGACGGTCTCGATCGAGCGGGGGATCGTGGCGGGCCCCGATGGGTTGGTCGAGAAGGGCACCAAGACCCACTCGTCACGTCGAGTGTCACTCGATGCCAGGACGGCCGAGGCGGTCGCCGAGCACCGGGCGCGG
>JBFGCT010000180.1:0-8464 GCA_041581055.1 Ilumatobacteraceae bacterium | reverse complement strand
GCCGATCGTCACCCAGTACGAGATGCACGGGGTGGAGGAGCTCGGACTCCTGAAGATGGACTTCCTCGGCCTGCGCAACCTCGACGTCATCACCGACGCCGTCGAGATGATCAGAGCCCGGCGCGACCCCGAGTTCCTGATCGAGGACGTCAGCCTCGACGATCCGACGACCTACGCGCTGCTGTCGCGCGGCGACACGATCGGCGTGTTCCAGCTCGAGTCGCCGCCGATGCGGCAGCTCCTCAAGGCGATGGCGCCGAGCAGCTTCGACGACGTCGGCGCCCTGATCGCGCTCTACCGGCCGGGGCCGATGAGCGCCAACATGCACTACGACTACGCGGACCGCAAGAACCAGCGCAAGCCCGTCGAGTACTTCCACCCCGACGCCGAGGCGGTGCTCCACGACACGTTCGGGCTGATGATCTACCAGGAGAGCGTCATGCGCGTCGCGCAGAAGTTCGCCGGGTACTCCCTCGCCGAGGCCGACAACCTGCGCAAGGCGATGGGCAAGAAGGTCCGCGACCGGATGGCCAAGGAGCGGATCGCCTTCGAGGTGGGCTGCGACCGCACCGGCTACTCCAAGAAGCTCGGCAAGGACCTGTTCGACATCATCGAGAAGTTCGCCGACTACGCCTTCGCCAAGAGCCACAGCTACGGGTACGGGCTGATCACGTACCAGACCGCCTACCTCAAGGCGAACTACCCGGTCGAGTACTTCGCCTGCCTGCTGACGAGCGTCAAGACCAACCTCGACAAGGCCGCGGTGTACCTCGCCGATTGCCGGTCGATGGGGATCAAGGTGCTCCCGCCCGACGTCAACCGCTCGGAGGCGAACTTCTCGGCGCTGGCGCGCGACGAGGTGCCGCCCGGCGTCACG
This sequence comes from Ilumatobacteraceae bacterium, assembly GCA_041581055.1. Lineage (GTDB taxonomy): Bacteria > Actinomycetota > Acidimicrobiia > Acidimicrobiales > Ilumatobacteraceae > JBFGCT01. The sequence continues at coordinate 7,587 of JBFGCT010000180.1, read as the reverse complement.
CTCCCGATCGACAGCCCCGGCGCGATCACGTTCGGCCTGTCCGCGGTGCGCAACGTCGGCGAGGGCCTGGTCGAGCTCCTGCTCGCCGAGCGGCGGGAGAACGGCCTGTTCGCCGACTTCCACGACTTCGTCGAGCGGGTGCCCGAGTCCGTGCTCAACAAGCGCACGGTCGAGTCGCTGATCCTCGGTGGCGCGTTCGACTCGGTGGGCCACCCGCGCAAAGGGTTGCTCCAGGCGTTCGAGGGGATCATCAACTCGACGGTCAGCCGGCGCCGCGAGCGCGAGCTGGGGGTGATGAGCCTGTTCGGCGACTGGGCCGGCGACGACGGGGCCGAGGGCGGGTCCCCGGCCGGTTTCGACGAGCGCGAGACGATCCCCGACGAGGCGTTCGACAAGACCGAGCAGCTCCGGCGCGAGAAGGAGATGCTCGGGCTGTACGTCTCCGACCACCCGCTGTTCGGCGTCGAGGCCGCGCTGAAGCGCAAGGTCGACAGCTCGCTGCTCGATCTGCAGACGATGGAGGACGGCGCGGCGGTGCTCGTCGGGGGGGTGGTCACCGGGCTGACCAGGAAGTTCACCCGCAAAGGCGACCAGATGGCGGTCTTCGTGCTCGAGGATCTCGACGCGGCGATCGAGGTGACGATCTTCCCGCGCACGCTCACCGAGCAGGGGCACAAGCTCGAAGACGACCTGATCGTCCTCGTCAAGGGGCGGCTCGACCGTCGGGACGAGTCCCGGTTCGGCCTGATCGGCCAGACGATCACCGTGCTCACCGGGCTGGACGACGGCCGCGCCGCCCCGCTGCGCCTGCGGTTGCCGGCGACCACCCTCGACGAGCTGCGCGTCCAGCGCCTGAAGCGGATCCTGCGCGAGCATCCGGGCGAGTCGCTGGTCATGGTCGAACTCGGGCAGGGCAAGGTGTTGCGGCTCGCCGACGAGTTCCGCGTCGACCTCGACCGCTCGGTCGGCGAGCTGCGCATGGCATTCGGCCATGATGCCGTGCTCCTGTAAACTGAGGCGGATGGCTCTCGATGTGCAGACCAATGACGCCGCGGCGCTGACCGACTCCGACCTCGACGACCTGGCATCGATGGAAGAGGCGTTCAGCGCCGGCCAGCTCTCCAAGGCCAAGGAGGACTGGGTGCTGGTGACCACCGCCCGGTTCGGCGCCAAGCTGCACGGATTCACGTTCTCGACGCTCGAGCGGATCGGCGGCACGCCCTGCGTCCTGATCGGGCTGATGAGCGTCCGCCGGAGCTCGCGGCGCGACCAGGTGCTGCGCGGCCTGATGTCGGAGGCCTACCACCGGGCGCTGATGGCCTTCCCCGACGAGGACGTCGTCGTCGGGTCGCGCTTCGTCAAGCCCGACGCCCTCGACGGCTTCCGCGACCTGCAGGAGGTCACGCCTTCCCCCGGCGCGCGAGCGGTCGGTGAGGAGCGCGCCTGGGGGCGGCGGCTGGCCAAGCGCTTCGGCGTCGACGCCAAGTACGACGCGAAGACGTTCATCGCCGCCAGCGGCGCACAGGACGGCTTCCTCGACTTCGAGTCGGCGCGCCCTGACAAGCTCGATCCGGCCGTCGTCGAGATGTTCAGCGCGGTGCCCGCCACCAAGGGCGGCGCGATGATCGTGTACGGGTGGACCATGGCGGAGGATCTGGTCAAACTCGGCAGGCGATGACCGAGTTCGCCCAGGTCGTCCGCAACCGGCGGATGACCCGGGCCTTCGAACCCGCGCCGATCGCCGACGGCGTCCTCGAGCGGATGGTCGAGCTGGCATCGCGGGCGCCGAGCGCCGGCAAGACCCAGGGCTGGCATCTCGTCGTGCTCCAGGGGGCGCAGACGTCGGTGTTCTGGGATGCCACGCTGCCGGCGGTGCGCCGCGACTCGTTTCGCTGGCAGCGCCTGCTCAGCGCGCCGGTCGTCGCCCTCCCGCTCGCCGACTCCAAGGCCTACACCGAGCGGTACTCCGAGCCGGACAAAGCGGCGACCGGGCTGGGCGGGAGCCCCGACGCCTGGCCGGTGCCGTACTGGACGATCGACACGGCGATGTCGGTGATGACACTGCTGCTCGCCGCGGAGGACGAAGATCTCGGGGCCCTCTTCTTCGGCGTGTTCCGCGGCGAGCGGGAGCTACGCCAACATCTCGGGATCCCACAGGGGCTGGAGCTGCTCGGCGCGATCGCCCTCGGCCACCCGGCCGAGCCCGAGACCCCGGCGCGCGGCCGGAGCGCGGTCCGACCCCGCCGCCAGCCCAACGAGATCATCCATCGCGGTCGTTGGTGACGGCGGAGAAGCCGGTGAGGTCGAGCGGGCGCCCGGCGAGCTGCTCGGCGAAGCCCTCCAGCGTGTCCTGCGGCAGCTGGCAGGCGTAGTCGCGGCAGACGTAGGCGAACCCCGCGGCCCGGCCTTCCCACAGCGGCGAGTCGTACGGCTCGCCCCACGCCAGCACCGCGTCGGGCCGCCAGATCGAGTGGGCCAGCCGCACGAGGTCCGGGCGGTCGCCGACGATCGCGATCTCGGTCGTGCCCCGCTGGCGAAGGTCGGCGGCGAGCAGCGCGTTCGAGAACATCCCGATCGACGTGTCGAGCTGCCCGGCGATCAGTTGGAGGATCCGGTCGGCGTGGTTGCGGAAGCGTTGCTGGCCGGTGAGCGCGGCGAGGCGGTACAGGGCGATCGCCGCCTGCGAGTTCGCCGACGGGGTGGCGTTGTCGGCGATGTCCTTCTGCCGGACGACGAGCTCCTCGGCATCCTCGGCGGTGGTGAACAGGCCACCGTTGACGGGGTCGAAGAACCAGTCGAGCAGCGTGTCGGCGGTCTCGGTCGCCGCCGTGATCCAGCGCGCCTGGCCCGACGCCTCGGCCAGCCGAGTGAAGGCGTCGACGAGCGCGGCGTGGTCGGCGGCGAGCGCCGCGTGGCGGGCCGGCGGGCTGCCGTCGGCCTGCCAACTGCGCATCCACCGCCCGTCGGCGGAACGCAGCTCGCGGAGCAGGAACTCGCCGTTGGCGATCGCCGCGTCGAGCCAGTCGCGATTGCCGAACGCCGCCGCCGCGTCGGCGAGCGCCGACAGGAAGAGCGCGTTCCACTCGGTCAGCACCTTGTCGTCCAGGCCGGGCCGGGCCCGCTCGGCACGGGCGGCGAACAGGCGTCGGCGGGCGGCTTCCAGCGCGGGCGTCCTGGCCAGGGCGCCGCGGTGCGCGATCCGGTTCGGGATCGACCGCCCCTCGAAGTTGCCGTCGTCGGTGATGTCGTACCACTCGAGCAGATCGTCGACGACGGGCGGCTCGACGTGATCGGCCAGCGCCGCTCGGACCTCGTCGGGCGTCCACGTGTAGAACAGCCCCTCGACCCCGTGACCGTGCTCGTCGGGCGAGTCGGCGTCCTCGGCGGAGTAGAAGCCGCCGCCGGGATGGCGCAGCGTGGTGAGGACGTAGCCGATCGTCTCCTCCAGCACCTGGCGCCACTGCGGCTGGCGCAACACGACCAGCGCGTGGAGGTACGTCTTCACCAGGAGCGCCTGGTCGTACAGCATCTTCTCGAAGTGCGGCGCCAGCCACTCGCGGTCGACCGAATACCGGGCGAACCCGCCGCCGATGTGGTCGTAGATCCCGCCGGACGCCATCGCGTCGAGCGAGGTCGTGACGATCTCCCTCGGCGCGTCGGCCCCGTTGGCCATGTAGGCCCGCAGCATCAGCTCGAGGTTGAACGTCGAGGGGAACTTCGGCGCCTGGCCGAACCCGCCCCACTCCCGGTCGAAGGCCCGCCCGAGACCCTACACGGCGGCGTTGAGCTGCTCGGCGCCGGGCAGGTCGTCGGCCGGCTCGATGCGGGCGGTGCGGTCGATCGCGTTGACCAGCGCGTTGACGTTCTGCTCGACGTCGTCGGGCCGGTTGCGGTAGACGTCGTCGATCGCCGTCATCAGCTCGAGGAAGTTGTCCTTCGGGAAGTAGGTCCCGCCGTAGAACGGCCGGCCGGCGGGATCCGTGAACACCGTCATCGGCCACCCGCCGCGCCCGGTCATCGCTTGGACGGCGTCCATGTAGACGGCGTCCACGTCGGGCCGTTCCTCGCGGTCGACCTTGACGTTGACGAACAGCTCGTTCATCCGCGCCGCGACCGCGTCGTCCTCGAAGCACTCGTGGGCCATCACGTGGCACCAGTGGCAGGCCGAGTAGCCGACCGACAGCAGGATCGGGACGTCGCGCGATCTGGCGGCGGCGAACGCGTCGGGCCCCCATGGATACCACTCCACCGGGTTGTCGCGGTGCTGGCGAAGGTACGGGGAGGTCTCGTCGGCGAGCCGGTTCACGCCGGGGACGGTATCGAGCGGGTCCCGCTCACGCACCGACGGCGTGGTAGCCGCCGTCGACGTGGACGATCTCGCCCGTCGTCGCCGGGAACCAGTCCGACAGCAGCGCGACGCAGGCTCGCGCCACCGGCTCGGAGTCGTTGACGTCCCACCCGAGCGGCGCCCGCCCGTCCCACGTGTCCTCGAAGAGCGAGAAACCGGGGATCGACTTGGCGGCCATCGTCCGGACCGGGCCGGCGGCCACGAGATTCGACCGGATGCCCCGCGGGCCGAGCTCCTTGGCCAGGTACCGCGAGACGCTCTGCAGCGCCGACTTCGCGACGCCCATCCAGTTGTACGCGGGCCACGCCTGCCGGTTGTCGAAGTCGAGCCCGACGAAGGACCCGCCGTCCGACATCAGCGGGACGAACGCGTCGGCCAGCGCCTTCAGCGAATAGGCCGAGACGTGCATCGCGATCGCGACGTCGTCCCATTGGGCGGCCATGAAATCGTCGCCGAGGCACGACTCGGGGGCGAAACCGATCGCGTGCAGCACCCCGTCGACGCGCCCCCACTTCTCGGCCAGCGCGTCGCACACCTGCGCGCCGTGGGCGGGGACCGTCACGTCGAGCTCGTGGACGTCGATGCCGGCGCCGAGCTTGCGCGCCGTGCGCTCGGTGAGCCGCAGCCCTCGTCCTGCGCCGGTGAGGACGATGTCGGCGCCCTCCTCGATCGCGATCCGGGCGACGCCGAAGGACAGCGAGGCATCGGTCAACACGCCGGTGACCACGATCTTCTTTCCGTCGAGCAGGCCCATGGCCCCGGAACCTAGCCCCTTGTGGAAGCCGGGGCGCGATGTGCCACGCTGTCCCCATGCGTATCGGCATCTTGGGTGGAACCGGACCGGCCGGAAGCGGGCTGGCGGCACGGCTGGCGAGCATCGGCTACCCGGCGGTGATCGGCTCCCGGTCGAAGTACCGCGCGATGGAGGCGCGCGACGAGCTGGTGGAGCAATGGCCGCATCTCAGCGAGCTGCTCGGCTACGGCGACAACCAGACCGCGGCCGCCAGTGACATCGTCGTCATCGCCACCCCCTGGGACTCGGCGGCGAGCACCGCACAGGAGTACGAGAAGCTGCTCGACGGCAAGGTCGTCATCTCGATGGCCAACGCGCTCGTGCGCGTCAACAAGGAGTTCCAGCCGCTGGTGCCACCGCGGGGGAGTGTCGCCGCGCACGTGCAGGCCGCCGTGCCGAAGTGCCGCCTCGTCGCCGCCTTCCATCACCTGCCGGCGACCGAACTCGGCGAGATCGACAAGCCGATCGACTCCGACGTGTTGATCTGCGGCGACGACCCCGACGCGGTCCACCAGGTGAGCGAGATCGTGTGGGGGATCCCCGGCTGCCGCCCGCTCGACGCGGGGGAGTTGTCGAACGCAACGGCGATCGAGGCCTTCACGGCGGTGCTGCTCCAGCTCAACGTCCGCTACAAGACGCGGGTCGCGCCGAAGCTGACGGGAATCAAACTCACCCGGCCCGACGTTGTCGAAGGGTGATGACGGGGACGATGGAGTTGTACGACACGGCGCGCCGCGCCGTCGTCCCGTTCGAACCGAACGACCACGTCCTGATCTACACGTGCGGCATCACGCCGTACGACGCGACCCATCTCGGCCACGCCGCGACGTTCATCGCCTACGACGTGCTCTCCCGACGGCTGATCGATCGCGGCCACACCGTCCACGTCGTCCGCAACGTCACCGACGTCGACGATCCGCTGTTCGCCAAGGCGCGCGAGCTCGGCGTTCACTACCTCGACCTCGCCGCCGGAGAGGAGGCCCGGTTCGAACGCGACATGGAGGCGCTGAACGCGTTGCCGGTCGCCTCGACGCCGCGCGCCTCCTCGGCGATCCCCGACATCCGCGGGTTCATCGGCATGGTCCTCGACCGCGGCTACGCCTACGAGGCGGGCGGCTCGGTGTACTTCGACGTGTCGCGCGACGAGTCGTTCGGCTCGCTGAGCAACCACTCGACCGACGAGATGCTCGTGCTGGCCAAGGAGCGCGGCGGGAACATCGACGACCCGAACAAGCGCAACCCGCTCGATTTCGTGCTGTGGCACCCGTCGGCGGACGACGAGCCGTCGTGGGAGACGATGTGGGGCGCGGGCCGTCCGGGCTGGCACATCGAGTGCTCGGCCCTGGCGCTGCGCGAGCTCGGCACGACGATCGATCTGCACGGCGGGGGCAAGGACCTGATCTTCCCCCACCACGAGTGCGAGCGGGCCCAGTCCGAGGCGGCGACCGGGGAGCCATTCGTCAACCATTGGATGCACACCGCGCTGATCGCCAAGGACGGCGAGAAGATGTCCAAGAGCCTCGGCAACCTGGTGTTCGTCGACCAGTTGCGCACCGAGTGGGACTCGCGGGCGATCCGGCTGGCGATCATCGAGCACAACTACCGTGTCGACTGGGAGTGGGACGAGGAGCTGATGCCGCGCAACGCCGCCCGTCTCGCCGCGTGGGTCGAGCACCCCGGCCCGAACCAGCAGCTGCTCGACAGGGTTCGACGCTGCCTGGACACCGATCTCGACACGCCGGGGGCGATCGCCGCGATCGACGCGGCGGCGGCGCGCGGCGAGGGCGTCGGCGAGTCGGCGCGGCTGCTCGGCGTCGACGTCGGCTGAACGCGGGTTCACGCGAAGTTCACGCCCAGGTCTTCACTGCGGGCCCGAGTTCGCCTACTGTCGGCGTGATGAGCAGTGGCCCCGGCGCCGGCATGGCCCAAGAGCGAGTGCGGGCGGTCGCGGGCCCGATCGTGACGCGGCTCTGGACGATCAACCGGCACGGGTTCGAGCGGCTGCCGGCCGACGGGCCGGCCATCCTCTGCCCGAACCACATCAGCTTCCTCGACTCGGCGTTCCTGATGCTCACCGTGCCGCGCAACATCAGCTTCGTCGGCAAGGCCGAGTACATGGACTCGTGGAAGACGAAGTTCCTGTTCCCCGCGATGGGCATGATCCCGATCGATCGCTCCGGGGGGAGCAAGAGCCAGGCCGCGCTCGCGGCCGCCGAGGCCGTGCTGCGCCGCGGCGAGCTGATCGGCATCTTCCCCGAGGGCACACGCAGCCGCGACGGGGCGCTCTACAAGGGCCGCACCGGGGCCGCTCGGCTGGCGATGACGGTCGGCTGCCCGATCTACCCGGTCGGCATCGTCGGCACCGATCGGATCCAGCCGATCGACGCCAGGGTGCCCAGGCTCCGCGGCTCGTGCTCGATCACGATCGGCCGCCCGATCCGACCCG
>JBFGCT010000179.1:0-8569 GCA_041581055.1 Ilumatobacteraceae bacterium | reverse complement strand
TGCACGCCGATGTCCTGCAGCAATCCGGCGAGGAACGCGTCGCCCGGGACGGCCGCCCGGCTGCGCTCGGCCAGGGTCTGCGCGCACACTGCGGCGTGGACGCTGCGCCGCCACCGGTTCCGGCCGAACGTCGGCGGCATCGATCCGGGCCCGGAGGCCGTGCTGAGCAACGTGAGGCTGAGCGCGGCGGTGAGCACCGCGTCGATGCCGAGCAGCGTCACGGCCTGACGCAGGTTCTCGGTGCGCCGCCGGCGGCCGTACAGCGGGGAGTTGGCCAGCCGCAGGAGCCGGGCGCAGAGCGCGGCGTCGGTCTGGAGGACGTCGATGATCACGTTGAGCCCGACGTTCGGGTTCTCGCCCAACTCGATCAACCTCGCGGTGACCGCCGGCGGCGAGGGGAGGGCGCGCGCCGAGCGGATCTTGGCGAGCAGGCTCGGATCGATCGGTTCGGTCATGGCGCGCGGAGACCCCTGGTCGTGGTTTCCCCTCACCGTCCGGCGATCGCCGGGCGGCGCAAGGAGCTCGGCGCCTCGGCCGGGTCCTCCGGCATCACCGTTCGGCGGCGGGTCGCGGGAGGCGGGAGAGGACCCCGAACGCGCCGAACGTCAACGCCGTGGCGGCGACGATCGCCGAGGTGTAGCCGTCGGCGGCGTCGATCAGCGCGCCGGCGAGCGGGGGGCCGACGAGGCCGCCGAGCCCGGCCGCGGTGTAGATGGCGCCGAGGATCCCACCGAGCCCCTGCGGCCCGAACGAGGCCGCGGCGACGGCCGGCGCCAGCGCGATGAACCCCCCGTAGGCCACGCCGAGCACGACCGTGAACGCGACGAGCGCCCAGTAGCGGTCGCCGGCGACGAGCCAGATCGGGAAGCTCAGACCCATGACCGCGAAGCACGCCTGATAGAGCCGGATCAGGCCGACGCGGGGGGCGATCACGCCGAGTCCGAGCCGGCCGATGATGCTGGCGGCGCCGATCCAGCCGACGAGCGCCGCGGCGAGCCCGCCGGCGACGCCCTGGTCCTCGGCGTAGGAGGTGAGGAACACGAACGGGACGAACAGGGCGAGCGACATCAGCAGGGTCGACCCGTACAACACCCTGAACGCCGGCAGCCCGACGACCACGCGCAACGCGGGTGGGGGGTCGCTGGCGACGCGGATCGGTGGCCGCGCCGCGATGGCCGCGCACGCGAGGAGGACGACGGCGCCGCCGAGGCCGAACACGACGTATGCCCACCGCCATCCGTACGACTCGATCAGCCAGCTCGCGGTCGGCGCCATCACGAGGGTTCCGGCCCCGATCCCGGCGACCGCCGCGCCGAGCGCCGCCGTGCGCCGCCGCTCGAACCACCCGCTGACGACGGCGACCATCGGGACGTACCCGCACGCCGCGGCGATCCCGACGCCGAGCGAGTAGGTGACGAGTCCGACCCAGATCGACGTCGCCGCCGACGTCAGCAGGAGCCCGGCGCCGAGCGCTACGGCCCCCGTGAGCAGCACGGGGCGCGGGCCCACCCGATCGGACCAGCGCCCGGTGACGACGCCGAGCGTGAAGTACAGGAACGTCGTCACCGAGAACAGCAGCGCGGTGAGCCCCCTGCCGGTGCCGAACTCGTCGGCCATCGACTCGAAGAACGCGCCGAAGCTGTAGGCGACGCCGAACACCGTGAACGTCGATGCGAACGCCGCGCCGACCATGAGCCAGGCGCGAGCCGAGTCGACCCCGGCGTCGACGGGGCGGCTGGCGGTCGACACGCCATGACGGTACCGGGGCGTCAGGCGCCGATCCGCGGCAGATCCGCTACGACCGGTGGCGCGCCGCGATCCAGCGTTCGATGTCGTCGAGCGACTCGGGGTTGGAGAGCGAGTCCCGCGAGGCGACGTCTCCGGCGCGGGCGCCGAGCAGCATCTTCTTCAACGGCACCTCGAGCTTCTTGCCCGACAGCGTCCGGGGGACCGACCTGATCGTGTCGATCAGGTCCGGCACGTGCCGCGGCGACAGTTCCGTGCGCAGGGCGGCTCTGATCCGGCTGCCGAGGTCGTCGTCGACGGGTGAGCCGTCGGCGGTGGCGACCAGCAGGATCAGCTCGCCGGGCCCGCCGTCCGCGTCCTCGAGGTGGACGACCACGCTGTCGGCGACCTCGGCGAACCCCTCGACGACGGTGTAGAAGTCGCTCGTGCCGAGCCGCACGCCACCCCGGTTGAGCGTGGCGTCCGAGCGGCCGCTGATCTGGCATGCGCCGTCGTCGAAGAACGTGATCCAGTCGCCGTGGTGCCACACGCCGGGGAACGTCGAGTAGTACGTGGCCCTGAGCCGCGCGCCGGAGTCGTCGCCCCACAGCGCCACCGGCATCGACGGCAGCGGCGACGCGATGACCAGCTCGCCCGTCTCGCCCGGCGCGCACCGCCCGCCCGCGGCGTCGAACGCCTGGACGTCACAGCCGAGCATGCGGGTCGTGATCTCGCCGGCGCGCACCGGCTCGGTCGGGACCGGCCCGACGAACGCGGTGCACACGTCGGTGCCGCCGCTCATCGACCCCGGTTGGACGTGCCCGCCGACGGCGTCGACCAGCCACTCGAACCCCTCGGCCGGCAGCGGGGCGCCGGTCGAGCCGACGTGCCGCAGCCGGGTGAGGTCGACCGCCTCGCCGGGCCGGAGTCCCGCCTTGCGACACGCCATCACGAACGGCGCGCTGACGCCGAGGACGTCGACTCGCTCGTCGGCCGCGGTCCGCCACAGCTCCAGCAGGTCGGGAGCGCCGGGGTCGCCTTCGAACAGCACGACGGCCGAGCCGGTCAGCAGCCCGGAGACGAGGAAGTTCCACATCATCCAGCCGGTGGTCGTGAACCACATGAACCGCTCGGCGGGGCGCAGGTCGTAATGCAGGGACAGCGCCTTGGCGTGCTCGAGCGTCATGCCGCCGTGACCGTGCACGATCGGCTTCGGCAGCCCGGTGGTGCCGGAGGAGAAGAGCACGTAGAGCGGGTGGTCGAACGGGACCGCGAGGTGTTCCAGCGGCGCGGGGGACGACACCAGCGGCGCCCAGTCGTCGGCGCCGTCGGGATCGAGGTACGGGATCCGGACGACGTGTTCGAGCGTGGGCAACGCGCGCGCGATCTCGTCGACGTGTGCCCCGCGGTCGATGACGCGGTCGCCGTACCGGTAGCCGTCGACCGCGACCAGCACCTTCGGCTCGATCTGCGACCAACGGTCGGTGACGGCGCGCACCCCGAACTCGGGCGCGCAGGACGACCAGACCGCGCCCAGGCTCGCCGTGGCCAGGAACGCCACGAGCGTCTCGGGGATGTTCGGCGCGTAGGCGACGACCCGATCACCGCGGCCGACGCCGAGCCGCCGCAGCCCGGCCCGGCAGCGGGCCACGTCGCCGGCGAGCTCCCGCCAGGTCAGCTCGATCGTCGGACGGGTCTGCGACCGGGCGACGACGGCGATCCCATCCGGTGTGTCGGCGGCCGCGGCGAGCGCGTGCTCGCTGTAGCTCAGCGTCCCGGACGGGAACCAGGACGCGCCCGGCATCGACGGGTCGTCGAGCGCCGTCGACGGCCGGTCGTGCCAGCGGACCCCCCACCAGTCGGCGAACGCCGACCAGAAGCGGCCGGGCTCGTCGAGTGACCACGCGAGCAGCGCCGGGAAGTCGTCGCACCGCGGCGCGCCCGCGGCGGCGGCCGCCGCGGCCAGCGCGGCGAGGTTGCCGCGCCGCCACGCGTCGTCGGCCGGCGACCAGACCTGGCGGCCGCGCTGGGGCTTGTTCACGCGCCCTCGCCCGGGAGGCCGGCGTGCTGGGCGACGAGGTCGGCGACCGAGCGCCGGAGCGCGGCGTGGAGCGCCAGCTTGGTCTCGGTGCGCGTGATGCCGGGGAGTTCGAGCACCTGTTGGAGCACCTCGTGGAGGTGTTCGTTCGAGCGGGCGACGATGCGCAGGTGGAGGTCGCCCGGCCCCGTGATGGCGAACGCCTCGAGCACCTCGGGGATCGCGCCGAGGCCGGCGACGATCGACTCGCTGCTGCCCTGGGCGATCTCGAGCACGGTGAACGCGAGCACTTCGTACCCGGAGGCGGTGGCGTCGACATCGGGGCCGTAGCCGGTGATCACGCCCGTCTCGTGCAGCCGGCCGAGGCGCGCCTGGACGGTGCCGCGGGCGACGTCGAGCCGGCGCGCCATCTCGATCACCGGGAGGTTGGGCTCGGCGCGCAGCAGGCCGATCAGCCGGGCGTCGAGGTGGTCGACGGCGGTGGTCAACGTGACCACCGAGCGGGGCCCGTCGATGCCCCAGACTGTGCAATCTGATCAACATCGACGGCCACGGTTGACATCATGTCGGAGAGGGGCGAGATTGTCCAGAACATCTGCACATCGGAGGACATCGCCATGACAGCGCTCGACCACACCGCCACCGCCCCGGCGGCGCGGCTCAAGGGCTGGGACTCGATCGAGTTCTACGTCGGCAACGCCCGCGCCACCGCCGGGTTCCTGACCGCCGGGTTCGGGTTCCGCGTGACCGCCTACGCCGGCCCCGAGACCGGTTGCGCCGACGTCTCGTCGTACCTGCTGGAGCAGGGCGACATCCGGCTGGTCGTCACCGCCGCGTTGACCCCGGACTCCCCGATCTGGAACCACGTGCGCGAGCACGGCGACGGCGCCCGGGACCTGGCGTTCGTGGTCGACGACGCGACCGCCACGTACGAGGCCGCGCTGGCCCGCGGCGCGACCTCGGCGCGCGAGCCGTACGAGTTGACCGACGAGCACGGGACGCTGCGGCTGGCCGCCATCGGCACGTACGGCGAGACCAAGCACACCTTCGTCGACCGCGGCGGCTACGGCGGCTACTACTGCCCGGGCTACGTGACGACCGGCCTGCCACCGGAACCGGCTGGAGCGCCGGTCGGGCTCGAGCGGATCGACCACGTCGTCGGCAACGTCGAGGACGGCAGGCTGGACCACTGGGTCTCGTTCTACGAGGACGTGATGGGCTTCTTCCAGCTCCGGCACTTCGACGAGAACCAGATCTCGACCGAGTACTCGGCGCTGCGCTCGACGGTGGTGTCGAACGGCGCCGGCGTCACGATGCCGCTCAACGAGCCGGCCGCCGGCACGCGCCGGAGCCAGATCCAGGAGTATCTCGACACCTACCGCGGGCCGGGCGTGCAGCACATCGCCTTCGGCACCGCCGACATCGTGCAGGCGATCTCCAGCCTGCGGTCGCGGGGGATCCGGTTCCTCGAGGCCAACGAGGAGTACTTCCGCGACGTCACCGACCGGCTCGGGTTCCTCGACGTCCCGTGGGACGCCATCGAGCAGTTGGGCATCCTCGTCGACAGCGAGTCGGACGGGCACCTCCTCCAGCTGTTCACCGAGCCGATCACCGACCGCCCGACCGTGTTCTTCGAGATCATCCAGCGCGGGGGAGCGACCGGCTTCGGCGAGGGCAACTTCAAGGCGCTGTTCGAGTCGATCGAGCGCGAGCAGGAAAAGCGAGGCAACCTTTGAGCCGCCGGCCTGGGATGATCGGGGGATGACCGGACGCCCCCGACCTGCGATCGCCGCGATGCCTGGCTACTCGCCGGGGCGGACGGCGGCGGCGGCCGCCACCGACCACGGCGTGCTCGACGCGGTCAAGATGGCCTCCAACGAGCTCCCGTTCGGGCCACTCCCGTCGGTCGCCGCGGCGATCGCCGGCGGGGCCGACGAGGTCAGGCTGTACCCGGACCATCGGGCGACCGCGCTGCGCGCCGCGCTGGCCGCGGCGCTCGGACTCGATGTGGCGAACGTGACCGTCGGCGCCGGCTCGGCGGGCATCCTCCAGCAGCTCTTCCTCGCCTACGTCGACCGCGGCGAGCCGATCGCGATGTGTTGGCCGTCGTTCGAGGCCTACCCGCTGTTCGCCGGCCTGGTCGAGGCCGATCAGGTCAGGGTCCCGCTGGCGGCGCAGACCTTCGATCTCCCCGCGCTCGCCGGGGCGATCACGCCGGCCACCAAGCTGGCCTTCGTCACCAACCCCAACAACCCGACCGGAACGGTGGTCGGCACGGACGAGATCGTCGGCTTCCTCGACGCCGTGCCGCGCAGCTGTCTCGTCGTGCTCGACGAGGCGTACCGGGAGTTCGTCACCGACCCCCGGGTCCGTGACTCGACCGAGCTGGTCGGGCGGTACTCGAACCTGATCGTCACGCGCACCTTCTCCAAGGCGCACGGGCTGGCCGGGCTGCGCGTCGGGTACGCGTTCGGCCACCCCGACGTGATCTCGATCGTCGACCGGACCCTCGTCCCGTTCGCGGTGAACGCGCTGGCCCAGCACGCCGCCCGCGCCAGCCTCGACGCGGTCGACGAGATGGGCGAGCGCGTCGCCGCCGTCGTCGCCGAGCGAGCGCGGGTCGCAGCCGCGCTCGACGGGCTCGGATGGGCGGTCCCCGATCCGCAGGGCAACTTCGTGTGGCTTCCGGCGGGCGAGAACGCCGCCGGGCTCGGCATCGCGCTCGAGCGGCGCGGCGTCGTCGCCCGCGCGTTCTCCGGCGTCGGCGTCCGGGTCACGATCGCCGACGCCGCTGGCAACGACCGGTTCCTCGCCGCCTTCGAGGCGGTGGCCGGCGACATCGACCGGCTCGGATGGCGGTACGAGCACGACACGGCGGCCCGCCCGGCGGCGACGGGTGGGTGACGCGCCGGCCCCCGTCGCCGCGCCGGCCTCGTCGTGCTGGGTGGCGATCCCCGACGGCTCGCCGTTCCCGCTGCACAGCTTGCCGTTCGGGATCGGCCGCCGACCGGACGGCACGGTCGGCGCGTTCGCCGCGGTCGGCGACGACGCCCTCGATCTCGACGACGCAGTCGGCACGGGGTTCCTCGAGGACACCGTGGTCGAGCACGGCGCCGTCGACCGCGACCGGCGCCTCAACACGTTCTTCGGCCGCGGCCGGGAGGCGGTCGAGGCGGTGCGCGCCCGGCTGACCGAGCTGTTCACCGACTCCTCCGTCGAGGCCCAGCTGCGGCCATCGCTCTGCCCCCGGAGCGAACTGGAGATGCTGGTCCCGGTGCGGGTCGGCGACTATGTGGACTTCTACTCGTCGTTGCACCACGCCACGAATCTCGGACGCCTCTTCCGGCCCGGCGGCGAGCCGTTGCTCCCGAACTGGCGCCACATTCCGGTCGGCTACCACGGGCGTTCGGGCACGATCGTCCCGACCGACACCGACATCCCGCGGCCTTGCGGTGTCCGACTGGTCGACGGCGAGCCGGCGTTCGGCCCATCGCGCGCGTTGGACATCGAGCTCGAGGTCGGCGCCATCGTCGGCCGCGGCTCTCGACGCGGCGAGCCGATCGGCGCGGGCGAGGCCGAGGCCCACATCGCGGGGCTCTGCCTCGTCAACGACTGGTCGGCCCGCGACATCCAGGCGTTCGAGTACCAGCCGCTCGGCCCGTTCCTCGGCAAGAGCTTCGCCACGTCGGTGTCGCCGTGGGTGGTCACCCTCGACGCGTTGGCCCCGTTCCGGGTCGCGCCCCCCGTGCAGGATCCGCCGGTCGCCGAGTACCTCCGCACGACCGGGGCCGGCGGGTTCGACCTCCACCTGGAGGTCGTCCTCGAGTCGGCGCGAATGCGCGCCGCCGGCCTCGCCCCGGTCGTGGTCAGCCGGGCGGGGTTCGCCGACATGTACTGGACGCCGGCCCAGCAGCTTGCCCACATCGTCGTCAACGGCGCCGACGTGCGGCCCGGCGACCTGTTCGCGTCCGGGACGGTGTCCGGGCCGACGCCGGCGTCGGAGGGCAGCTTGATCGAGTTGACGCGCGGCGGTGAGCGGCCGATCGAGCTGCCCGACGGCACGACCCGAACCTTCCTCGAGGACGGCGACCGGGTCACGTTGCGCGGGTGGGCGGGGTCGGACGACTCGACGCGCGTCGGGCTGGGCGCGGTCTCGGGCACGATCGTGGCCGGGCCACCGGGAAAGGAGCACTGATGCCGCATTACCGAGCGATGGGCGACGTGCCGCGCAAGCGCCACACGTTCCACCGCGGGCCGGAAGGTACGAGCTATGCCGAGGAGCTGATCGGCCAGGCCGGGTTCTCGGCCTCCTCGGCGCTGCTGTACCACCGTCACTCGCCGTCGGCGCTGACCGCGATCGAGCCCGTCGACCGCCCGCCGATCGAGGCGACCCCCGATCACCCGCTGACGCCCAGGCACCTCCGGACGCCCCGGCTCGCCGCCGGCGACGACCTCGTCGGCGGCCGGACGCCGCTGTTGGCCAACCGCGATGTCGAGATCTCGTGGGTCTCGTCGGCGGGCGGCGGCGGTCTGTACCGCAACGCGGTCGGCGACGAGTTGGCCTTCGTGCAGGAGGGCGCCGCCCGCCTCGACTCGGTGTTCGGGGCGCTCACCGTCGGCCCCGGCGACTACGTGGTCGTCCCCGCCGGCGTCACCCATCGTTGGACGGTGACCGGTGACGGCCCGCTCGGGCTCTTCGTCGTCGCCAGCTCGGGCCACGTCGCGCCGCCGAGCCGCTACCTCTCGCCCCATGGTCAGTTCCTGGAGCACGCCCCGTACTGCGAGCGCGATCAGCGGGGCCCGTCC
>JBFGCT010000178.1:0-8588 GCA_041581055.1 Ilumatobacteraceae bacterium | reverse complement strand
TCGGGGTTCTTGCGCTCGTTCAGCTCGGCGACGGCCCGGTCGAGCTGGCCGAGCCAGCGGTCGGAGTAGTCGTCGACGTGTACGTGGTCGCGGCTGCGGTGGAACTCGGTCAGCTCCTCCCACGTGACGGTCGTCTGGTCGGAGACGCGGACGCGGAACAGCACCCGGGTCTCGTTGTCGGCCTCGACGATCGCGTCCGGCGGCACTCCGGTCAGCTCCTCCTGCGGCTCCCACCGCACCGTCAGCTGCTGCGGGATGTACCCGCTGCGCAGCTCGACGCTCATCAGTTTGGCGATCGCACTCGACACCTCGGCGATCCGCTCGCGGCTCACCGTGCTCAGCGGGATGACCGACGGCCGGATCTTGAGGTACTTGTCGCCGAGCAGGAAGTCCTCGAGGAACGTGCGCAGCTCGTCCTCGGTCGCCTCGATGCCCTGGTAGCCCTCCAGCGTGTCGGGCAGGTCGAGTCCGGGGCTGCGCAGCACGATGATCGGCTCGTCGCGCGAGTCCGCCTTGTCGAACAGGCCCGCCTCCCAGTTGCACCAGTCCCACCTCCACTCCTCGGCCGAGTAGACGAGCAGGAACAGGTCGGCCGCGTGGAGCGCCTCGCGGATCGAGTCGGCCCAGCGCGCGCCCTTGCGGATGTCGGCCTGGGCGCACCAGACCACCAGCTTGTTGGGGGCGAGATCCTGGAGCTGGCGCTTCACCTCCGACGCCAGCCCGGTGTCGGGCTTGCGGTGGCTGAGGAAGACGAAGAACTGGTCGTCGGTCTTGCCGGCGATCTGCTGGCGGACGCGCTCGAGGACGTCGAGGCCGTCGCCGCCGTCGCGCTCGATCGGACCGGACGTGTCGACGGGTCCGGCCGCGGGGTCGGCGTCGAGGGTGGTCATGGACCGACGCTATCAGGCGTCGGTCGACCACCGATCGGGGCGGGCGGAGGCGCCCGACCAGGACCGATCGGCGGGCATGTGGTCGGCGGTCAGCCGTCGGCGCCGTCGGGGCGGGGCGGCGGGGGCGCCCACACGTCGACCTCGCCGACGGTGACGTCGATCCCGTCCTCGTCGATGTCGCCGGGTTCGCCCGGCGCCTCGACCTCGGCGACGGGTGTGTCGTCCTTGATCGGGCCGATGTAGATCTCCTGGATCGACAGCATCGCGCCGGCCATCGCCGCGCCGGCCAGGCCGCCCTTGCGGCGCCCCGCCTCGATCGACGACAGGCGGCGGGCGGCGGCGCTCTCCTCGGCCGCGATCGCGGCGACATCGATCGCCGACTCGATCTCGGCGACGAGCGCGGCGTCGGTCTCCCCGGGTGGCGAGTCGTCGCGTGCCATCCGTTCAGGGTACGAGAACGGGACGCCGGGCGCTCATCGGCGGGGCCGCCCGACGGCATTTCGGCAGCTGTTGCGACTAGCGTCCGGACGCCATGAGCGACTTCGAGATCCGCGAGTTCTCATCGCGCGCCGCGGGCGTCGAGCCGGCCGGGGAACCCGCCGCGGAGGCGACGCCGGGCCCCGGCGCCGTCGACGCGCCGATGGACGACCTGCAGACCGCCGAGACGTTCGAGCGGATCTTCTTCGAGTTGCGCAAGATCATCGTCGGCCAGAGCCGCATGCTCGAACGGCTGCTGGTCGGTGTGCTGTGCCGCGGCCACTGCCTGCTCGAGTCGGTGCCGGGGCTGGCCAAGACGCTGGCCGCAGAGACGCTGGCCAACGTCGTCGGCGGGACCTTCGCCCGCATCCAGTTCACGCCCGACCTCCTCCCGTCCGACATCGTCGGCACGCGGATCTACCGCGGCAGCAGCGAGACCTTCGACGTCGAGTTCGGCCCCGTGTTCGTCAACTTCCTCCTCACCGACGAGATCAACCGGGCGCCGGCCAAGGTGCAGTCGGCGCTGCTCGAGGTGATGGCCGAGCAGCAGGTGACGATCGGCGGCGTCACCCATCCCGTGCCGCGTCCGTTCTTCGTCGTCGCCACACAGAACCCGATCGAGTCCGAGGGGGTGTACCAGCTCCCGGACGCCCAGCGCGACCGCTTCATGATGAAGATCGTGCTCGACCACCCGACCGCCGACGAGGAGATGGCGATCCTCGACCGGATGAGCGTCAGCGCGCCGAGGCCCGACCAGGTCATCTCGCTCGAGACCCTCCAAGAGCTCCAGGATCGCGCCGACACGGTCTTCGTCGACCGTTCGGTCGCGCAGTACGCGATCGACCTCGTGCAGTGCACGCGTCATCCCGACCGCTTCGGGCTCGACGACCTCGGCACGGTGATCGGACTCGGCGCCAGCCCGCGGGCGACCCTTAACCTGGTGCGCGGCGCGCGGGCGCTGGCGATGCTCCGCGGCCGCACGTACGCCACGCCCCAGGACGCGTTCGACCTGGCGCCGGAGATCCTGCGGCACCGGCTGCTGCTGACCTACGACGCGTTGGCCCGGGACATCACCGCCGACCACGTGATCCAGCGCATCCTGGCGACCGTGCCGGCGAACTGGGTCTCGCCGAAGCCGAACGACGCGTTCGAGCGGAGCTGACGCGTGGCGTCGCTGCCCCCGTCGAGTGTCACGCCCGGCGCCGCCCACGACGTGCGCCGGGCCGCCGCCCCGCCGGGCGTCACCGGCTGGGCCCAGGGCCCGCCGACCGAGACGGTCGCCGAGCTGCTGCGCACGCTCGAGCTGACGATCAGCCGCCGGCTCGACGGCGTGCTGCACGGCAACCACCAGGGGCTGACGCCCGGGCACGGCTCCGAGCCCGGCGAGTCGCGGCCGTACCAGCCCGGCGACGACGTCCGCCGCATCGACTGGAACGTCACCGCCCGGACCAACGAGACGCACGTGCGCGATCAGATCGCCGACCGCGACCTGATCGCCTGGTTGGTCGTCGACGCGTCGGCGGCGATGGACTTCGGGACGGTTCCCAACGACAAGTCGCAGACGGCGCTGGCCGCGGCCGCCACCGTCGGGTTTCTCACCGCCCGGAACCAGAACCGCCTCGGGGCGGTGCTCGTCGCCGGCCGCGATATCCGCGTCATGCCGCCCCGCCAGGGAAAGAACCAGGTCCGCGCGGTGCTCGCGTCGATCAGCGCTCCCCCGCCGTCGGAGGGCGCCGGGCGGGCCGACCTCGCCGGCGCCCTCGACAGGGTCGGCGCGGTGAGCCAACGGCGGGGGTTCGTCGCCGTCATCTCCGACTTCGCCGGCCTGGAGTGGGTGCCGGCGCTGGGGCGCGTCGGCATGCGCCACGACATGCTGGCGATCACCGTGCACGACCCCCGCGAGTACGACGTGCCGCCGATCGGCCTCGTCGAGGTCGTCGACCCGGCGACCGGCGAGGCGCGCGAGGTGCGCGTCACCGAGACGGTCCGACGCCGGTTTGCCGCCGCGGCGGCGGCCGAGCGCGCCGCCCGGCTCGACGCGCTGGAACGGGCGGGGGCGGAGACGATCGAGCTCTCGACGGCCGGCGACTGGCTGGGGGCGATCGTGCGCCACGTCCACCGGCGACGCGTGCAAGCGGTGCGGGGCGGCGCCATGCCGAGATGAGCACCGACTTCCTCGAGGCCGGCCGGCTCTGGTGGCTGCTCGTCGTCGCCGCGCTCGCCGGCGTCTACGTCCTCGTGCTGCGCTGGCGCCGCGGCGCCCCGGTGCGGTTCACGCAGGTCGAGCTGCTCGACCGGGTCGCGCCGAGCCGGCCGCGCTGGCGGCGGCACGTCGTCGCCGCGCTCCAGCTGCTCGGGCTCGCCGCCGCGGTGGTGGCGATGGCCCGCCCGGTCGAGCGGACGACCGAGCGGACGAACAGCGAGGGCCGGATCCTGTTGCTGTTCGACGTGTCGCTGTCGATGGAGGCCGACGACGTCGACCCGAACCGGTTCGAGGCGGCCCGCGATGCGGCGCGCCGGTTCGTCGAGGAGGTCGACCCCGACGTCGAGGTCGGACTGATCGCGTTCGCCGGCGCCGTCAACGTGGAGGTCAACCCGACCCGCGACCGGGCGGCGCTCGAGCGCGGGATCGACCGGTTGCGGTTGGACGAGGCCACGGCGATCGGCGACGCCCTCTCGACCGGGACGCGGCTGCTCGTCGGCGACGCCGCCGCCGGTGACGAGGCCGTGCCGCGGGCCGACGACATCGCGCCGGGCGTGATGGTGCTCCTCAGCGACGGCGAGACGACGGTCGGGCAGCTGACCTCCGACGGCGCCGACGAGGCGGCCGACGCCGGGATCCCCGTGTTCACGATCGCCTTCGGGACCGAGTCCGGAACGATTCCCAACCCCGACACCGGCGAGACCATTCCGGTGCCGGTCCGCCCGGCCGATCTCCGGCTGGTCGCCGACACGACCGGCGGTGAGGCGTTCGAGGCCGAGACCGGCCGCGAGCTCGCCGACGCCTACGACCAGATCCGCGACTCGCTCGGCGAGACGCTCGGCGAGGAGTTCGAGATCGTCACCGAGTTGACGTGGCGCTGGGCCGCCGGCGCGTTCGCCCTCCTCGCCCTCGCGTGGGCGCTCAGCCTGTGGTGGCTGCGCGGGATGGTCTGACTCACCGGCCGGCGGGGTTGGCGGCCGATCGTGACGCGTGACGACCGGTCACCGACGGACGCTCACTGGCCCTCGGGGTTGGTGGTCGGCGGGGCCACGGTGGTCGGCACGGTGATCGGCGGGCCGTCGCCCAGCGCGCTCAACTCCTCGGCGATCAGGCGCACGACCAACTCGTCGAGGGCGAGCTCCTCGTAGTCGGTCGAGTCGATGTCGGTGCTCCCCCCGGTCGCCGCGCCGCCGGCGCCGTAGCTGAGGAACACGAACGGGGCGCCGGTCGCCTGGGCCATCTGGCGGAAGACGGCTTCGGCCTGGTCGTCGCTCTCCGAGGAGGCGACGGGGAAGATCTTGATGCCCCGCTCGATCGCCGTGCGGATCGAGTCGGGATAGGTGACGTCGAGCTGGCGGCCGAGCTGGGGAGGCGCGTCGGCGACGACGAACACGAGCTGAACTGCGTCGGACGCCGGTCGCCAACTCGGCTCGGCGAGCGCCTCGGCCAATCCCTCCTCCAACGCCTCGGGGTAGTCGCCGCCGCCGTCGGCGACGACGTCGCGCAGCGCCGACTTGAACTCGGCGACGTCGCTCGTGAAGTCGAACGTCGCGGTGACGAACGCGTCGCCCTCGTCGCGGTACAGCGTCATCGCGAACCGCACGTCCGGCGCCGGGTCGAGCGCGGCGACCCGGCTGGCGACCGAGTCGATCGTCGTCTTGAGCCGGTCGATCTCGTCGCCCATCGAGCCGGTGGCGTCGAGCAGGAACAGCACGTCGAGCGGCACCGGCGCCGTTGCGCCGCCGTCGCCGGGCACGACCAGCGACGCGTCTTCCCCGGCGCCGACCGCGACGTCCTCGGTGCCCTCGACCCGGAACGTGACGCCCCCGGTGACGTCCATCCCGTAGAACGCGGGGTGGAACCGGGCGGTGCCGTCGGCGGTGGTGCGCAGCAGCACGCTGACGGCACCGGCGGTGGCGACGACCTCGGCGCCGGCCAGCGGCAGGCCGTTGGCGCCGGTCACCGACACGATCGAGCGGTTCGCCGGGTCGAGCGGCCGGAGGCGGATACCGAGGTCGGCGATCCGGCTCAGGTAGTCGAGGAACCCCTGGTAGTCCGCGTTGTCGTCGACGCTGCCGGCCCGCAGGGGCTGGTCGAGCGGCGGCGGCTCGATGTCGGGCGGGAGCGGCACGGCCCCGTCGCCGGCGCCGCCGTCGGGCTCGACCGGGAGCGGCGCGCCGTCGGCGCCGGCCTCGAAGGTGGCGGCCGCGTCCCCGGCGGCCGGGCTGAAGTCCCGCAGCTCCTCCCCCTCGGCGACCGACCCGAGCGCCAGCCAGTCGGGCTCGCCGCCGATCCACCCTCCGCTGGCGGGCGGGAACGTCGTCGCGGGGCCGGGGTCGGTCACGCCGCCCGGGTCGGTGGTCGCCGGTTCGTCGTCCGCGCCACACGCCGTCGCCACGAGCGCCGTCGCCACCACGACCGCCGCCAATCCTGTGATGCCATTCCGCTTCGCCATGCCGGCTTGGACGTCACAACACCCACCCCGGTTCCCGATTCCGGCGCGGCGCGCCTTCCGGTGAGATCCAGGGTGACCTGTGGGTCTCACCTCTCACCGCCGCGAGCGCGGCGGGCGTTCCGGTGAGATCCAGGGTGACCTGTGGGTCTCACCTCTCACCGCAGCGGCTAGTCGATGAGCGTTTTGAGGTGTTCGACGGTCTTGACCGGGTCGGCGCCGACGGCGTTCACCGAGAGGTGGGTGACGCCGGCCTCCTTGTAGGCGGCGATGCGCTCCTTGACGTATCCCTCCGGGCCGACGAGGTTGGTCTTCTCCAGCATCTCGGCCGGCACGTGGGCGGCCGCCTCCTCCTTCTTGCCGTCGAGGTAGAGATCCTGGATGGCGATCGCCTCGTCGACGTAGCCATACTTCTGACAGATCGTGTTGTAGAAGTTCTTGTCGCGGGCGCCCATCCCGCCGACGTACAGGGCGACGCTCGGACGGGCGAAATCGAGCACCGCCGACCGCTTGTCGCCGACGAGATCCTCGTCGATCGCGACCATCCCGCCGGCGGAGATCTGGAGCGGGCCGAGATCCGGGTCGCGATCGACCTGGCCGGCCTTGAGGTCGTCACCCCACACCGTGTGGAACTTCTCGGGGTCGAAGAAGATCGGCAACCAGCCGTCGGCGTGGCGCGCCGTGTTCTTCACCGACTGGCCCATCAGGCTGGCCCAGAAGATCGGGATGTCCTCGCGCACGGGGTGGTTGATCAGCTTGAGCGGCTTGCCGAGGCCGGTGCCCTCGCCGGCGGGCAGCGGGATCGTCGTCGTCGGGCCGTCGTAGACCACCTTCTCGCGCTGCCACGTCATCCGGCAGACGTTGATGTAGTCGCGGATGCGGGGCATCGGCTTGTCGTACGGCACGCCGTGGAACCCCTCGATCACCTGCGGCCCGGACGCCCCGAGGCCGAGGATGAACCGGCCGCCCGACACGAAGTCGAGCCCGGCCGCCGTCTGCGCCATGCAGGTCGCCGTGCGGGAGAAGACGTTGAGGATGCCGGCGCCGATCTCGATCGTGTCGGTCTTGGCCGCCAGGTAGCCCATCTGCGACACCGCGTCGAAGCTGTACGCCTCGGGCACCCAGACCACGTCGAGACCGGCCTTCTCGAGGTCGACGACCCGTTGGACGTCGGCGTGGAAGTCGCCGGAATAGCTGATCGACATCGAGAGCTTCATGACCGGCGACGTTAGGTGGCGCCGGCGGATCCCCCCTCATCGGGGCGGCCGCCGACGTCGTTTCACCGCGTCGCCGCGAACGCGCGAGACTGGCGGCCCGATGGGGATGCCGACGTGGTGGGGTCAGCGACGTTACGGGCTGTTCGTACACGCCAACATCGCCACGGTGCCCGCCTGGTCGCCGATCGGGCAGTACGCCGACTGGTACTGGAGCCACCTCGGCGACGACGTGCCCGACACGATGCTGATGCCGAGGCCGCTCGTCGAGGTGCTCGCCCACCACCGCGACCGATGGGACTTCGTCGAGCGCTTCGACGACTTCCTCCCGCTGTTGACCTTCGACCGCTTCGACGCCGAGGAGTGGGCCCGCCTCGCGGTCGACGCGGGGATGGGCTACACCGTGTTCGTCGCCAAGCACCACGACGGGCTGTGCTGGTGGGACGCGCCGAACACCGACCGAACCGCGGTCGAGCACGGACCGCGGCGCAACGTGCTCGCCGAGTACGCCGCGGCGTGCGAGCGCAACGACCTCGTGTTCGGGACGTACTACTCGCTGCTCGACTGGGGCGACCCCCGGTATCCCGACGCGGACTACGTCGAGGAGGTCTTGCACCCCCACGTCATCGACCTCGTCGAGCGGTACGGCTCGAGCGTGCTGTGGGGCGACGGGCACTGGGGCCACTCCCCGGCGACCTGGCGGACCGCCGACCTCCTCGCCGGCCTGTGGAAGCGGCAGCCCGACCTGATCGTCAACGACCGCTGGTCGGCGTCACCCGACGACGTCCCCGAGGGCAGCCCGCCGATCCTGCGGACCTTCGAGTACGACCCCCCGGCCGGCATCGTCGACGGGCCCTGGGAGCTGTGCAGGGGCATCGGGAGCAGCTTCGGCCACAACCGCGCCGAGCGCGCCGAGCATCACCTGACCGGGTACGACATCGTCGCGCTGCTGACCGAGGTCGTCGCCAAGGGCGGCAACCTGTTGCTCAACGTCGGTCCGGCCGCCGACGGGACGGTCCCGGAGCTCCAGGCCGAGCCGCTGCGCGAGGCCGGGACGTGGGTGCGGCGCCACGCCCGCCTCATCGAGCGCGCCCGACCGTGGTCGACGTGGGGCGACGACGACGTCCGCTACCTGATGGTCGACGACGAGTTGTGCGTCGTCGACATCGGGGCCCGCGGCCGGTTCCCCGCGATCGACCCGTCCGCGCTCCGCGTGACGGCGGTGCGGTCGGCCGACGGGACCGACCTGGACTTCGACCAGGACGGCGACGGGCTCCAGCTCCGGCTCCCCCGCCTTGGCCCGTTGTCCGGCGGGCCGGCGGTCGACGGCGTCGACGTCGACGTCGAGGTCT
>JBFGCT010000177.1:0-8689 GCA_041581055.1 Ilumatobacteraceae bacterium | reverse complement strand
GGCGCCGGGGGCCAACGGCGCCGACGCCAGCTGCCGTTCGAGGCCCTGGACGGCCGCCTTGTCGGTGAGGAGGTCGGCGCCGGCTCGCGCGCGCAGCTGCTCGGCGGCGTGGTCCAGGCGCTCGGCCGCGGCGGCGGGAGTCTCCTCGGCCCGGATCTCCTCGGCCAGACGCCGCAACTCGTCGGCGAGCTCCGCCAGCGAGTCGCCGTCCGCTTCGCCGGATCGGGCGGCGTCGTCCAGGACGCCGGCCAGATCCTCCAGCGCGGCGGCCTCGGCGGCGATCTGCGGCGCGAGGTCGGCGCCGGCCACGCCGTGTCCGCCGAGCGGGGCGAACGCGCCGAGGGCCGCCACCGCGATGACGGCGACCGCGCCGATCGCCGATCGCCGGCCGTCGAAACGGATCGGGACGCAACGGCGGGCGGCCGGGTCGCGGACGACCTCCTCGGCGCGCCGCCGGATCTCGTCGCCCCACTCGTCGGCGGACGCGCCGAACTCCAACGCCGAGATCAACACGCCGTCCCGGCCGGTGGCGTGCTCGACGGCGCGGGCGACGGCCACGTCGTCCCACCGCTGGAGGCGGGCGACGCCGATCACGACGATGACGACTGCGATCGGCGCGCCGATGTACCACCCGATCGGGAGCGGGCGACGCACGAGCCAGCTGGCGACGCCGACCGCGGCGACGGCGCCGAGGGCGACCGGAAGCAGCTCGGAGATCATGCTCGAGCACCACGCCCACCTGATGCGCCGGCGAACGGCCGTGAGCAGCCCCCCGAGCGCAACACCCATCTTCATGTTGTAGCGCACACGACTCGCGCCGCGCCCGCGGCGTCCCGGTTCTGTCGACACCCTCGTTCGACCTCCGGCGCGGCGTCCCGGTTCCCGTCAAGACGAGAATCTCCGGGCCGATCGATCGCCGCGGGCGGCCTCCTAGAATGGGCCGTCATGAAACAGCTCAGTGGTCTCGACGCCTCGTTCCTCTACATGGAGACGCCGAACACGTACGGACACGTCAACGGGCTCTCGATCTACGAGCGCCCGTCGCCGGACTTCGACCCGTTCCAGACCGTGTACGACCGGTTCGCCTCCCTCGTCGGCCACATCGAGCCCTTCCGCCGGCGGGTGGTCGACGTGCCCTTCGGGCTCGATCACCCGTACTGGATCAACGACCCGAACTTCGATCTCGATTACCACATTCGGGAGATCGGCCTCGCCCCGCCCGGCGCCGCCGATCAGCTCGCCGAGCAGGTGGCGCGCATCATCGGCCGCCCGATGGACCGCCGCCACCCGCTGTGGGAGGTGTACGTCATCGAGGGGCTCGGCGACGGACGCTGGGCGATGCTGAGCAAGACCCATCACGCGACGATCGACGGCGCCGCCGGCGTGATGATGATGCAGATGTTCAACCAGCCCGATCCGCAGGCCCCCTGGCCGTTCGAGCCGATCGAGTGGGACGGCGAGGAGATCCCGACCGACACCGAGTTGCTCCGCCGGACTGCCGCCCACCTCGCGATGAACCCGGTGAAGGCGGCGCGGCTCCAGCTCCGGCTGATCCGCAACTTCGCCGCCGAGGCCGGGCTCGACAGCATCAGCGGTGTGGCGTCGCGCACCCGTCAACTGCTCGCCAACGCCGTCGGCCGTTCGCCGCAGTCCGATGCGGTCGACGAGCAGATCGGGCGGATCTCCCTCCCGTCCATCCAGGCCCCGCCGACCCCCTGGAATCGCAACATCGGGCCGCATCGCAGGTTCGCGATGCGATCGGCGTCGCTGGCCAACATCAAGCGGTTGAAGGACGCGACCGGCGGGACGGTGAACGACGTCGTGATGGCGATCTGCGCAGGGGCGTTGCGCGAGTACCTGCTGCGTCACGACGCCCTGCCGGCCGGGCCGCTCCGGGCGATGGTCCCGGTGTCGATTCGCACCGGAGACGAGGTCGACCCGTGGACCAACCGCGTGTCGTCGATCTTCGCCGAGATCCCGACCGACTGCGACGATCCGTTGGAGCGCGTCGCCCGTTGCCGCGCGGCGATGGCCTCGGCGAAGCAGCAACTCGATCTCGTCCCCGCCGACGCGCTGGCCGACGCGACCGACTTCACCTCGCCGGTCGTCGCCACCGCCGCGGTGCGCCTCGTGGCCCGCCTCGCCGATCGCGTGAACCTGCCGGCCAACGTCGTGATCTCCAACGTGCCCGGTCCGCGTCAACCGCTGTACTTCGCCGGGGCCAAGCTCGACCACTACATCCCGGTGTCGACGATCGCGCCGGGCATGGGCCTGAACATCACGGTGCACAGTTACGAGGACCGGCTCGACTTCGGGCTGGTCGCCGACCGCGAACTCGTCCCCGATCTCTGGGACCTCGTCGACCTCCACATCGACGAGGTTGCCGCGCTGTTCGCGGCGACCGGCGCCGAGTGGGCGGTGCCGCAGGAGCCCCCGGCCGGCCGCCGCGGCGCTCCGGCGGTCTCGAAGCCGGCGGCGAAGAAGCCGGCCAAGCGGTCGCCGGCCAAGAGGTCGCCGGCCAAGCGGTCGGTGGCCAAGAAGTCGCCGGCCAAGAAGTCGCCGGCCAAGAAGTCGCCGGCCAAGAAGTCGATGGGCAAGCGGTCCGCGTCCTCGGGGCCGACGTCGAACGGGTCGACGTCCAAGCGGGCGCCGGCCAAGAACTCGACCGCCAGGAAGCGGGTCGCCGGGAAGGCGCCGGCTGCGGCGTCGGCGGCGAGCTGAAGGGCCGCACCGGCCCGACCGGCCGCGTCGGCGCGCCCCGGCTTCGGGATCGGTCGCATCGGATGCGAGGCTCTTGCGATGACCCGCTCGATCGACACCGGAACCGCTGACCTCGTCGCGCACGTCGACGGGGCGGTCGGCGTGCTCACGTTCAACCGGCCCGACCGCCGCAACGCGCTCTCCGACGCGATGTACCACGCCCTCGCCGGCGCGCTGCCGCAGATGGCCGACGACCCCGAGGTGCGGGTGCTGATGATCACCGGCGCCGGTGGAGCGTTCTGCGCGGGCGGCGACGTGAAGGGCATGCACGAGCACAACCGGGGGGCCGGCGGAGATGTGCTCGGGTCGAGCGTCGAGGAACGGATCGCGGGGCTGCGCCGCCGGCAGCGCTGGGTCTCGCTCGCCCTCTTCGAGTTCCCGAAGCCGGTCGTCGCCGCCGTGCCCGGAGCGGCCGCCGGCGCGGGGTTGTCGATCGCCCTCGCCGCCGACATCCGGCTGGCGGCGGAGCGGGCGATCTTCGTTCCCGCATTCGCCAACGTCGGCGCATCGGGCGACTTCGGCGGCAGCTGGTTCCTGACCCAGCTCGTCGGCCCGGCCAAGGCGCGCGAGCTGTACTTCACGTCGCCGCGCCTCTCGGCGGCCGAGGCGCTCGATCTCGGCATCGTCAACCGGGTGCTCGCCGACGATGGATTCGACGACGCGGCGCTCGCCTGGTGCCGGAGCCTCGCCGACCGGGCGCCGATCGCGATGCGGCACATGAAGGAGAACCTCAACCGGGCGATCACGTCCGATCTCGCCACGGCGCTGGACGCGGAGGCGGCGGCGATGGTCCGGACGATGTCGACCGCCGACCACCGCGAGGCCGCCGCCGCCTTCGTCGAGAAGCGCACACCGGTCTTCAGCGGCGAGTAGCCGACGGGTCGTCGGTCAGGAGACGTCGCCGGTGCGGGCGGTCGGCCGCCGATCGGCAACACTCGGGCGATGGCCATGAACGAACGGACGGGATTCGACCTGAGCGAGGTCGACCGGCTCCTCACCACCACCAAACAGGTCCGCAAGCGGCTCGACCTCTCGCGACCGGTCCCGCGTGACGCGCTGCTGGAGTGCGTCGAGATCGCAGGGCATGCTCCGATGGGCGGCAATCTCGAGCGCAACCGGTGGATGATCATCGACGACGCGGACCGCAAGGCGGCGATCGCCGAGTACTTCGCGGCGGTCGGGAGGCCCTATCTCGCGGCCAACGCCGAGCTCCGCGGTGACGATCGGAGTCAGCGGGTCATCGATTCCGCGACGTACCTCGTCGACCATCTCGCCGACGTCCCGGCACTCGTGTTGGCGATGCGCCTCGACCGGCCGCCCCTCGACCAGTCGCAGGGTCAGGCGGCGGCCTATTACGGGTCGGTGCTGCCCGGCGTGTGGAGCTTTCAGCTCGCGGCTCGGGCGCGCGGCATCGGCTCGGCGTGGACCACGTTCCATCTCGAGCACGAGACCGACGTCGCCGACCTCCTCGGCATCCCGCCGACGGTCACGCAGGTCTGCCTCCTCGCGGTCGGCTACTACACCGGGGACACGTTCGCCCCCGCGCCGCGCCGCCCGGCCGGCGACGTCACCTACCTCAACGCCTGGAAACAGCCGGTCGCCTGACGTGGACGCCAACCCGGTCGGCTTCGACGTCGGCCGCGTCGAGGCCTGGCTCGCGGCGCACACGACGGTCGTGCCGCCGTGCGCGTGGCAGCGGCTCGAAGGCGGCCACTCCAACCTGACGTACCTGCTGACCGGGGCCGACGGCGAGGAGCACGTGATTCGCCGTCCGCCCGAGGGGGAGTTGCTGCCGAAGGCGCACGACATGTTCCGCGAGTACCGGATCATCGAGGCGTTGCACCCCGTCGGGATACCGGTCGCCCGGCCGGTCGGCTACTGCGACGACCGGGCGGTGTGCGCGCGCCACTTCTATGTGATGAGCAAGGTCGACGGACAGGCGCTCTACACCGGGACGCAGACGGCGGCCCGACTCGACGAGGCGGCGCGGGCGCGGGTCGGGCCATCGTTCGTCGGCGTCCTCGCCGCGATCCACGCCGTCGACCCCGCTGACGTCGGGCTCGCCGACCTCGGCCGGCCCGACGGCTACGTCGCCCGCCAGTTGAGAACTTGGTACGGGTCGTGGGTCGCGTCGGTCGACGCCGCCGACTACGACGACGCCCGCGTCCACCGTCTGCACGACCGGTTGCTCGACGACGTCCCCGATCAGGGGCCGGCGCGAGTCGTGCACGGCGACTACGGCGTCCACAACACGATGGTCTCCGACGACGGCGAGATCGCCGCGGTGCTCGACTGGGAGATCGCCACGCTCGGCGACCCGCTCGCCGACTTCGCGTACGCGCTCAACGCGTGGGGCGAGGCGGGGGACCCGGCCGCGGTGCGGGCCGACGCGCCGACCGCGCGCCCCGGCTTCGCGTCCCGCGACGACCTCGTCGCCCTGTACGCCGACCGCACCGGTGCCGACCTGTCCGACCTCGCGTACTACCGGTCGTTCAACTCGCTGAAGACGGCGTGCATCATCCACGGCGTCTACGCGCGGTACCGGCGCGGCCAGAAGAGCACCGAGGGCGTCGACATGGACGCGCTGCACGAGCGGATCGGCGCGTCGATCGATCTCGCCGAGGAACACGGGGCCGGTTTCGGCTGACCGCGTCGCGGGGTGGGATCGTGGTCCGATCGGTCGCCGTCAAATATCGTCGTGGCGATGGGGCACGACTCGGCGCCGGAGTTCGTCACGTTCCACGCGTTGCGGATCAAGGGGCTCGCGACGACCGCGGCGATCGCCGAGATGACGATGATCGGGGCGGGCGAGGTCGAGGCGCACCTGCACGCGCTCGTCGCTCCCGGCTACGCCAAGTTCCGGGAGCAGCGCGAGCTGTGGCAGGTGACCCCGGACGGGCGGGTGGCGCACAAAGAACGCCTCGCCGCCGACCTCGCCGGCGCCGACCTCGACCTCGACCGCCCGTACGCGTCGTTCCTCGAGCTGAACACCGAGTTCAAGGCGCTGTGCGGCGCGTGGCAGCTGCGCGGCGGCGTGCCCAACGACCATCAGGACGCGGCCCATGACCGTCGGGTGATCGAGGGGCTCCGGGCACTCCACGAACGCGTGGCTCCGGTGCTCGGCGAGATGGAGCGCCAGCTCGGCCGGCTCGGCCCGTACGCCCCCCGGCTGGCGACGGCGCTGTCGGCGATCGAGGGCGGTCAGACATCGCAGTTCACCGGCGTCATGTGCGCCAGCTACCACGACGTCTGGATGGAGTTGCACGAGGATCTGCTGCTCACGCAGCGCATCGACCGAGCCGCCGAGGGCAGCTACTGACGGCCGGCCCGCCGCCGGTTCAGGCGAGGAGGTCGAGCAACGTCAGGCGCGGTTCAGGCGAGGAGATCGAGCAACGTCAGGCGCGGTTCAGGCGAGGAGGTCGAGCAACGTCAGGCGGTCGGCCATCTCGTCGGCGGGCACGTCGAACATCGACGCGACGGCGTGGAGGTCGTCGTCGCGGAGGGTGACGACGTCGTCGGCGTCGTCACGGCGCTGACGCTTGATCTGGTCGACCAGCGTGCGGAAGCGGTCGAAGGGCTCACCCTCGAGCTCCGCGAGCCGTCGGAGTCGGACGGTCAGGTTCGGGCGCTGGGGCGCGTGCGCCCGTCCGCTGCTGGGCAGCAGGTGGGCGATCGGGACGTCGTAGAACTGCGCCAGCCGGTCGAGTCGCTGCACCGACATCATGCGCTCGCCTCGCTCGTAGGCGCTGATCACCGACGACCTGAACTCCTCGGCCGACTCGCGCTCGACGTCGCGCAAGGAGTAGAGCCGTTCCTCGCGCACGGTGCGCAGCCGGCGCCCGACCATCCGCGTGTAGGCCGCCATCATCGAGTCCGGCGACTCGTCCGCCGACGACAGGGAGGCTTCGAGAAACGTGTCGCTGCTACCGCTCATGAGTTCAATCTTTCGTGGTTGAGGAGGCCGTGTTCGAGCAGCAACACGTCGTGGTGGTATTGCGCCCGGAGACAGAGTGGATGGGGGACGTCGAGGACCATGCCGCCGTCACGGCAGCGACGATCGAACCGCCAGCCGTCGCAGGCGCCGTCCAGCATCGCCGTC
This sequence comes from Ilumatobacteraceae bacterium, assembly GCA_041581055.1. Taxonomy (GTDB): domain Bacteria; phylum Actinomycetota; class Acidimicrobiia; order Acidimicrobiales; family Ilumatobacteraceae; genus JBFGCT01. The sequence goes on along the minus strand of JBFGCT010000177.1, from coordinate 1,830 downwards.
GCTCGCTCGTCGATGGTCAGCGGCGAGACGCCGAGCCCCTTGGCGAGGCGGATGTGGCTCGTGACCCGTTCGAGGATCTGTTGCGCCCCGCCGCCCTGGACGCCCGCTCCGGCGTCGGACGGGACGACCCGGAGCGGGCGTTCAGTGATCGGCGAGTCGGCGACCCCGGCGGTTCCGAGATCGGCGGTGTCAGGTTGGCGCGGTCTCATCATTGGTCCTTCACGGTGACATGCCCGCTGTGGGTCGGTTCTTACACGCTGCGCGAACTTTCGATGGGGTGCGTTCGGCGGGCCGGCGAGCCGACCGGCCGAACGCACTCGCCGTCGAGCCGGTCAGTAGATGTACAGGCTCGACAACACGTTGTTCCAGCCCCAGCCCATCGTGGACCGCCTGGCCCAGGCCCAGGTCGGGCCGGGATACGTGGAGCCGGTTCCGTACGATCCGGAACGGAACGTCGCGCCGCAGGAGCCCATCTTGTAGCTCGAGATCACGTTGTCCGATCCGAACCACGACAAGGTCGTCCACGTCCCACGCACGGTCATGTACAAGACCGGCGTGTTGTAGTAGCTGCCCCAGTAGAGCTTCAACGACGAGCCGCACGTGGCGTAGCCGTTCGCCGCCGAGGGGTAGTCGCCACCGGACGCGGCGTTGATGCCCAACGCCTTCTCCATCGCCCGCTCGCTGCGGTAGCACGTGACGTCGAGCTCGTTGTCGACGTGGCAGGCCTTCGCCTCGCCCCATCCTCGCTTCAGGTCGATCGTGCGACCCTCGAATCTGGCCTGTCCGACGTCGGGCGCCCGGCCGACCTCCGCGCCGGGCGGGGGCGATTGGCCGGAGTCGATGGCGCCGGCATTTCCCGGCGCGGTGAGGGCCACAGCACCGAGAGTGACGGCAAGAAGGGCGCGCACGGTCATATTGAGTTTCATGAGATGTACCTTTCGGGTTGGTTGGCGGACTGCGCGTCAGCCCTGTCGAGCGACAGGAACAACGAACGCGGTTGCCGACTCGAGTGCGAGCGACACCGACGCGCAGGGTTCGTCGGCACTGGTCGGGCCGGCGATATTGATGTTCCAACCGGTCAGCCCGTAGTCCTCGAGCACCGCCGGCGTGGCCGCGGCGACGAAGTCGGACGATCGACAGGTCGAACGATTGAAGCGCCGGTCGAGTTCGCGCTGGGCCTGACCGAGAGCCACGGCCGGGCTGTCGAACGACGGCGAGAACTTGGCGAACCCGAGCGAGTCGCAGACTCCGTCATCACCGGGGATCGCCGCGGCGACACGGCTGCCGGTGACGCAGACCTCGAGCTCGGCCGCCGGCGCCGGCGCCCCGAATCGCCCGGCGGCCCACTCGGCGGCGCACAGCGCGGCGGGGTCGCTGACGCCGTCCCACGGAAGGAACGATCGACTCTCGGGCGGGTCGGCGGCCTCGGACCAGCAGGCCACCTGTCGCGCCTCGTGCGCCGTGCGGTCCCAGATCGCGGCGACGGCGCCGCCGGCGACGACGGCGGTGATGGTGATGGCGGCGGCGACGGTGCGGCGTCGGCGGCGGGCGGCGTCGAGGGAGACGACGTTGCCGGTGTCGGTGAGGACGCGGTCGAGGATGCCCGCGGCGACGGTGTCGGTGTCGAGGTCGACCGGCTCGGACCACTCAGGGGGTGGCGCAAGCCGGTCGAGCAGTTGGACGGGGTCGGGTCTCATGCGCCGCGGTCTTCGTCGGGGAGCTGTTCGGCGCGGGCGGCGCGGAGCCGGGCGCGGGCGCGGTGGAGGCGGACGGCGACCGCGTTCTGCTTGATGCCCAGGGCGAGGGCGATCTCGGGGGTGGACAGGTCGT
>JBFGCT010000176.1:0-8755 GCA_041581055.1 Ilumatobacteraceae bacterium | reverse complement strand
CCTCGGTGTCGTTGGTGGTCGGCTGCTCGTGGCCGGCGTGGCGTGTGGCGGTCATAGCGCGGCCTCCTCGGTGTCGTTGGTGGTCGGCTGCTCGTGGCCGGCGTGGCGTGTGGCGGTCATGGCGCGGCCTCCTCGGTGTCGTTGGTGGTCGGCTGCTCGTGGCCGGCGTGGCGTGTGGCGGTCATGGCGCGGCCTCCTCGCCGTCGATGGAAGCGGCGTGCTCATGGCTGGCCGCCAGGTGCGAGCCGGTCACGCTCAGGAACACGTCGTCGAGCGTCGGCGTCCGCAGCGTCAGCGACCTGACGGGCACGCCGCAGCCGTTGAGCGCGACGGCGACGTCGGCGATGACGGCGGCGCCGTCGGCGGTGGCGACCGACAGCTCCGAGCCGTGCGCCTCGACCTCGTCGATGCCGTCGATCGCCTCGATCGCCGAGACGGCCGCCCCCGGATCACCGTCGACCTCGGCGACGATCAGGTCGGCGCCGATCGTCCGCTTGAGCGCGGCCGGCGTGCCCTCGGCCTCGATCCGGCCGTCGGCGATGATCCCCACCCGATCGGCGAGCTCGTCGGCCTCCTCGAGGTACTGCGTCGTCAGGAAGATGGTCGTCCCGGCGTCGGCGTTGAGCCGGCGCACCTCGGCCCACACCGCGTTGCGGCTGACCGGGTCGAGCCCGGTCGTCGGCTCGTCGAGGAAGAGGATCTTCGGCTGGTGGATCAACGACATCGCCAGGTCGAGCCGGCGCTTCATGCCGCCCGAGTACGAATCGACCCGGGCGTCGATCGCCCTGCCGATGTCGACCAAGCCGATCACGTCGTCCAGCCGGCGCTTGATGTCGGCCCTGGTCAACCCGTAGAGCAGGCCCTGCAGCTCGAGCAGCTCCCGGCCGGTCTGCTTGCCGTCGATCGAGGCGTCCTGCAGCGCGACGCCGATCCGCAGCCGGATGGCGCCCGGGTCGGCCACGACGTCGTACCCGGCGACCGAGGCCGAGCCCGACGTCGGCGAGAGCAGCGTGCACAGGATCTTCACCGTCGTCGACTTCCCGGCGCCGTTGGGGCCGAGGAAGCCGTAGATCTCGCCGGCGGCGACGTCGAGGTCGATCCCGGCGACGGCCTCGTTGTCGCCGAAGTTGCGCCGCAACTCCTGCGCGGCGATCGCTGTCGTCATCGTGTCTCCATCGCTCGGGGGGTGGCTCCGGGTCGCTCGGCAACGGTATCAACGGCCCGGGCAGGGCCGGGACGGGACGGGACGGCTCAGGCGAGGAGCGAGTCCTCGAACGGGAACTCGCTCAACACCTCGACGCCGCGCTCGGTGACGAGCACCTGCTGCTCCAGCTTGACGCCCTCGCCCCGATCGGCGCCGATGAAGCTCTCGACGCACAACGTCATCCCGGGCTCGATGACGCCGTCGTAGCCGGCGTCGGCGTAGTCGGCGCGGTGGTAAAGGTAGGGGTACTCGCCGGTCATGCCGACGCCGTGCGCCGACAGGTAGTAGCGGTGGGCGCGGAACCGGTCGGGGATGTCCCACGCCCGCTCGGAGTACTCGCGAAATGTCATGCCGGGCTCGATGACCCCGATGTTGTACCCGACCTGCTCGTACGCGAGCGCGTACAGCTCGCGCTGTTCCGCCGTCGGGTCGTCGGGCCCGCTGTGGAACGTGCGCGAGAAGTCCGAGTAGTAGCCGTGGCAGCCGACGACGTCGGTGTCGAGGGCGATCAACTCGTTCGGCCCGATCACCTTGCTGCTCGACTCCTGGAACCACGGGTTGGTCCGGTACCCGGAGTTGAGCAGACGCGTCTCGCAGTAGTCGCCGTTGGCGGCGACCACCGAGCGGTGCAGCACCGACCACAGCTCGTTCTCGGTGGCCCCGGGCCGGATCGCCGCCCGCAGCTCGGCGACCGCCCGCTCGACCGCCCGCAGCGACGCCTTGACGCACTTGACCTCCTCGTCGGACTTGATCGACCGGGCCATCTCGACGGGCTGCTGGGCGTCGACCAGCCGCAGCCCGGTCGCCGCCAGCGCCGACGCCGCGCCCGCGTTCACCCGCTCGACGCCGACCGTGGCGCCCGCGCCGACGAGCTCGCCGATCGTCGCCGCGACGCCGTTCGCCCACGCCCGCTCGCGGCCGGCGATGTCCGGGCCGGCGGCGACGAAGCTGGCGGTGAGCGCGGGGCGCACCTCGTCGACGGTCTCGAACCCGTCAGCGAGGTGGGCGCACCCGGCGAACTCGTACAGGATCGAGCGGTCGGCCGTGAGCAGGAGATAGCGGGCCGGCTGGTTGCGCGACGTGAACACCTGCATGTTGCGCGTGCCGGTGGCATAGCGGATGTTGACCGCGTCGGACAGGACCACCGCGTCGATCGAGCGGGCCGCCATCTCCCGCCGCACCCGTTCCCGCCGGTACGCCCGCACCGCCCGAAGGTCGATCCCCTCGCTCTCGGGAGCGGCGTCGAGCAGGGCCACATCGGATCGGTCGCCGTGCCAGTCGAGCGTCGCCATCGGACCATTCTCGTCCGGAACCGGTGAGAGGTGAGACCGACGGGTGGTCTCACCTCTCACCGGAACGAGCTTCGTCAGCGTTCGTCGACGGCGAGCACGACCAACCGATCGTCGTGCCGGAGCGTGATCGGCTCGGTCTTCGGCGGCACGAGGTGGACTCCGAAGCCGCGGTCGGCATCGTCGTTCTCGGCGGCCAGCCTGACGCCGAGGCACACCTCGCCGCTGGCGTTGGCGACCGCCATCAGGTCGGCGAACCGCAAGGTGACCGGCAGCGAGTCGAAATACAGGCCCGCCGGTTTGAGGTAGATCTCCGAACCGTCGGGGGCGAACAGCTCCGCGTACACCTGATACAGGTCCGCCTCCTCGCTCAGCTGGGCGAGCAGCATCGAGACGAAGCTCGGCGAGACGACGAAGTCGTGGACGCCGGCCCGTCGAGCCAATGCCTCGTTCTCCGACCCGACCAGTTCGGTGATGACGTTGGTCGGGTGGCCGTCCGCGCCCTCTCGGTCGGCGAGCAACCCGCGCACGAGGAACAGGATCATGATCGTCTGGGCGTCGATCAGCTCGGCGTGCTCCTCGTCGTCGTCGGCGAGGATCACGACGGTGTGGTACCGGCCGGGCTCGATCGACGTCCACGTCTCGGGATCGGTGGGATCGAGGTCGATGAGGCTCACCGTCGTCCGGCCGAGGCGACCGTCGTCGACGAGCGCGTCGAGGTCGGCGATCGTCTCGGGGCTCGGGTTGTGCTCCATCACGTCGATCTCACTGCCGGCGACGACGTACTCGTCGTACTCCTTGATCAACCCGCGGCTCTTGGCCGTCCACCCGACGAGCAGCTGACGTTCGGGCTCGAACTCCCGCCGCCGCGACCGCGGCGCCGCCGGTCTGGGCTCGACGATCGGCGACTGCTGGAACTCGATGACCGAGTCGTCGTCGGCGAGGATCAGGGCCTCGTCGTCGTCGGCCATCGGGCGGTCGATCGGGGGATTGATGGTGACGCCGTCGGCGTTGCGGACGCCGATCGGCACACCGTCGGCGAAGTGATAGCCGATCGAGCCGAACGTTGCGCCCGCCCACTCCGCCCGATGGAAGTACAGCTCGGACCCGTGGAAGGAGAGGATCTCGGAGTACACCGCCGACAGCCCGATCGAGCGCGACGTCTCGAGGAGGATCTTCGCGAGGATGTCCGTGGGGCAGAGGGTGGTGATCCGCCCCGGCCAGATCTCCCTGGCCGATCCGTGCAGCGTCGAGCCCATGATCTCCGCGACGATGTTGATGTCGGCATCGTCGTGGGTCGACAGCGCGAGCAGCACCTTGAAGACGTGCGCGTCGGCCGCCTCACGCAGCCGCTCGGGCGTGGTGCTCGTGACCCCGGACAGCACGATCGCCGACCGCGCGTCCGCCACCGAGACGAGCCCGAGCGCGACCAGGTCGGACGGATCGCCCGAGCGGGTGATGATCCGCGTCGTCTTGCGCTCCGGGACGTGCAGCGCGAGGAAATCGTCCATCTCCTCTTTCGGCATGTCGGCGAGGATCACCACCGCCGAGTAGCGCTTCGTCGCCCACCGCCCCCGCCGTTCGACGCGAAACTCGTTGGCCACGATCAGTTGCCTGAGCACTTCGACGACGCGCTGCTCGCTCCAGCCGAGGATCAACGCGTGGCCGGATTCGAGGACCTTCGAGTGGCCGCGGCGCAGGTTGGCGAGCCGGCGGTCGAGCGACGTCGTGAGGATGGCGATGAGCGAGGACAAGAAGACGACGCCGAACACCATCGCCAGCACGGCGGTCAGCCGGAACCACCGACCGGTTCGGTTGAACTGCGCGAGATGGCCGGGATCGCTCATCTCGAGGAACGTCTCGAAGAACGAGTTGTGCTCGTCGCCGTTGTCGGACACGAACACGAACAGCACCACGCGCAGCAGCATGATCAGCAGGAGCAGGCCGAAGAAGACGACGACCAGGCTGACGACGAGCGACGATCCGCCCCGCGCCATGAACCGGTCGACTTGGTACCGCGCCCGCTCCCGCACGCTCGGCGCGCTCACCGTGCGCCTTCCAACGATGCCGCCGTCACGACCGGAGCCTATTTCATGTCGGCCGAACGAGTTTCATGTCGGTCGACCGAGCCCGAACGACGCCGCGGCGCGTCAGTCGTTGTAGCGGCGGACCTTGACCGGCTTGCCGCGCATCGACGCCGATCGCATCTTCGCGATCACGTCGTCGACCGAACCTGTGGGGACGCCGACGACCGAATAGTTGTCGGCGATCCGGATCGGCCCGATCTCGCGGCCGGTGAGGCCGGACTCGTTGGCGATCGCGCCGACGAGATCCGCAGGCCGGACACCGCCCTTGCGGCCGAGGCTGACATACAGGAAGCCGGTCTCGCCGGCGTCGACCGCTCGCGCGTCACGCCGACCGGGGCGGTTGTCGCGCTTGCCCTTCGCCCCACCGTGCGACGACGTCTCACGTCCGGCTCCCGACCGCTTCCCGTCGCTCCGCCTCATCTTCTCGGACGCGTCGGGGATCTCCTGCTCGTCCATCGTCGCGCCGCGCCCCTCGTGGACGAGGCGGATCGCGGCGAGGGCGATGTTGCGGTCGCTGTCCTCGCCGGCCAACCCGTTCAGCACGCCGGTGAAGTCATCGAGGTCGTCGGCGGCGAGCGACTCGCGGATCGCGTTGACGGTGAGCTCGACCTGGCGGGCGCGCAGGTCGGCCACACTCGGCACCGACGCGAACGTGAACGTCTGCTTGGTCAACCGCTCGATGTTGCTGAGCAGCCGGCGCTGCCGCGGCTCGGCGAGCGTGATCGCCACGCCCTCCCGACCGGCCCGCCCCACGCGCCCGATGCGGTGGACGTAGCTCTCGGCGGCCGGTGGGACGTCGTAGTTGACGACGTGGGTCAGCGTGTCGACGTCGAGCCCGCGGGCCGCGACGTCGGTGGCGACGAGCAGCTCGGCGGTGCCGTCGCGCAGGCGGGCCATCACCCGGTCGCGCTGTTGCTGGTCCATGCCGCCGTGCAGCGCCTCGGCGCGGTAGCCGCGGCTGTTCATCGTGACGGTGAGCTCGTCGACCTCGGTCCGGGTGCGGCAGAAGACCAACGTCGACTGCGGCGACTCGATGTCGAGGATGCGCCCGAGCGCCGACGGCTTGTGGGCCCGCTGGACGACGTACACCTTCTGCTCGATCAGGGTCCTGCCGGGATCGGTGTCGCTGGACCCGGTCTGGATGTGGACCGGGTCGCGCTGGTACCTCTCGGCGAGCCGGCGGATGTGGCGCGGCAGCGTCGCCGAGAACAGCACGGTCTGGCGGTCGGCGGGCGTGCTCTCGAGGATCGACTCGATGTCGTCGGTGAAGCCCATGTCGAGCATCTCGTCGGCTTCGTCGAGCACGAGCATCCGGATCGCGTCGAGCCGCAGCGACCCACGTCCGATGTGGTCGAGCGCCCGGCCGGGGGTGGCGACGACGACGTGGGCGCCGCGGTCGAGGGCCTGGAGCTGACGCTGGATCGGCTGCCCGCCGAACACCGGCACGACCTTGACGCCGAGCTGGCGGCCGTACTTGAACATCGCCTCGCTGACCTGCACCGCCAGCTCGCGCGTCGGCACGAGGACGAGCGTCGACGGGGTGGCCGGCGTCCCGGGGTCGATCGCCTGGAGGGCGGGCAGGGCGAACGCCGCGGTCTTGCCGGTGCCGGTCGCCGCCTGGCCGAGCAGGTCGGCGCCGGTCAGCAGGAGCGGGATCGTCGTGCGCTGGATCGCCGTCGGCTCCTCGTAGCCGAGCGAGTCGAGCGCGGCGAGCAGCTCGGGGCGCAGTCCGAGCGCGGCAAACCCGGTCGGCTCGTCGGGGGTCGGCTCACCGGCCGCCGGCTCGCCGGTCGGTTCGCCAAGGGCCGGCTCGTCGGGGGTCGGCTCGCCAAGGGTCGGTTCACCGGCCACCGGCTCGTGGGGGGTCGGCTCGCCAAGGGTCGGTTCACCGGCCGCCGGCTCGTGGGGGGTCGGCTCGCCAGGGGTCGGTTCGTCGTCGTGCTCGGTCATTCGGGGCGCTCCTCGAGGAATCCGTCACCCTACGAGCGCCCGACGCCCCACCGTCACGAGTGGTGCGAGTTCGTGCGGAGGGGTCGCCGAAGCTCCGAAGCTCTCACCGCCGGAGGCGCCGTCATCGCCGGTGGTGCGAGTTCGTGCCGAGGGGTCGCCGAAGCTCACCGCCTGGTGCGGTTCGAGTTCAGGAGCAGCAGCCCGATGTGAGGTCGGAGCGACCGACCGAGACGTTCTCCAGCACCTCGACGTCGCCGGTCTTGACGTACCACTCCCACCGCGCGCCGTCCGGCGAGTCGACCCAGGTCTCGGTCTTCTCGGCGTAGCAGCATTCGGTGTCGTCGACACCGGTGGTCGCCAGCCCGGCGCCGGCGAGGCGGGCCTCCGCGGTCACCACCTCGGCCGCGGTCTGGGTCTCGACGCCGAGGTGGTTGAGATGGTGGAACTCGCCCGCCGCGGCGGCCCCCGGGTCGGCGCCGCCGACCTCGAAGAGCACGAGCTTGAGCGGTGGGTCCTCGATCGCGAAGTTGGCGTAACCAGGACGGGTCTTGGCCGGCGGGGCGTCGAACATCTTGGAGTAGAAGTCGATCGCGGCGTCGAGGTCGTGCACGTTGAGGGCGAGCTGGAGTCGCATGGCGGGGCCTTTCGGTGATGATCGTTCAGATCTGTTGTATTGACGTTGGTCGATATGGTACCGGCCGAATCGATGAGTGTCAATATGAGGGGCGAATCGTGCGGATCTCGCCTCGTGGCCGGTGACGGTGACCGCCGGACGGTCGGTGGTAGCCGGTCGAAGCCGGGTGGTGACAGGAGGCGAGGTCGATGAACGAGGTGGCGCGCCGCCGCGAGCTGTGGTTCGCCCTGCTCGCCGTCCCCGCCACGGCCGCGCTGTCGCTGATCGTGGTGATGAAGGCGACGTCGGCGGCCGATGTGGTCGGAGCGCGCCAGGCCGGCAAGCACGGCGACGTCCGGCTGACGGGCGCCACCCCCGGGCGCGCCGGCGTCGCCGTCCCGGCGATGCTCCCGGGCCAGACCGCGACCCGCTGTGTCGAGGTCACGGCCCCGGCGATCACGGCCGATCGCGCGGAGCTGCGCGTCTACGGCGAGTCCGCTGGCGATCTCGGCCGTCATCTACGGCTCACGGTGCGGCGGGGCGACGTCGGCGCCACCTGTGCCCTTCCCGGCGTCCTGACCAGCGTGTTCGCGGGGCCACTCGACGATCTTGGGCACGACTTCGCGACGGGCCGCGGTGGTCACCGACCGCCGAACTCGGGTGCGGCGGTCCCCTACCTCCTCGAGATCTCGCTTGCCGAGCGCACGCCGAACAGCGCGCAGGGGATGCGCGCCGAGCTCGACGTGCTGTGGGAGGTGAGAGGCGGCGACGTGCCGCGCTGACCCCGCATCCGACCCCCGCTGAGGCCGTGCCGACGGCGAGCACCCGGGCGCCGGGTGCTATTCGCGCGCGCGTTCTCGCCTCAAGCCAGCTTCTGCGTTTGCCGAAGAAAGAGTCACCAGCGGTATCGGGCCGTTGAAACTCGAATCCAGGAGAACGCAATGACCCATCCTTCCGACGAGCAGAGGGACCGCAGGCGCGCTGGCGGTTTGATCTTCGGCTCGGCCCTCATCACAGCGCTCGGCGTGGGCGCGTTGGCGTACACCACGACCAACGCCGCATTCTCGGGTACGACCGGGAACACGGCGAACAACTTCACCGCGGCGACGGTCACGCTGACCGACGACGACTTCGGCGGCACCAACCTGACGATCGGCAACATGATCCCGGGCGACGTCTCCAACGGTTGCATCGAGGTCACCTACACGGGGAGCACGACCGACCTGGCCGGGCTCCGGGTGTACGGGACGTCCGCCGGCGCGCTGCTGCCCGACCTCACGCTGGACATTCAGCGCGGCGCGGCCGGCAGCACGTGCGCCGCGCCCGGCGCGCTGACCGGGGTGTACTCCGGCACGCTGGCGGGCCTCGGCACCAACTGGGCGACCGGCTCCGCCGGCCTCACCCCGACCGGGACGCCCGAGACGGTGGCCTGGGTGTTCGACGTCACGCTCGACCCGGCGACCGCGAACTCGCAGCAGGGCGCCACCGCCACCGCCGACTTCACCTGGGAGGTCCGGTCCAACTGACCGGCCTCGTTCAGCCATGAGCGCCTGGCCCGCCCCGAGCGCGTCGGCGAGTCTCCTCCTCGCACCGCCAGCGGTCGCGACCTCGG
>JBFGCT010000175.1:0-8773 GCA_041581055.1 Ilumatobacteraceae bacterium | reverse complement strand
TCCTCAAATGACCTCCGGTGAGATGTGAGACCACCTGTCGGTCTCACCTCTCACCGGAGGAAGGGATGGGCGGTCAGGCGTCGAGGCGGCCGCGGAGGACCGAGCGGCCCGAGTGCAGCGGGTTGCCGTCGTCCGGCTCGACCGAGACATCGATGATCGGGAAGTCGCCGAGCACGACATCGGCGGGGATCTGGTAGCTCCGGCCGGCGCTGATCATCCCGAGCGACACCATGTCGCTGATGTCGTCGTTGATCAGCCACAGTTCGAGGAACTCGCCGTCGCCGACCGGAACGCCCGACGCGTCGATCACGACCGCGCGCGCGCCGTTCGCCTGCTCGATCGTGGCGCGCGTTTGAAGCCCGACGGGAGCGTCGTCGAGCCCGTCGCTGCTGACCTCGACCGAGGCGAGCACGTCCGGTTCGTCTCCGCCGCCGATGTCGAGGACGACGGCCGCGGCGATGACGGCGACGACTGCGGCGGCGGCGCCCAGTGCCCACGTCGACCAGCGTGGGCGACGGTCCGCCAGCCGATGGACGGTGGCCGGCGCGCCCGGGCCGACATCGGCGACGGCGTCGTCGCCGATCGGGTCGGCAACCGCGTCGTCGTCGACGTCGCTGTCGGCGTCGATGCCGACCTCGCCGGCGATCGCCTCCCAGATCGATGCCGGCGGCTCGTGGCGCTCGGCGTCCTCGTCGGTGAGCTCTCGCATCAGGTTGCGCACGCGTTCGTCGAAGTCACTCATGGTCGTCACCGTCTGTCGCGTCGAGGTATCTGCGCAGCCGCTCGAGCCCGCGGCGGACGTCGCTCTTCACCGTTCCGAGCGGCAGGCCGGTCGTGTCGGAGATCTGCTGATGGGTGAGGTCGCGGACGAACGCGAGATCGAGCACCTCACGGCACCGCGCGGGGAGCGTCTGGAGGGCGTCGGCGAGCAGCATCCGGTCGCTGATCAACCCGATCTGCTCGGCCGTCCCGGACTCGTCGAGCGCGGCGGGCGCCGCGTCCGCACGCTCCGGGCGATGGCGGGACTCGCGGCGAACGACGTCGACGATCTTGTGCTTGGTGATCCCGGTCAGCCAGGCCCCGAGGCTGCCGCGTGACGGGTCGAACGTCGAGCGCCGCCGCCACGCCGCGACGAACACCTCCTGGGTGATGTCGTGGGCCAGATCGGCGCCGACCGATCGGCGGCACAGGGAGTACACGAGCGAGCCGTGCTCGTCGTATGCCGCGCGCAGCACCGAGTCGTCGCCGTGGGCGAACCGCTCGTCGATCGTGGGGGCGTGCTGCATCGCAGGTGCGGGCGCGATTCGGAGCGCCACGTGCGGGACATTGTGCCAGTCCGGTCGGGTCAGTACAGCAGCAGACATTCACCTCTTGTTCGGAGCGAGCTGGGGTTCTGGATGCAGGTCCGGGGCGGATTTCGAGAATTTCCTCCGCTCGGTGCATCCAATCCGGGCGTTGGGTTCGTAGGACCGGTGACATCAACCCACTCAGAAAGGTCCCATCATGCGATCGATCAAGAAGACCGTTGCGGCAACCGTGCTCGCGGCAACCGGCCTCCTCGGCCTCAGCGCCGGAGCCGACGCCCAGTCCGACGCCCGCATCCATCTGATCCACGGCATCCCCGGCGTCGACGTCGATGTCGCCGCCGGCGGCGCGAACGTCTTCGAGGGCTTCGCGTTCGGCGACACGCAGGATCTGTCCGCGCTCGCCGGCGAAACCCTCGCCGATCTCCAAGTGAAGGTCGCCGGCACCGACACCGTCGCCATCGACGCCGGTGACGTCGCGCTGCCCGCCAGCGGCAACTACACCGTGATCGCCCACCTGACCGCCGACGGGACGCCGACGCTCGCCGTGTTCGAGAACGACGTCAGCTCGATCGACGCCGGACAGGGTCGCTTGACCGTCCGCCACACCGCCGCCGCTCCCGCGGTCGACGTCCTCGCCGACGGCGCCGTCGCATTCGCCGATGTCTCCAACCCGCAGGAGGGCGTCGTCGAGCTGCCGGTCGGCACGATCAACGCGGCCGTGGCCGCCACCGGCACGACCGACCCGGTCATCGGCCCGGCCGATCTCGCGATCGCCGACGGCCAGAACCTCATCGTGTACGCCGTCGGCTCGCTCGGCGACGGCTCGCTGACCGTGTTGACCGAGTCGATCGACGGCCTCGGCTCTGCGCCGAGCCGGGTCAACACCGGCAACACGCCGATCGACGGCGAGGGCGGCTTCCCGTACCTGGCCGTGCTGCTCGCCGGCATGCTGGCGATCGGCGGCACCACCGCGCTCGTCCGCCGTCGGGTCGAGGCCTGACCCTTCTCACCCGATGATCGATGTGGTCGCCGTGATTCGTTGGCGCACATTCTGTGCGCTGGCTGTTGCCGCCGTGATGACGGCGTGCGGTGCCTCGCCGACGGTCTCGACGACCGAATCGACCATCACCACGTCGAACGGCGCGGTGCCGGGCCCCCCCGCCGGCACCGCGCCGCCGTCGACGGACATCCAATCCGAACCCGGCGAGGCGCCAGCCGGCCCCGACCGAGCCGCGCCCGCACCGTCGGACGACACGGTGCGAGCCGACCCCGACCCGGTCGAGGCCCGTTCCCCGCTGGCCGACCTGGTCACACCGGTCGGAACGGCGAAGTACGACCCAAACGACCACGTCGACCCGACCCAGCCGGTGACGATCTCGATCCCGCAACTGAACGTCGAGAACGCCCCGGTGGCGCCGGTCGGCGTCAAGGAAGGTGGCGAGCTCGACGTCCCCGACCCGCTCGTGGTCGGCTGGTACCGGGGCAGCCCGACCCCGGGGGCGGATGGCGCGTCGGTCCTCGCCGCCCACGTGAACTTCAACGGGGTGCCCGGTGTGTTCCGCTACCTGCGCGACCTCGAGGGCGGCGAGCGCGTCGAGATCGCCTACGACGACGGAACAGTGCGGGCGTTCGAAGTGACCGACGTCCAGCTCTACGACAAGGACGAGTTGCCCGAAGACCGCGTGTGGGCCAAAGACGGCGACCCGACGCTCGTGCTGTTCACCTGCGGGGGCCGGTTCAACCGGGCCCAGCGCAGCTACGAGGACAACGTCGTGGCCTTCGCCGTTCCGGTCACCGAGGGGTGAAGTCGACCTCGGCGGTCGGGACCGTTCCACCGCGGCGGCCCGGCGCGGCCGAAAACCCCCAGTACAGGTTGGTGTAGGCGATCGCCTGGTCCGGACCGATCGGGGCGCCCCACTCGCGCATGTCCTCGGTGGTGTGGGCATCCCCGACGAGGGTCGCGTCGTAGCCGCGCACGAGCGCGCCGTGCAGGGTCGAGCGGATGCAGGCGTCGGTCTGCGCGCCGGTCACGACCAGCCGGCCGACCTGGCGCTCGGCGAGCAGCGACTCCAGATCGGTCTCCTCGAACGAGTCGCCGTACCGCTTGTGCACCAGCGGCTCGTCGTCGCCGCGCGCGAGCTCGGGGACGTACTGCCAGCCGTCGGATCCCGCGGGCAGGTCCTCGTCGGCGTGCTGCACCCAGATCACCGGCACGTTCTCGGCCCGCGCCTTCTCGACCAGCACGTTGATGTTGGCGACGACCCGATCGACGTCGTACGCCTTGGCGACGACGTCGCGTTGCATGTCGACGACGACCAGCGCCGTGTTGGGGCGGTCAGCCAGCGACGTCACATCTGCCTCCTTCGTCGGGCGACGCGAGGATACGCCCGATCATCGCGCCGTGCCAGCGCCGCGCGCTGAGCCGCTATCCGCCGTCGTTGTTCGTCAGGTTGTCGATGCGGTCGCCGATCCACTCGAACACGCTCGCCTGGAGGATCACCTGGAAGACGAACCAGGCGACGAGCAGGATCACCGCGGCGATGACGGCGATGCGGACCCACTTGAGGATCCGGTTCGTGTACTGGCTGATCAGCGGCTGCACGTTGCGCACGGCCCGCTCGGCGCGCCGTGAGAAGTCGTCGGCCGCGCGGTTGATCTCCTCCCGGGCGGCGACCCGCACCTCGTTGATCAGCTGTTGGGAGTCGACCCCGCGCATCGCCTGCTGCTGATGCTGGAGGTAGTCGTGCTGCGGGACCGGCGCCTGGGGCTGTTCGATCAGGTACTCGGCCCGCGTCAGCTCGGCGTTGCTCGGCACCGCGCGGCGGATGTCGGTCCAGTCGAGACCATCCCACCAGCGCAGGCGCGCCCGGTTCTCGGGGTCGGGATACCAACCGGCGGCGGGAGCGTCGACGGCGCGCATGGCGGTCAGGCCTCCCGGTGCTCGGCGCGGTCGGGCTCGGGCAATTCGACCCGATCGTCGTCCTCGGGGATCGGCAGCCCGCCCTTGGGCCGGACCTCGTCGTCGGTGTCGTCGTCGCCCGCCGCCGCGGCGAACGCGGCGACGGTGCCGAGCAACCCGGAGAACTCGGCCGGGATGACCAGCTTGGTCGCCCGCCCGTCGCCGATCGTCTCCAGCGCCTGCAGGTACTCGATCGTCAGCACGGTCTGGTCGGCGCCGGCCTCCTTGATCCCGGTCAGCCGGGCCTTGGCCGCGGCGCCCTCGCCCTCACCGACCAGTTGGAGTCGCAGCCGGTTGGCCCGCGCCCGCAGCTCGATCGCCTGGGCCTCACCCTCGGCGTCGAGGATCGCGGCCTGCCGGCGGCCCTCGGCGGTGAGCACCGCCGCCTGCTGCTCGCCGTCGGCGCGGGCGATCGCCGCCTCCTGGTAGCCCTTGGCCTCGGTGACCGTCGCCCGGCGGTCGCGCTCGGCGCGCATCTGGGCGTGCATCGCCGAGACGATGTCCGGCGGCGGGTCGATCCGCTGGATCTCGACGCGCACCACCCGGACGCCCCATTTGTCGGTCGCGTCGTCGAGCACCTCGCGCAGCTGGGTGTTGATCGTGTCGCGCGAGGTGAGCGCCCTGTCGAGCTCCATGTCGCCGATCAGGTTGCGGAGGTTGGTCTGGGCGAGCTTGGTGATGGCGGTGAAGAAGTCGGCGACGTTGTACACGAGGCGCTGCGGGTCGGTCGCCTCGTAGTAGACGACGGCGTCGACCGACACGACCACGTTGTCCTCGGTGATGACCTCCTGCGGCGGCACGTCGACGACCTGCTCGCGCATGTCGATGAGCTGCATCGTCTCGATGAACGGGAAGA
Source organism: Ilumatobacteraceae bacterium (assembly GCA_041581055.1). Taxonomy (GTDB): domain Bacteria; phylum Actinomycetota; class Acidimicrobiia; order Acidimicrobiales; family Ilumatobacteraceae; genus JBFGCT01. The sequence goes on along the minus strand of JBFGCT010000175.1, from coordinate 3,651 downwards.
TCAGACTGAGCCCCGGTTGGCGCGTGGTCTTGTACTTGCCGAGGCGCTCGACGAGGCCCCGCTGGTACGGCCGCACGATCTTCACCGCCCCGACCAGCACGAGGATGCCGATCAGCGCGACGACGCCGACGACGATGGCGATGGGATTCATGAGACCTCCTGAGGTCGTGACGGGCTGGCGGTCGGATGTGGGACGGTCATCGGGTCGGGGGTCCCGACGGGGGGCTCGGCGGGTCGACCGAGTTGGCGCTCGACGCCCCGGGGGCCGCCGGCACGACGAAGACACGCGTGCCCATCACCGACGTGATGCGGACCCGGGTGCCCTCGGGGATCGGGCGGTCGTGTTCGGTCAGCGCGCCCCAGACCTCGCTGTCGACGGTGACGCGGCCGCGGCGGTTGTGGTCGTCCGGCTCGATCGTCGTCGTGACGACGCCGACGAGCCCGACGAGCCGTTCCGCGCCGACCCCGGGCTCCATCTGGTTGTCGGCGAACTTGCGCGCCCACCGGTACATCACCCAGAACAGGGCACCGCCGCCGAAGACGAACACGCCCCACTGGATCTCGATGGCGACGTCGTAGAAGGCGAGCAGCGACGCGGCGAACGCCGAGACGGCGAACGGCAGCAGGACGAACGTGCCGGCGAGCACCGTGAGCTCGATGATCGCGAAGAACACACCGATCGCCAGCCACACCCACGGCCACGCGTTCAGGTCAATGCCGAGATCCAACATCTCCGGTCACTCTAGGCCGGGTCGGTGACGGCCCGATGTCGTTTGTGTCGCGCCCGTGGCGACCCGTCCGACCGAAATCGCGACGCAAACGAGGGGAGAGAGCGGGTGACGGTCAGGTCGCCTTGCGGATCCGGAGGTCGTGGTCGGCGCTCGTGAGGCAGCGGCCCGACTCCAGATCGAAGCGCCAGCCGTGGAGGGTGCAGACGAACTCGCAGCCCTCGATCTCGCCGAACGCCTCGAGGTCGGCGTTGCGGTGCGGGCACCGGCGCTGGACGACGTAGTCGCCGATCCGGATGTCGGGCTCGTTGGCCATCGTCTCGGCGTCGGGCGGGGTCAGCTTGCGGACGACCTCGGCCTCGGCCCGCTTCATCCGCTCGCGCGACAGCGACTTGAGGAAGTTGTAGACGTACTCGTTGAAGTCGCCCTCGCGCCACGCCGTCCAGCGGCACGACAGCAGCAGCGAGTTGCTCCAGTCGACCGCCCGCGCCGCGGCCACCGTCTCGACCAGCTCGCGCGGGATGTCGAAGCGGAACGAGTACGGCTCGCCGCCGTACGCCCGCACCTCCCCGGCGGGGAAGTCGACCACCACCTCGAGGTCGCCGGCCCGCAGGAGCACGTTGCCCCCGACCTGGGCGCGCAGCGTCGGAGCGATCTCCAAGAGCGGCTCCCACCACCCCTTCAACGTCGCCAGCAGGTCGGTCGTCGGCGGGTTCCACGACGCCTTCAGCGCGGCGAGCCACGGCGCCCAGTCGGCCTGGTACCGCTCGAGGTAGGCCCGCTTGTCGGCGAAGATCGCGGCCACCTCGTCGTCGGGCAGCGGGTGCCTCACGTCGATGCCGCCGGGCCCCACCTCGATCTCGGTCCCCGGGATGTTGAGGACGCCGGTCCGCTCGGCGGCGGCCAACCTGGCGAGGAACGCGGTCTGGTCGGGGAAGATGCTCAGCTCGTCGCCGTCGATCATGTTCAGCGCGAACAGGTCGTCGTCGAGGAAGCAGGGCGGGCCGGCGCTCGGCACCACGGCCCGCGCGTCGACCTTCTCGACGTAGCGCATCGCCCGCGCGAATTGGGCGTCGATCTTCGCCGCGCACAGCCGCCGCTTGTCGGCCTCGGGCATCTCGTACACCATCGGGTACCAGATCGCCCCGGAGTACTGCAGCCAGTGCAGGTCGACAGGGCCGTGGACGCCGAACTGGCCGAGGTCGCTCGTGCGGCAGTCGTTCTGGTTGACGAGGATCGACTCGCCGTCGATCACGACGAGCGCCGAGTCGCCGCCGGGGCCGTCGGTGATCGACGACTCGATGTGGATGGCGACGGTCAGCCCCGGCGCGATCTCGTGCTCCTCGGTGTCGACCGTGCGGACGAACTCGGTGAACCCGAGCGCGGCCAGCGTGCGCTGCTGCTCACGGGTCGGGAAGCCCGGCAGCAGGATCGGGATGTCGCGTCGCAGGTGCTCGCGCAGCCACGCCTCGTCGTGGTGATCGCCGTGGAGATGGCTGACGTACAGGAAGTCGGCCGACTCGATCCGGTCGAGCAGTTCGTCGCTGAGCTGGTCGTTGCGGGGGAACGGGAACCACGACCCGAAGAACGCCGGGACGAACCACGGGTCGCACAGGATCGAGCCGCCGGCGGTCTCGATGAGCATTCCCGCATGGCCGATCGAGGTCGCACGCATGGTCGTCCAGGGTACGGGCGCCGAGCGCCGGCGCCGACCCACCGCCTCCGGAGCTACCCGATCAGGCGACCGGCGGGTCGGTGTATTGCTGGCCGGCGCGCGAGACGTGTTCGGTCCACGCGGTGGCGTCCCAGTAGCGCAACTCGTACCGGCCCGACGGGTCGGCGTACCACCCGGCCGGGACGGTTGACGCGGCGGCGGCATCGGCGGCCGGCTCGGCCGCGCCCGCGGTGCCCTCGGCCGCGCCCGCGGTGGCGTCGGCCGTGGCGTGGGCGGCGGCGTCGGCCGTGGCTTGGGCCGCGGCGGCGTCGGCTGCGGCTTGGCCCGCGGCGGCGTCGTCGGCGTGGGCGTCCTGCGCCTCGGCGGCGGCGTCGGGGGCCGGCTCGGGCTCGGGGGCGACCGCCCACCCGGCGGGCTCGGCCTCGGGGGCGATCACGGGCTCGGGAGCGGGAGTGGGCTCGGGAGCGGGGGCCGGCTCCTCGACGACCGGCACGTACGGGGCGGTCTCGCCGGGCAACGACGCCTCGGCCGCCTCGGCGGCCTCGGCGGCGCCGACCTGCGCGGCGAGGTCGGCAACCGAACCGGTCGCGCCGTTGGCGACGGCCGGCGCCGGCTCGGGTTCGGGCTCGGGCTCCGGCTCGGGTTCCGGCGCCGTGGTCGCGGCGGCCACCGCGTCGGCCCCGGCGTCGGCCCCGGCGCCGGGCTCGTGTTCGGCCTGCCCAGCCTCGCCGGCGACCGCCTCGCGCGTGAGGTACGCGACGATGTTGGTGCCCGCGGCGATGATCGACACGACCTCCCAGCCTTGAGCCGCTCGCTCGGCGAGCAGCGGGGCAAGTGCCTCGGCGTCGTACGACGAGGCGGTAACCGAGGAAAACTCTCGCATGAGCGCCAACGTTAGACGACCTCGCGCGCCGCGTCTGGCACCCGTTCAGGAAGTGCCGTCGACAGTCGGTGGGATGATGCCCTCCGTGAGTGCCGGAAGGTCGGCGTCGGCGGGCACGCCGTCATAGATCAGCTCCCCGGCCCCGAGCGCCAGCACCCGCCCGCCGTCGCGCGCCGTCGACAGCTCATGGGTTGCGATGACCATCGCCGCGCCGTCATGGTGCGCCTCGGTGAGCAACGCGAGCAGCGTCGCCCGACCGACGGGATCGAGTCCGACGAACGGCTCGTCGACGAGCAGCAGTTCGAACGGACGGGCGAAGGCGATCGCGATTGCCGCCTTCTGCTGGAGCCCGCGGCTGAACGTCG
>JBFGCT010000174.1:0-8809 GCA_041581055.1 Ilumatobacteraceae bacterium | reverse complement strand
TGAAGGCGTCGAGCGTGCCACTGATGGTCGAGGCGTACCGCCAGCTGTCCGACGTGACCGACCACCCGTTGCACCTCGGCGTCACCGAGGCCGGTCCGCCGCCCGCCGGGCTGATCAAGGCGACGGCTGGGATGGCGACCCTGCTGCTCGAGGGGATCGGCGACACGATCCGCTACTCGCTCACCGCCGACCCGGTCGAAGAGGCGCGGGCCGGCCGGCAACTGCTCGAAGCGCTCGGCCTGCGGGAGCGCAAGAACGTCGACCTGATCGCCTGCCCCTCGTGTGGCCGGGCCGAGGTCGACGTGATCGACATCGCCAACCGGGCGATGGAGGCGTTCGGCGAGCGCGAGCTGCCGTTGCAGGTGGCGGTCATGGGCTGTGTCGTCAACGGGCCCGGCGAGGCGCGCGACGCCGATCTCGGCATCGCCGCCGGCAACAAGCGCGGCCACCTCTTCATCAAGGGGCAGAACGTGGCGGTCGTGCCGGAGGCGGAGATGGTCGAACAGCTCGTCGAGTGGGCGGAGTTCATCACCGAGCACGGCGTCGACGCCGCGCTGGAGCGGGCCGACCTGGCCAAGGCCGCGCGGGAGGCCGAGAAGGACCGGGCCAAGCTCCTCGTCGAGCAGGGCGCCGACGCCAACCACACCTCCGAGCGCATCGTCGAGATCCGCAAGACCACCACGTGACCATCTTCCGGTGAGAGGTGAGACCTACAGGTGGTCTCACCTCTCACCGGAGCGCTCCGTCTGTGAGAGGTGAGACGTACAGGTGGTCTCACCTCTCACCGGAAGGGGTGGTGGTGGCGACGTAGGCGGGGGTGGTGGGGGTGAAGCGGCAGTCGGGCGGGAGGTACAGCGTGGCGCCGTCCATCGTGATCGCCAGCTCATGGCCCGTCGATCGGTGCTCGGCGCCGGGGGGCAGGTGGACGAGCGCGCATCCCGCCTCGGGGAGCGGGTACCGGCCGGGCTCGGCGAGCCGCATCACCGGGCTGGGGAGCGGGCTGGTGTCGACGATCCGCAGCAGTTCGCCGACGTCGACGTCCTTCACGGTCAGGCCGCCGCGGACCACGTTGTCGCTCGCCCCCATCAGCTCGATCCCCGCGCCGCCGAGGTAGCCGTGCAGGTTCCCGGCCACGAGATGGAGCGCCTCGCCGGGCTCGAGCACGACGTAGTTGAGCAGCAACGTCACGGCCACGCTGGGCTCGTTCGGGTAGCGATCGTTCAGCCGTCGCACCCACTCGGCCTCCGGGCGGGCGCCGGCGGCACACGCCGCGATCCACGGGAGCGGGTCGATCTCGCCGGCGTACAGCGCCCGGATCGTCGCCCCCGGCCCGTCGGATTCGACGACGCGCGCCAGTTGGCCCGCGCCGAGCTCGGCCAGCAGGCGCACCGTGCCCTCGCCGGGCCGGACGCCGCAGAACGCCTCGAACGGCGTGAGCGCGCAGAGCAACTCCGGCTTGGCGCGGCGATCGGGGTAGACGCCGCGCCGGAACCCGTCGGCGGCCTGGGCGGCGGTCGGGTGGACCTGCAGCGACAGCGGCTCGGCGGCGGCGAGCACCTTGAGCAGGTACGGCAGCTCGCCGGTCACGTCCCGCAGCGGTGGCCCGCCGTCGAAGGCCGTCGGGCCGGCGGGGTGGGTGCCGAGCCACAATTCGGCCCAGGGGGCGCCATCGGGCTCGCGGCCGAGCAACGTCGGGATGAAGTCGGTGTCGCCCCACGGGTAGTGCTGCACGACACCGGCGACGGGTCGAGGCAACGGTGGCACGTGATCAGGCTACGGCGGGACGGTCAGGCGCCGAGTTCCGCGGCGCGCCCGAGCACGCCCGCCCGCTCGGCGCCGATCGTCGTCGACTCCCCGTGGCCGGTGTGGACGATGGTCTGGTCGGGCAGCGCGAGCAGAACCCCGCGTATCGACCGCAGGATCGTCGGCTCGTCGCTGTAGCTCCGGCCGGTCGCCCCTGGCCCGCCGCAGAACAACGTGTCGCCGGTGAACACGACGTCGCTGGCGGCGTCGTGGAAGCAGCAGCAGCCGGGGGAGTGGCCGGGCGTGTGCAGCACGCCGAGCTCGTGGCCGCCGGCGGTGATCGCCGAACCCGGCTCGAGCGGCCGGTCGGGAGCCTCGCCGGGCCAGACGACGTCCCACAGCATGCGGTCGGCGTCGTGCAGTACGATCGGGGCGTCGACCGCGTCGCGCAGCGGCACGGCGGCGTTGATGTGGTCGTTGTGGCCGTGGGTGAGCACGATGGCGGCCACCCGCCGCCCAGCGACCGCCTCGACGATCGGCCGATGGTCGTGGGCGGCGTCGAAGACGACGACCTCCCGATCGTCGCCGACCAGCCAGATGTTGTTCGTGACCTCCCACTCGCCGCCGTCGAGGGCGAAGATCCCGTCGGTCGTGACCAGTTCGATCGGCACGTCTACAGCACCACGACGCTGCGGAGCACCTCGCCGCGCTCCATCTTGTGGAACGCCTCCTCGACGCCGTCGAGGGCGATCGTCTCCGAGACGAACCCGTCGAGGTCGAGCCGGCCCTGGAGATAGAGGTCGATCAGCATCGGGAAGTCGCGCGACGGCAGGCAGTCGCCGTACCACGACGACTTCAGCGCGCCGCCCCGCCCGAACACCTCCTGGAACGGCAGCTCGATCGTCATCTCCGGCGTCGGGACACCGACCAGCACGACCGTGCCGGCGAGGTCGCGGGCCTCGAACGCCTGGCGGTAGACCTCGGGCTTGCCGATCGCCTCGATGCAGACGTCGGCGCCGAACCCGCCGGTCACCGACTTCACGAACTCGACCGGGTCGGCGTTCGACGAGTTGCAGACGTTCGTCGCGCCGAACCTGGTGGCCCACTCCAGCTTGCGATCGTCGACGTCGATCCCGACGATCGTCGAAGCGCCGGCCAGCTTGGCGCCGGCGATCGCCGCGTCCCCGACCCCGCCGCACCCGAACACCGCGACCGACTGCCCGCGGCGGACCGCCGCGGTGTTGATCGCCGCCCCGATCCCGGCCATCACGCCGCAGCCGAGCAGTCCGGCGGCGGTGGCCGGCGCGGTGGCGTCGACCTTGGTGCACTGGCCGGCGGCGACGAGCGTCTTGTCGCAGAACGCGCCGATCCCGAGCGCCGGCGACAGCTCCGTGCCGTCGGCCAACGTCATCTTCTGGCTCGCGTTGTGGGTGTTGAAGCAGTACTGGGGCTCGCCGCGCAGGCAGGCCCGGCAGTTGCCGCACACCGCCCGCCAGTTGAGGATCACGTAGTCGCCCGGCGCGACCTCGGTGACGCCGTCGCCGACCGACTCGACGACACCGGCCGCCTCGTGGCCGAGCAGGAACGGGAACTCGTCGTTGATCCCGCCCTCCCGATAATGGAGGTCGGTGTGGCAGACGCCGCACGCCTGGACCGCGACCACCGCCTCGCCCGGCCCCGGGTCGGGGACGACGATCGTCTCCAGCGACACCGGTTCGCCCTTCGCCCTTGCCACGATTCCACGCACCTCTTGAGTCATGGGCCGCGACGGTAGCTCACGAGTCCGCAGATTTCGTCAGGGTCGGGAACCGTCTTGGGCCGTGGTCCGTCCAAGCGATCATGAAGCGCTACCCCCTCCTGCCCGCACTCATCGCGCTCGCCGTGGTGGCCGCCGCCTGTGGCGACGACACCGTCGACCCCGGGAGCTCCGGCTCGACGCTGCCCGACGTCCCGGCAACCGACGTCCCGGCGACCGACGTCCCGGTGACCGACGTCCCGGGTGAGAGTTCCGACCCGCCGGTCACGTACGACCACCCGACCGGCGCCGACGACGTCGTGTTCGAGTACGCCGAGCTCGGCGGGTTCCTCCCGCGGGAGTACGCGTTCCAGGCGACGCCGTCGATCCTGGTGTCCGGCGACGGGAGGGTGTTCACGCCCGGTCCGCAAGTCGCGATCTACCCGGGGCCGCTGCTGCCGAACATCCAGGTGCGCACGCTCACCGAGGCCGGCGTCCAGCAGCTCCTCGCCGCGGCCGACCGGGCCGGCCTGTTCGCCGACGTCGACTACGAGTTCGACGGCAGCGTCGCGGTCGCCGACGCCCCGACCGCCACGGTCACGATCAACGTCGGCGGCGCCACGTGGGTCCACGAGGCGTACGCGCTCGGGATCCTCGGGGAGGACGGCGCGATGCCGCCGGCGCGCCAGGCGCTCGCCGACTTCCTCGACGAGCTCCAGTTCGGCGGGCTGATCGACGAGGGGGAGTACGGCGAGTCGGTCGCCTTCGAGCCGGACGGGTACCTGATCGAGGCGGCCGTGATCGACGATCTGGCGGCTGTGTCGAGCGATCTCGAGCCGACGGTCGTCGACTGGCCCGCCGCGGCGAGCGTCCGGCTGGCCGACGCCGAATCGTGCGTCGCCGTGCCGGCGTCCGAGGTGGGCGCCGCGCTGCTGGCCGCCAACCAGCTCACGTTCTTCGAGGACGACGGCGTCATCTACCAGGTGTTCGCCAAGCCGGTCCTGCCGGGGACCGCGTGCGAGCGCTGATCGGGCCGCGGCCGGCGGAACACCGCAAACCTTTGCGGTCACGGCACTAGAACAAGCGGAGCTCGTCGGGTCGCATCCCGCGCAGCTCGTCGTAGTCGACCTCGACCCAGCGGAAGCCGCGGGCCTCGGCGAGCACCTTGGCCTGTGGCTTGACGAGTTGGGCGACGAACACCCCGCGCACGGCGCCGAGCGAGGAGTCCAACTGGAGGCGTTCGACGTAGCGGGCGAGTTGCTCGACACCGTCGATGTCGCCGCGTCGCTTCACCTCGACGGCGACGACGACGTCGTCGGTGTCACGGCAGACCAGGTCGACCGGGCCGATCGCGGTCGGGTACTCCCGCCGAACCAGCGTCAGCCCGACCTCGATCGCCTGCGGGCTGGCGGCGAGCAGCTCCTGGAGGTGGGCCTCGACGCCGTCCTTCTGGAGGCCCGGGTCGTCGCCCAGCTCGTGCTCGATGTCGCTGAAGACCTCGTGCAGCGTGATCGTCAGCGTCTCGTCCTTGGGGTTGGTGATGACCCATGTCTCCCCGCGGTCGTCGAGCTTGTTCGGCGCGTTCATCCAGTTGAGCGGCTTGTACGCGCCGCCGTCCGCGTGGATCGCCACGCAGCCGTCGGCCTTGACCATGATCAACCGGTTGGCCTCGGGAAGATGGGCGTCGAGCCGGCCGGCGTAGTCGACCGAGCAGCGGGCGAGCACGAGGCGCACCTCAACGCGCCTCGACGTGTTCGCGCATCCGCCGCTGGATCAGCTCGCGCCGGGCTTGGAGCTCGCGGTACGTGATCTGGTTGACGCTCGGGTCGAGACCCATGCTGGCCTTCACGCCGTCCAAGTCGAACTCGACCGCGTTCGGGTCGACGCCGAGCTCGCGGCCGAGTCGGGCCCCGTGCTTCTGGGCGAACATCATCGAGATGGTGGCGACCTCGCCGAGCAGGTCGAGGTCGGGGGCCAGCCGGGCGATCGCGCCGTCGAGGAACACGAGGTTCTTGACGTACAGCATCAGCTCCTTGGGCAGCTTGGCGCCGTAGCCGAGCATCGCCTTGACGACCCGTTGCACCTCCTGCACCATCTCCTCGCCGGTGAGCGTGGTCGGGTCGATCACCTCCTCATCGAGCCGGAGGTCGGAGATGACGGCGTCGAGGTCGGTGTCGATCGGGAGCGCGCCGAGGTCGCGCAACGCCGCCATCTGACCCCGCACGTCGTTGGTGGTCGCGCCGAGCATCAGGCGCAGGAACGCGTTGCGCCGGGCGCCGGTCAGCCGGCCGACGATGCCGTAGTCGAGCAGGGCCGTCCGCCCGTCGTCCATCACGAACAGGTTGCCGCCGTGCAGGTCGCCGTGGAAGATGCCCTCGACGATCGCCCCCTCCATGAACGCGACCATCGCGGTGCGGACGACGGCCTCGGTGTCGATTCCGGCCTGCCGCATCCCTATGGCGTCGTCGAACTTGAACCCGTCGAGGCGCTGCATCACCAGGACGCGGCGGGTGACGAGCGTGGGGTGGGGGCGGGGGACGACATACCCGTCCTGCTCGAGATCCTTCAGCATCGACGCGACGTCGAGCATGTTGGCGGCCTCCATGCGGAAGTCGAGCTCCTCGACGATCGTCTCGGCGAACAGCTCGACGAGCGCCGGCGGGTTGGCGAGCGCGGCGACCGGGATGCGGCCGACCAGGTGTGGCGCCAGCCATGCCATCACCCGCAGATCCCGACGGACCAGCCTGGCGACCGACGGGCGCTGCACCTTGACGACGACCTCCTCGCCGGTGCGCAGCCGCGCCGCGTGCACCTGGGCGATCGACGCCGCGGCCAGCGGGTGCTCGTCGAACCACTCGAAGACGTCTTCGAGCCGGGCGCCGAGATCCTGCTCGACGGTCAGCCGAACGGCCTCGAACGGCTCGGCGGGAACCTGGTCGCGGCACTTCTTGAACTCGTCGACCAGTTCGGCGGGGAAGAGCCCCTCGCCGGACGAGATGATCTGGCCGAGCTTGATGTAGGTGGGGCCCAGCTCCTCGGCCGCCAACCGCAGGCGGCGGGAGATGTCGGCCCGGCTCGCCGCCGGGTCGTGGCCGAACCGGTTCCGGCGCTTCCTGATCAGCCAGGGAACGATCGCCCCGCCGAGGTGGGCGACAACGTTGAGGACGCGGGCCCCGGGCGGGACGCGAGACGGTGCGGTGAGCACCGGGACCTCGGCCTGCGCGTTGGAGCGCAGCTTGGCCGCCAGGTCGAGCCATCGGATCTCCGCGCGGCGAAGTTGCCACGGCGCCTGTTCGGTGAACGCGGCCCAACTGGTGTCGGAGGGAATCGCCATGGCGTCAGGATGGCGGAAAACACCGCGTTTCGCTGCCGTTGGCGCCATGACGTTCCTGACCCGCCGAAGTTGAAGGAAACGTGAGTCAAGGCCGCATCCGATCCGTCGATGACACAGCATGAGCGTCGTGTTCTTCACCGTGGCCGAACTGACCGTCCTGTCGACGATGCTCGGCGGGCTGCTCCACAAACGCGCCCATCTCCGTCCGGCCGTCGTCGACGCGCCGACACCGACGAGCGCCTGAGCGGCGCCGGGCCGCACGGGCCGCGGCGCACCGGCTGCGGCGGCGGCCGGGCGCCCATGCCAACATGGCCGCGTGACCGCCCGCCCCTTTCGTGTCCTCGGCGTCCAGCAGATCGCCGTCGGGGGCCTCGACAAGTCCGCGCTGACCGACCTCTGGAGCGGGCTGTTCGGCGTCGAGAAGGTCGGTGACTACCGCAGCGAATCCGAGAACGTCGACGAGGACATCCTGCGGCTCGGCGCCGGTCCGCACGCCGTCGAGATCGATCTGATGCAACCGCTCGACGCCGACCGCTCGCCGAAGGTGCACGTGCCGACGCTGAACCACGTTGGGCTCTGGGTCGACGACCTCCCGTCCGCCGTCGACTGGCTGGCGGCCCAGGGCATGCGGTTCACGCCCGGCGGGATCCGCCGCGGGGCGTCGGGGCACGACGTGTGCTTCATCCATCCGAAGGGAAGCGAGGAGTCGCCGCGGAGCGGTGAGGGCGTGTTGATCGAGCTGGTGCAGGCGCCGCCGGAGGTCGTCGATGCGCTCGGCTGACGCCGCTGCCGAAACGGCGCCCGGGCCGCTCGACGGTGTCCGGGTCGTCGAGCTCGCGGTGTGGGTCGCCGGCCCGGCGGCCGCGGGGATCATGGCCGACTGGGGCGCCGACGTCGTCAAGGTCGAGCCGGCGACCGGCGATCCGCAGCGGGCGGTGTTCGGCGCCGTCGGAGTACGGGGCGACATCCCGGTCCCGCCGTTCGAGATCGACAATCGGGGCAAACGCTCGATCGTGCTCGACCTGAGCGGTGACGACGTCGCCCACCTCCACGCGCTCTTGGCGCGGGCCGACGTCTTCGTCACCAACCTGCGCCCCGGCGCCCTCGAACGCCTCGGGCTCGACCACGAGCGGATCTGCCGCCGGTATCCGCGTCTCGTCTACGGCTCGATCACCGGCTACGGGCTCGACGGCGCCGACCGCGATCGGGCCGGGTACGACGTCGGCGCGTTCTGGGCGCGCTCGGGGCTGGCCCACACGATGGTCCCGCCGGGCGAGCTGCCGCCGGCGCTGCGCTCCGGGATGGGCGACCACCAGACCGGGGTGACGCTCGCCGCCGGCGTGATGGCCAAGCTCGTCGAACGGGCCCGAACCGGACGTGGCGGCTTCGTCACCACGAGCCTGCTGCGCACCGGCATGTACTCGATCGCTTGGGACATCGGCATCCACCTGCGGTTCGGGCGTCGCCAGTCGACCCGTTCCCGCGATCGCAACCCGGCGCCGCTGATCAACTGCTACCGGGCCGGCGACGACCACGCGTTCTGGCTGATCTGCCTCGAGGCCGACCGTCACTGGCCGAAGGTGCTGGCGGCGATCGAGCGACCCGATCTCGCCGACGACGACCGGTACGCGAGCGCCAAGCTGCGCAACGAGCACTGCGAGCCCCTGATCGCCGAGCTCGACGCGGTGTTCCTCACCCGGCCGATGGGGGAGTGGGGCGAGCGCTTCGACGCCCACGACGTGTGGTGGGCGCCGGTCCAGTCGATCCCCGACCTGATCGCCGACCCGCAGGCTCAGCCCGGCTTCGTCGAGATGGCGCCCAACGACGGCGGGGAGCCCTATCGGGCGGTCGCCACGCCGGTCGACTTCGGCGGCCACGTCCAGCGCCCCGGTCCGGTGCCGCACCTCGGGGAGCACACCGCCGCGGTGCTCGCCGAGCTCGCCGATCCCCCCTGACGCCGCTCCCCCCGGTTTGTGTGACCGAACACGTCGAAACTC
>JBFGCT010000173.1:0-8848 GCA_041581055.1 Ilumatobacteraceae bacterium | reverse complement strand
GACCTGATCACCTGGTACGTCGACGGCATCCAGTACCACCAGACCGAGCCGTCCGACGTGCCCGGCCCGTGGGTGTTCGACAAGCCGTTCTTCCTGCTGCTCAACTTCGCCATCGGCGGCAACTTTGGCGGGCCGGTCGATCCAGGTAACCTGTACCCGCAGGAGTACCTGATAGATTATGTGCGGGTGTACCAGGGCCCCGACACCGCAGAGCGGTTCGACGCGTCGTTCACCGACGACGTCGCGGGCTGGACCGAGGTGTCGATCCCGGTGGGCGACTTCGCCCGCAGCGCCGACCAGCCGGCCGGCGCGCCCGACGACGGTCTCGGCCTCGACGAGGTCTGGGGCTACAGCCTCGGGTTCCCGAGCGGCACCGCCAGCGGCGAGGCCCGGGTCGACCTCGTCCGTCGGGTTCCCTTCCCGCCGCCGACGGCGCTGGTCGTGACCAACCTGGACGACAGCGGGCCCGGCTCGCTGCGCGAGGCGTTGGCGCTGATCGCCGACGGCGGCACGATCACCTTCGACCCCGGCCTCGCCGGTGGCACGTTGACGTTGACGTCGGGCCAACTGGTCGTCAACCGCTCGGTCACCGTCGACGCCTCGGCCGCGGCCCCGGTCACGATCAGCGGGGGCGACGCGTCACGCGTGGTCCAGGTGCTCGCCGGGAACGCGGTCTCGATGAGCGATCTCGTCATCCGCGACGGCGCCGCCGGACCACAGGGTGGTGGCGTCCTCAACCAGGGCGTCCTCGACCTGGAACGGGTGGTGGTCACCGAGAACACCGAGAACGACCCGAACCCGCCGAACCCGGGGCTCTTCAACTTCGGTGGCGGCGGCATCTTCAACGACGACGGCGCCACGCTCAACCTCACCGACAGCACGGTGAGCGACAACACGTCGCTGAACCACAACGGCGGGGGCGTCTACAGCTTCTTCAACAGCACCCTCAACATCACCGACAGCACGATCAGCGGGAACGTCGGCGGCGACGTCGCCGGCGGACTGCGGACCCTCGGCGACGCCAACATCGTGGGCTCCACGATCAGCGGCAACACGTCGACGGGCTGGCACGGCGGCGGGATCTTCGCCACCGACGGCGCCGTCGCCATCGTCGACACGCTGATCGTCGACAACGTCGGCGCATCCGGCACCGCTGGCGGCCTCATGGTGGCGACGTTCGGAGCGCCCGTTCTGGTCACGCTCCAGGACAGCGTCGTCGCCAACAACCTCAGCTACGGGTGCCAGGTCGAGGGCGACCCCCTCGTGGCGGTGCTCACGTCGCTCGGGGGGAACCACTTCACCGACCCCTCCTGCAACCCGATCGGGAGCGACGTCGTCGGCCCGTACCCGTGATGTGACGAGTCCGCTGGGCACGGCGCCGAATCGGGTTCGCCGTCCGGGCGTCGGTGTGTGACACTCGGCGGTCGTGACGACCGCCCCACCCGCGCCGGTGATCAGCGCCCGCCAACTCGTCAAGCGGTTCGGCGGGTTCACCGCGGTCGACGGGATCGACGTCGACGTGCAGCCCGGCGAGGCGTTCGGCTTCCTCGGCCCGAACGGGGCCGGCAAGACCTCGACGATGCGGATGATCGGGTGCGTCTCGCCGGTGACCAGCGGCGAGCTGACCGTCTTCGGCATGGACCCGCGGCGCGACGGGCGGGCGATCCGGTCGCGGATCGGCGTCGTGCCGCAGGCCGACCAGCTCGACAACGAGCTGACGGTGATGGAGAACCTGGTGATCTACGCCCGCTACTTCGACATCCCGCGGGGGGAGGCCCAACGCCGGGCGGTCGAGCTGCTCGACTTCGTGCAGCTCGCCGAGCGGGCCGGGGATCTCGTCGACCCGCTGTCGGGCGGGCAGAAGCGGCGGGTCAGCATCGCCCGCTCGCTGATCAGCGAACCCGACCTCCTGCTGCTCGACGAGCCGACGACCGGCCTCGACCCCCAGGCCCGCCACGTGCTGTGGGATCGGCTGTACCAGCTCAAGGAGCGCGGCGCGACGCTCGTGATCACGACGCACTACATGGACGAGGCCGAGCAGCTCTGCGACCGCCTGGTGGTGATGGACAAGGGCGGGATCGTCGCCGAGGGATCGCCGCGCGCGCTGATCGCCGAGTACTCCACCCGGGAGGTGCTCGAGATGCGGTTCGGGCGCGGTCGGAACGAGGAGCGCGTCGGCGATGTGCTCGGCGTCGGTGAGCGGGTCGAGGTGCTGCCCGACCGCCTGCTCGTGTACGCCGGCGACGGCGAGGCGGCGCTGGTCGAGCTGCACGACCGGGGGATCGAGCCCGAGAGCGCGCTCGTCCGCCGGAGCAGCCTGGAAGACGTTTTCCTCCGCCTGACCGGACGCACGCTGGTCGACTGATGGGCACGCCGACGATGCTGCGCGTCGCCTACCGCGACCTCGTCTTCTACAAGCGCATCTGGCGGGCGAACGTGATCGGCGCGTTCGTCCAACCGATGCTCTACCTGCTCGGGTTCGGCGTCGGCGTCGGGGCCCTGGTCGATCGGGGGCCGGAGTCGGCCGTGCTGCTCGGCGACGTCTCGTACTTCGCGTTCTACGCGTCCGCGCTGCTGGCGACGACGGCGATGTTCGTCGCCAGCCAGGAGGCGATGTGGCCGACGATGGGCGGCTTCCAGTGGGAGAGCGCCTACCACGCGATGATCTCGACGCCGATCGAGCCGGGAGACGTCGCGACCGGGCTGGCGCTCTACTTCTCGGCGCGTGCGGCGATCGGCGCGAGCGGCGTGGCCGTGGTGCTGGCGCTGTTCGACGACACGCGGACATGGGGCCTGGTCGCGGCCATCCCGGCGGCGACGCTGTGCGGCGCGGCGTTCGGCCTCCCGATCGCGGCGTGGACGGCGACGCGGCGAACCGACAAGTCGTTCCCGGCGATCCTGCGGTTCGGGATCATCCCGATGTTCCTGTTCGGCGGGGCGTTCTTCCCCGTCGACCAGCTCCCGGCCTGGCTCCAGCCGGTCGCGTGGGTGACGCCGCTGTGGCACGCCGTCGAGCTGTCGCGCGGGGCGATCCTCGGGGGCGCGGCGATCGGCGCGTCGATCGCCCACGTCGCGGTGCTCGCCGCCTACGTCCTCGGCGGGTGGCTGGCGTGCCGCGTGACGTTCACGAGGCGGCTGACGACGTGAGCGTCGTGACCGAGGCGATCACGGGCGGGAGCGCCACCCGCGTCCTCCCCGGCGTGCTGCTCGACATCCGTCGCCCGCAGCGGCTGATGGAACGCAGCGTGCTGGTGTATCGGCGCCGGCTGATGATGGTCGTCAGCGGGTTCTTCGAGCCGTTGTTCTACCTGCTGTCGATCCGCGTCGGGCTGTCGCAGCTCGTCGGCGACGTCGAGGTGCGCGGGCAGTCGATTCCCTACGACGAGTTCGTCGCCCCGGCGCTGATGGCGGCGGCGGCGATGAACGGCGCCGTGCTCGATTCGACGATGAACGTGTTCTACAAGTTGAAGCACGCCAAGCTCTACGACGCGCTGCTGGCGACCCCGCTCTCGGCCGGCGACGTGGCGGTCGGCGAGATCGGCGTCGCCGTGGTGCGGGGGCTGTTGTACTCGACCGCCTTCCTGCTGACGATGTGGGCGCTCGGGATGGCGCAGTCCCCGTGGGTCGTGCTGGCGCTTCCGGCGTGCGTGCTGATCGGGCTGGCGTTCGCCTCGATCGGGATGGCGTGCACGACGTTCATGCGCTCCTGGGCCGACTTCGAGTACGTGCCGGCGCTGACCCTCCCGCTGTTCCTGTTCTCGGCGACGTTCTACCCGCTGTCGGCGTACGGCGGCTGGGCGTGGGTCGTGCAGCTCAGCCCGCTGTACCACGGCGTGGCGCTCGTGCGGGCGGCGAACCTGGGGGAGTGGAACCCGGCGCTCGCCGCCCACACCGGCGTGCTGCTCGCCCTGGCGGTCGTCGGCGTGGTGGTCGCCACCCGCCGCATCGAGACGCTGCTCCTGAAGTAGCGGCAGTCTTCCTCTCGCTCGTGCCCTGACCCTAGACCTGTTTGGGGACCCTCCGGGTGAGCGTGAACACCGCCTTCATGCACTTGTGCGCGAAGTCCGCTGTCGGATCGAACATCAGCGGGCATCCGCCGTCGATCACGCTGATGCCGCGCTCGCGACCATAGGAGGCCGCGCCCGGTGACACGCTGCCCGGACCTGGTCCACGGTGCATCCACACGTGGTTGACGCCGAGCTCGGCACACTCCGCCATGGTGGCGTCCGCGTGTTCCGGGCGCGTGCCGATCACGACGGCGTCGACGCCGTCCGGGATCGATTTCAGATCGTGGTAGCAGGTGTCGCCGTCGATTTCATCGGCGTTCGGGTTGACGGCGAACACGTCGTAGCCGCGTGAGCGCAGCCGCTGGTACACGGTGTTGCTGCCGTGCCCCTTCGGCGCGCGTGACACGCCGGTGACGGCGATCCGCTTGTTGTCGAGGAAGTCCGCTGCCGCTTGGTCGATGGTTGTCATGTCGGGTGCCCCTCTCGTGCGGGTGTCGCCACTTCACAGTCGACCACTCCGTTGACAGCGGGGGTAGGGCAGGAGGTCCACGCACGCGCTCGCGAGCCTCAGGAGGACGCCCGATCCACGCCGACTCAGGAGTAGACGTGGATGTCTGCCTGGTCCATCTGCTCCATGAAGGTGAGGTATTCGGCGACGGTGACGTCATCGAAGGCCAGATTCGCCTCTGCGACCTTGAAGTGGTCCATCGACGGGCCGCAGGCGTAGATGCGGGCGCCGAGCCGCTGGAGCTGGCGCAGCTTCGCCTGCGGCGGGATGTGGCCGACCTTGTCCAGACCGGCACGGGGGAACCGACTGAACGGGCGACCGACGCCGTGCATCTTCGCCACGTATCCGTTGGCCAGCACTCTGACCGCCGGTCCTTGGAAGTACAGCGAGACGTCGTGGCCCTCGAGCGCGGCGGCCAGCGCGAATCCGAGCGGGGCGAGCAGCTCCAACAACCCGTCATCCTCGATGACCGCGGCGAACATGCGCGCCGATCGACGCGGCGTCCCCTTCTCGATCGTGAATCGCCACGTCGAGCCGGTGATGTCGGCGTCGACGAGACCGTTTCCCGTGGCACGGCACCATGCGCGGAGATCGGTGTCGATCGCGGTGAACGCGTCGGTGACGACCTCGAGACGGTCGCCTTCCTCGAGTTCGGAGAGCGCCTCGTACGCCTCGTAGGCGATGAACGTCGTGATCGTGCGACCACGCAGATCGAGTTCGTTTCGAGTTTCGAGATCCGTGACCATCTCCGTACCTCCGGTCGAGTTCTGGCCGCGGTCGATCGCGTGCGACGACGAGACCGCGATGCCGGTCGACTCCATCGTCCGACGTCGATCGTCGGTGGGCCAGAGCAGGAGGTCCCGCCGTCTGCAGCACGTCATGACCAGCACCCGCCGCCCGTGACGCCCCGTGCATGGCGTGCCGAGGCGTTGGCGGGTGAATCGTGAGAGGCTTTGGCCCCTTGCGTTTGGGAGCACGCGGCGCACCGTGAAGACATGGGTGAGCTCCTCGTGGCTGAGAACGTGCGCAAGGTGTACCGAACGGCGGCCGGCGAGGTCGAGGCGCTGCGGGGTCTGGATCTGACCGTGAGCGAGGGTGAGTTCGTCGCGGTGATGGGTCCGTCGGGTTGCGGCAAGACGACGCTGCTGAACTGCCTGTCGGGCTTGGACGACATCGACGGGGGCAGGGTCGTGCTCGACGGAACGAGCCTGCACGAGATGAGGGATGCCGATCGCACTCGGGATCGGGCTCGGTCGATGGGGTTCGTGTTCCAGGCGTTCAATCTGATCCCGGTGCTCAGTGCGGCGGAGAACGTCGAGTTGCCCTTGCTGCTGGCCGGTGCTGCGGACGGCGAGGCTCGCCGGCGGGCGATCGAGACGTTGCAGCGCGTCGGGTTGGGTCATCGGATCGATCATCGACCGCCCGAGTTGTCGGGTGGAGAGCAGCAGCGGGTGACGATCGCCAGGGCATTGGCCGGGCGGCCGCGTCTCGTGTGGGCCGACGAGCCGACCGGCGCGTTGGATTCGGAAAGCGCGACCGAGGTGATGGATCTGCTGTGCGAACTCCACGCGACGGGGATGACGCTGATCCTCGTCACGCATGACGCCGTGGTCGGCGCTCGCGCGGAACGGCTGATTCGGATGCGCGACGGCGGGATCGTGGCCGACGATCGGGTCTTGGTGCATCACGGGACCGCGTGATGATCCCCCTGGCCGTCCTCGCGTCGCTGCCGTTCATGTGGCTGCTGCTTCGTCACGGCACGTTGCGACGACTCGCCCGCCGCAACGTCGGCCGCCGGCCGATCGAGGCGATCCTGGTCGTGCTGGGATCGATGTTGGGCACGGCGATCATCACCGGTTCGCTCGTCGTGGGAGACACGATCGATCGGTCGATCCGCTCGTCGGCGTACGACCAGCTCGGCCCGATCGACGAGACCGTCTCGGTGATCGGTCTCGAACAGGGCGACGCGTTGGTGGCGCGGATGGCGGGTTTCTCTTCACCTGACGTCGACGGGGTCTTGTCGTTCGTCACCGCCGGCGCCGCGGTGGTCAACATCGGGCCCGACGGTGGCACGCAGCCTCGCGCCCAACTGCTGGAGGTCGACTTCGCCGCGGCGCGCTCGTTCGGCCACGACCCCACGATCACGGGAATCGTCGGCGACACGCCCGAGCCCGGATCGGCCGCGGTCACCGACGACCTCGCCGACAAGCTGAGCCTCGCGGCCGGCGACCAGATCATCGTGTTCGCGTACGGTCAACCGCTGCCGTTGGCCGTTGACCGCGTGCTCCCCCGGCAGGGCGTCGCCGGGTACTGGACCGTCGACGCGCGCCAGCAGTCCTACAACGTGCTCGTCGGCCCCGGCACGATCGCGTCGCTGCTCGCCGGCGCCGCCGATGCGTCCGGCGAGCAACCGGCGTCGACGTTCGTCCCGCCCGAGGTCGTGGTCGCGGTGTCCAACGTCGGCGGCGTCGAGTCCGGTGCGGATCGCACGGACAGCGCCGCGGCGGCGGTCGACGAGGTCGTGTCACCATTGGGATTGCGGGCGGTTCCGGTCAAAGCAGAGCTGCTCGACATCGCCGAGCGGAACGGCGAGGGTCTCAGCCAGCTGTACTTCACGGTCGGCATGTTCGCCGTTGCCGCCGGGGTCATGCTGCTGGTGAACATCTTCGTGATGTTGGCCGACGAGCGTCGTTCGGAGTTGGGCATGCTGCGGGCGATCGGCATGCGCAGGGCCCCGCTCGTCGGTTCGTTCGCCCTGGAGGGCTGGCTGTACGCCATCGTCTCCAGCGCGTGCGGCGCCGTGCTCGGCATCGGCGTCGGGCGGTTGATCGCGTGGCGGGCCGATGCCATCTTGAGCAGCGGCCGAGAGGTCACCGCGCTCAAGATGGAGTTCAGCTTCACCACGGCGACCGTGCTCACCGGGTTCGCGGTCGGGTTCCTGATCTCACTGATCACGATCGTGGTCTCGAGTGTGCGCATCGCCCGGTTCAACGTGATCCGAGCCATCCGCGACATCCAGGAACCCCCGCGCGTGCGGCCGCGGCGGCGGTATGCCAAAGCGGGACTCGCCCTTGCGCTGCTCGGCGGCGCCTGGTCGATCCTCGGATTCGGTGGACCGAACGGCTACGGCATCATGCTCGGCCCGGCGCTCGTCCTGGTCGGCGTCGCGCCGCAACTCGCCCGACGTTGGCCTGGTCGAACCGTGACCGTCCTGTCCGCCACGCTCATTCTCGTCTGGGAGATACTGGCGGTTCCGGTGATGGGCGCGATGGACGTCTCGATCGACATCCCGATCTTCCTCGCCCAAGGGCTCACGATGACCGCAGCCGCGATCGCGCTCTTGACCGCTCACCAGCAGGCCATCGGCCGGGTGCTGGCGCGGCTCACCGGACGATCGCTCCCGGTCCGGCTCGGTCTGGCGTATCCGTTGGCGCGCCCGTTCCGCACGGCGATGACGCTCGGGATGTTCTCCATCGTGATCCTCACCCTGGTGTACATGAGCGTCCTGTCGTTCATGTCCAGAGGCCAACGGGACACCTTCACCCGGGATCTGGGCGGCGGCTTCGACATCGTGGCCACGTCCAACCCGAGTGACCCGATGAGTGCCGCCGATCTCGCTGTGCTGCCGGGCGTCGACGCCGTCGCCCCGCTCGGCTACGTGTTCGCCGATTTCGCCAGGGGCCAGGATGAGCCCATGGCGTGGCCGGTCACCGGCATCGGCCCCGAACTGCTCGCGGCGCCTCCTCGTCTCAGCGACGCCGGTGGCTATTCCGGCGACGAGGCCGCGTGGGCGGCCGTGCACGCCGACCCGGGATTGATCATCGTCGACAACTTCTTCCTACAGGGCGCGGGCGGCCCCGGCGCCAAGCCTCCCGGGATCGGCGACACGATCAGCATCCGCGATCCCCAGAGCGGCGCGACGCGCGAGCTCGTCGTCGCCGCCAGGTCGGCCGACGACCTGATCGGCAACGGCCCGTTCGTGAGCGCCTCGACGCTCGAGGAGATGTTCGGCGCACGCGCGACGCCGTCTCGGTTCTTCGTCTCATCGGACGATCCGGACGCGACGGTTGCCGCGATCAGGGCCACGTTCATCGGCAATGGCGCTGACGCATCGGCCGTCGCGACCGAGGTCGAATCGGTCCTGTCACAGAGCAGCAGCTTCTTCACCCTGATGCAGCAGTTCGTCGGGGCCGGACTCGTCGTGGGCATCGCCGGCATCGGCGTGATCATGATCCGCGCCGTGCGCGAGCGACGCCGTGAAGTCGGAGTGCTCAGATCACTCGGGTTCCCGGCCCGCAACGTCTCCGAGGTGATGATGTTCGAAGCCGGCTTC
>JBFGCT010000172.1:0-9008 GCA_041581055.1 Ilumatobacteraceae bacterium | reverse complement strand
GACCACCCCTGCCCCCTGGGTCTCACCGGAGCGGGTCCGCGTCCGTTTCCGGTGAGAGGTGAGACCACCCCTGCCCCCTGGGTCTCACCGGAGCCGGGGCCGCGCCCGGTTCTGGTGATTCGTTGCTGGCTTGGGCCTCGGCCCCGGCCATGTTCGCGTTCTGGCCGTAGCGTCGGGCGCGTGATCTGCGTCGATCTCGCCGGTGTCGGCGTCGAACAGCCGGACAAGGTGTTGTTCGCCGACCTCGCCGTGACGGTGTCGCGCGGCGACCGCGTCGCGGTCGTCGGCGTGAACGGATCGGGCAAGACGACGTTGCTGCGGATCATGACCGGCGACCTGGTTCCCGACTCCGGGCAGGTCCGCTTCGGCCGCGGAGTACGGATCGCCTCCCTCGAACAGGATCCCGTCTTGCCGCCGGGCACCGTCGCCGACTACCTCGGCACGGGCCACTCGGTCGCCGCCGTCGCCA
This sequence comes from Ilumatobacteraceae bacterium, assembly GCA_041581055.1. Taxonomy (GTDB): domain Bacteria; phylum Actinomycetota; class Acidimicrobiia; order Acidimicrobiales; family Ilumatobacteraceae; genus JBFGCT01. The sequence goes on along the minus strand of JBFGCT010000172.1, from coordinate 8,539 downwards.
CGAGGTTGGGCGTGCAGCCGCTGTTCGACCGCCGGACCGACGAGCTGTCCGGCGGGCAGGCCAAGCGGGTCGCGCTGGCCAAGGTGCTGGCCGACGACGAGCACGGCGACCACGACATGGTCATCCTCGACGAGCCCACGAACCACCTCGACCTCGAGGCGATCGAGTGGCTGGAGCAGCGGCTCGGCGCGATGTCGGCGGCGCTCGTGCTCGTCACCCACGACCGCCACGCTCTCGACCGGTTGACGACGGCGGTCGGCCCGAGCAAGGTGGTCGAGCTCGACCGGGGGCGGTCGTTCGTGCATCTCGCCGCCGAGGGGGCGAGCGCCTATTCGGTGTCGCTGCTCGCCCGCGCCGAGCGGATCGAGCGCGAGGCGAAGGAGGAGTCGACGCGCCGGATCCTCGCCCGCAGGGAGCTGGCGTGGCTGAGGCGGGGTGCTCCGGCCCGGTCGACCAAGCCGAAGGCGCGGCTGCGCAGCGCCGCCGACATCCTGACCGGCGGCCCGGAAGCGGCCGGCGTGCGGGGTCGGGACCTCGAGCTGGGTGTGGGCACGACCCGGCTCGGCAACCAGGTGGTCGAGCTGGAGGGCGTCGGGAAGCGGTTCGGCGAGCACGCGGTCTTCGGCGGGCTCGACCTGGCGATCGAGCCGGGCGCCCGGCTGGCGGTGGTCGGGCCGAACGGCTCGGGCAAGACGACGCTGCTCGACATCGTCGCCGGTCGGACCGAGCCGTCGGAGGGCGTGGTGCGGCGCGGCCGGACCGTCGTCGTCGGCTACGCCGATCAGCACTCGTCGACGCTCGCGCCCGACGCGGTCGTGCGCGAGCTCGTCGCCGGTCCGTATCGCGAGCCGGACCACTCGGACCGGGCCCTGCTCGAGCGGTTCTGGTTCGACACGACGGCGCAGTTCGCCCCGGTGCGGATGCTGTCGGGCGGTGAGCGCCGCCGACTCCTCCTCGTGATGGTGCTGGCGACAAAGCCGAACCTGCTGGTCCTCGACGAGCCGACCAACGACCTCGACCTCGACACCCTGCGCGCCCTGGAGGCGTTCCTCGACGACTGGCCCGGAGCGCTGGTCGCCGCCAGCCATGACCGGGCGTTCCTCGACAGGGTGGCCGACCACGTGCTGGCGATCTCCGACGACGGCGTCGTCCGCCGCGTGCCCGGCGGCGTGAGCGGCTGGCTCGCCGAGCGGGCGGCGCGGACCTCGGCGCCGAGGCCGGCCCGGCCGACGTCGGGTGGTGGCCGACCCCGGACGACGCCGACCGGACCGAGCCCGTACACGGTCGGCCGCCGGCTGCGCGCGACCGAGCAGGCGATGATCAAGGCGCAACGGCACGTCGACGTGCTGACCGAGCGGCTGACCGGCGTCACCGACCACGCCGAGCTGTCGACGATCGGCGCCGAGTTGGCTGCGGCGCACGCCGACCTCGACAAACTCGAGACCGCGTGGCTCGAACTCTCCGAACAGCGGTGAGAGCTGGGGCGGACAGGTGGTCTCACCTCTCACCGGAGGGACGGCGCGTCCGTCTGCGGTGAGAGGTGGGTCGGACAGGTGGTCTCACCTCTCACCGGAAGGGTCGAAGGGTCGGAGGGTCGGGGGGATGGCGCGTCCGTAGAGTGGGGCGAGATGAGTGACGCCGAGCTGTTCGCCGACGAAATCCCCCATCCCGCCGACACGGCCGACGACGGACCCGGCCCGGATCGAGGCCCGTCGCCGTTCGCGCAGGGGCTCAACCCCGACCAGCTCGACGCCGTCGTCCACACGGGCGGGCCGTTGCTCGTCGTCGCCGGCGCCGGGTCCGGCAAGACACGGGTGCTCACCCACCGCATCGCCCACCTGATCCACGAGGGCGTCCACCCGTCGAAGATCCTGGCGATCACGTTCACCAACAAGGCGGCCGCCGAGATGCGCGAGCGGGTGGCGACGCTGGTCGGGCCGGTCGTGCGGACGATGTGGGTCTCGACGTTCCACTCGGCCTGTGTCCGCATCCTGCGGGCCAACGCCGACACGCTCGGCTACCCACGGCAGTTCTCGATCTACGACCAGGCCGACTCGAACCGGCTCACCGGCTACGTCATACGCGACCTCGGCCTCGACTCGAAGCGGTTCACCCCGCGCGGCGTGCACGGCATCGTCAGCCTCTGGAAGAACGAGTTGGTCGGCCCGGAGCACGCCGCCGACCGGGCGGCGAACATCTTCGACCGCAAGCACGCCGAGGTCTACGCCGAGTACCAATCACGCCTGCGCAAGGCCGGGGCGATGGACTTCGACGACCTGCTCCTCAACACGGTCAAGCTCTTCCGCGAGCACGGCGACGTGCTCGATCACTACCGCCAGCGCTTCGAGCACATCCTGGTCGACGAGTACCAGGACACCAACCAGGCCCAGACCGAGATGGTGCTGATGCTCGCCGGCGGCCACGAGAACGTCTGTGTCGTGGGCGACACCGACCAGTCGGTCTACAAGTTCCGCGGCGCCGACTTCCGCAACATCCTCGAGTTCGAGGAGGCGTTCCCCGACGTCACCACCGTCGTCCTCGACCAGAACTACCGCAGCACCCAGACGATCCTCGACGCGGCCAACGCGGTGATCGACAACAACACCGAGCGCAAGCCGAAGTCGCTGTGGACCGACTCCGGCGCCGGCGAGCGCATCGTCCGCTACCACGCCGAGGACGAGGGCGACGAGGCGATGTGGATCGCGTCGACCGCACGGCAACTGCAGCGCGACGACGCGGTCAACTGGCGGGAGATGGCGGTCCTCTACCGCACCAACGCCCAGAGCCGCGTGGTCGAAGAGGCGTTCATGCGCGCCGGCGTGCCGTACAAGGTCGTCGGCGGAACCCGGTTCTACGACCGGCGCGAGATCAAGGACGCGATGGCCTACGTGCGCGCCGTCGTCAACCCCTCCGACGAGGTCAGCGTCAAGCGGGTGCTCAACGTCCCCAAACGCGGGGTCGGCGACGCCAGCGTCGCCAAGCTCGACGCGTTCGCCGCGGCGGAGGGCATCGCCTTCACCGACGCGCTCCGGCGCGTCGAGGAGGCCGGCGTGACCGGTCCCGCCGTCCGCGGCATCGCCTCGTTCGTCGAACTGCTCGATCGCCTCGCCGCCATCGCCGCCGACGACGAACTCGGCCCCGGCGACGTGATCCAGGCCGCGCTGGAGGGCTCCGGATACCTCGCCGAGTTCGAGGCGGAGGACACCGTCGAGGCGCACAGCCGCATCGAGAACCTCGGCGAGCTGGTCGGCTCCGCCCGCGAGTTCACGGTCATGGACGAGTTTCTCGAGCAGGTCGCCCTCGTCGCCGACACCGACGACCTCCCCGACGGTGAGATCGAGGACCAGGTCGTGCTGCTGACGCTGCATTCGGCAAAGGGGCTCGAGTTCCCGGTCGTGTTCCTCACCGGCGTCGAGGAGGGTGTGTTCCCGCACATCCGCGCGCTCACCGAGCCGACCGAGATGGAGGAGGAGCGACGGCTGGCCTACGTCGGCATCACCCGGGCGATGAGGCGGCTGTACATGAGCCACGCGTGGAGCCGCCAGCTGTTCGGCTCGACGCAGTACAACCCGCCGTCGCGGTTCTTCGACGAGATCCCCGAAGAGCTGATCGAGTCGACGGGCAACATCACCGGGCGGTCGACCTACGGGCGCCAGAGCTATCGCCGCCGGGGCGACCACCGCGGCGCGGGCGACCCGCCGCCGTACCGCCGCCACGACGCCGGCCGCGACATCAACGCCGACATCAAGGCCGACCAGGAGGCCCACCGCGACCGGGTCGTCGACGCCGCGCTGCGGGCGGGCGCCTCCACGCCCCAGCCCTCCAGCAGCCAGCAACTCGGCCTCCGGATCGGCGACGACGTCGAGCACCCGAGCTTCGGTGAGGGCGTGATCATCGACATCTCAGGCGCCGGCGAGAAGGCCGAAGCGGTCATCAACTTCCGCGGCGCCGGCACCAAACACCTCGCCCTCGCCTGGGCCCCGTTGAAGAAGGCCTGAGTCGGGCGGGGCTTCGCCGCTCGCGGCGTTGCGGGGCCGGCTCGGTGGCCGGAGCAGACGTCGCCGGCACGCTCCTGGCGAGCGACGAACCTGATCCCGACTCAGCCTCGTCGGACCGCTGGAAGGCTCGACGTCGGTGTCCGAGCTGCAAGAATGGAATCGTGAGAGCAGCGATCTTGGTGGAGAGCTTGACGGGCAACACGTGGAAGGCGGCCGAGATGGTCGCCGACCTGTTGCAGCAGGAGCGGTGGACGATCACCGGCCTCTCCAAGGTCCGCCAGCCCGACCACGCGTCGATCCAGCAGGCCGAGCTCGTCCTGGTCGGCACGTGGGTGCACGGGGCGTTCGTCGTCGGGCAGGCCCCGTGGGCGGCGAACACGATCGCCAACCTGCCGGCGATGCGCGGCAAGAAGGCCGCCGCGTTCTGCACCTACGCGCTGCACCCCGGCAAGAGCCTCGACAAGCTGACCGGCGCCGTCGGCGACACCGGGGCCTATGTCATCGGCGGGCTGGCGATGAAGCGCAACCACCTCGACGAGCACACCGAGGAGTTCGCGATCCGGCTCGTCGACGCCCTCGCCAACACCTGACGCGCGGCGCTGGCCTCCCCCCGACGATGGCGAACGATGCGACCGAGACCCTGCCGACCTCGACCACGGCGCGGCCGGGTCCGTCCTGGCGGTCGTCACTCGCGGTGTTCGGCGCGAGCCGTGTGCTGTCGCTGTTCGTCGTCTGGTTGGCGACCCGGACGACGTCCGGACACACCGCGCAGGGAGTGCTCACCAACTGGGACGGCAACTGGTACGAGCTGATCGTCGCCGGCGGGTACCCCTCCAGTCCCGGGCCGGGCGGCGGGTTCGGCGAGTGGAGCAGGCTGGCGTTCTTCCCCCTGTACCCGGCGATCGTCCGGTCGGTCGAGGAGGTCACACCCCTCGGATACTCCGAAGCGGGAATCTTCGTGTCGCTGCTCTGCGCCGGCGCGGCGATGGCCGTGTTGCACCGGCTCGTCGCCACGGTCTACGACGACACGGTCGCGTGGCGGACCGTCGCCCTCGTCAGCTTCGCCCCGGCGGGCTACATCTTCACGATGATGTACACCGAGGGGCTGGCGATGCTCCTCGTCGCGCTGACCTTCCTCTCGCTGCAGCGACGGCGCCCGGCGACGGCCGCGCTGTGGGCATTCCTCGGTTCGCTCAGCCGACCGAACGGGTTCATACTCGTCGTGCCGTTGGCGATCGTGGGGTGGCGCGAGTTCCGCTCGTCGCGTGACCTGCGGCATCTGCTGCCCGTCCTGGCCGCTCCGGCGGGGTTCGCCGCCTGGGTGGCATACGCGTGGTACCGGACGGGGGCGGTCGACGGCTACTTCCGGATCCAGCAGGAGATCTGGGGCGCGCGAATCGACTTCGGCGCCGAGACGGCGAGGTCGTTCGTCGACGTCGTCACCGGCGACTGGGCGAACCCGAACGCCACCATCGGGGTCTTCGTGCTGGCCGTCTCGGCTTTCGCGCTGGTTGTCGGCCGGCGCCTCGCGTTGCCGCCCGAATGGTGGTGGTACGCGCTCGCCGTCGTCGTCCTCGTGGCGATCAACGCCCGGCAGCTCTCGGCGGCGCGGTTCGTGCTGCTCGCCTTCCCGCTGTTCGTCGTGCCGGCGAAGGCGTGCCGGGCCGACGTGTTCGGATGGCTGCTCGCGTCGAGCGCGTGCCTCATGAGCGCGATGCTGATGGCGAGCGCCGCGCCGAACTTCTCGCTCACGCCGTGACGATCGCACGGTCAGCCGTCGGTGTCAGCCGCCCGGTTGGCTGGCGAGGCCGCGCAGGTCGATCGAGAGCACGCCGTCGGTCACGACCGGATTGATGCCCGGCGGCGGGGGCGCCAGCTCGGTGACGTCGAGGGTGTTGCCCTCGCAGTCGACGAACCGCTGCGTGCCCTGGACCTGGGTGACCGCGCACGACGCGTCCGACCCCGCCGGGTAGGCGAAGTACAGGCGCCAGCCGCGCTCGGGATCGTCGCCCTCGTGGTCGAGGATCATCGTCCGCTCGCCGGTCCGCGTGTTGAGCCCGGGGAACAGGATCGGCCCGCTGCGGGCGACCTGGCCCGACGCGCTCTCCACCGAGCTGACCTGGAAGATCTCCGGGGCCAGCCGCTCGTTCGCGTCGGCCCCGCCGCGGGAGATGTACGCCGCGATGCCCCACGTGAGCAACGCCATCATCCCCAGGATCGCCAGGCCGCCGAGCACGGGGACGACCGCCCGCGCCAGCGGGGACCTCAACCTCGGGCCGCGGGCGGCGGTGTCGCGCACCGGCCCATTCTGCCGGGAGTTGGAGGCCGAGCGTCCCTGCCGCATAGGGTCTGGCCTTCGTGAAGCGTCCGTACCGCATCGTCGTGGCCAAGCCAGGGCTCGACGGCCACGATCGCGGCGCCAAGACGATCACCCGCGCGCTGCGCGACCACGGGTTCGAGGTGATCTACACCGGCCTGCACCAGACACCGGAGCAGATCGCCGAGACCGTGCTGCAGGAGGACGCCGACGGCGTCGGGCTGTCGTTGCTGTCCGGCGCCCACAACACCCTGTTCCCCCGCGTGATGGAGCAGCTGCGCGCCCGCGACCTCGGCGACGTGCTCGTCTTCGGCGGTGGCGTCATCCCCGACGGCGACGCCCGCACGCTGCGCGACCAGGGCGTCGCTGAGATCTTCGGCCCCGGCGCGTCGCTGCGGGCCATCGGCGACTGGCTGGAAGCCGCCCTCGACGAGCTCGAACCCGCATGACCACCATCGACCGATCCCCGAAAGCGAGGGAGTGATCCGCCGTGGACCTCTTTGAATATCAGGGCAAGCAGTACTTCGCCCGCTACGACATCCCCATCAGCCCCGGCGGCGCCGCCGACACCGTCGACGAGGCGGTGGCGGTGGCGGACCAATCCGGCTACCCGGTGGTCGTCAAGGCCCAGGTCCAGGTCGGCGGCCGGGGCAAGGCCGGCGGCATCAAGCTCGCCGCCGACGCGGCCGAGGTGCGCGAGCACGCCGGCAACATCCTCGGGATGGACATCAAGGGCCACGTCGTCAGGAGGGTGTGGGTCGAGCAGGCGTCCGACATCGACGAGGAGTACTACGCCAGCCTGACGCTCGACCGGGCGGCGAAGAAGCACCTGCTGATGCTCTCGGCGCAGGGAGGCGTCGAGATCGAGACGGTCGCCGCGGCGGACCCCGACGCGATCGTCAAGCTGCACATCGACCCGGTCGACGGGCTCGACGGGGCGACGGCGCGGCAGGCGTGCGTCGACGCCAGGCTCCCCGACCGGGCGCTCGACGGGGCGGCGGCGATCCTGGTCAAGCTGTACCGCTGCTTCACCGAGGGCGACTGCGACCTGGCCGAGATCAACCCGCTGATCCTGACGCCGGCCGGCCCGGACGGAACGAGCGCGGTCCACGCGCTGGACGCGAAGGTGACCCTCGACGGCAGCGCGGAGTTCCGGCACCCGGAGTGGGAGGAGTTCCACCAGAACGAGGCACTCGACGACCGCGAGCGGCTGGCGAAGGAGAAGGGCCTCCAGTACATCGGGCTCGAGGGCTCGGTCGGGATCATCGCCAACGGCGCCGGTCTGGCGATGTCGACGCTCGACGTGGTCAACCAGGTCGGCGGAGAGGCCTCGAACTTCCTCGACATCGGCGGCGGGGCGAACGCCGACGTGATGGCCGCGGCGCTCGAGGTGATCAACTTCGACGAGAGCGTCGCGTCGATCTTCATCAACATCTTCGGCGGGATCACGCGCGGCGAGGAGGTCGCCAACGGCATCGTCGAAGCGCTCGGCCGGGTCGAGCTGCGGGCGCCGATCGTCATCCGGCTCGACGGGACCAACGCCGTCGAGGGCCGCAAGATCCTGGTCGACGCCGGGATCCCGGCCGACAAGCTCCGCTCGGAGCCGACCATGCTCGACGCCGCCCGGGCGGCGGTCGCGATCGCCAACGGCAACTCCAACGGCAACTCCAACGGCAACTCCAACGAAAGCTGAGGAGCGGGAACCATGGCCATCTTCGTCAACGAGCACACCAAGGTCATCGTCCAGGGGCTGACCGGCGGCCAGGGCCGCTATCACGGCCTGCGCAACCGGGACTACGGCACGCAGATCGTCGGCGGCGTCACCCCCGGCAAGGGCGGGCAGGACGTCGACGGGATCCCGATCTTCGACACCGTCGCCGACGCGGTCGCCGCCACCGGCGCCGACGCGTCGTTCGCCGCGGTGCCGCCGAAGTTCGCCCCCGGGGCGATCCTCGAGGCCGCCGCCGCGGGGATCGGGCTCGTCGTCTGCATCACCGAGGGCATCCCGGCCCAGGACATGATGCGTACCTGGACCTTCCTCGAGCGGCGCAAGACGCGACTGGTATGCCCGAACTGTCCGGGCGTGATCACACCCGGGGAGGCCAAGATAGGTATCATGCCCGGCCACATCCACGCGCCTGGACCGGTCGGTGTCGTTTCACGCTCTGGCACCTTGACCTACGAGGCCGTGGCCCAGCTGACGAGTCTCGAGATCGGTCAGTCG
>JBFGCT010000171.1:0-9099 GCA_041581055.1 Ilumatobacteraceae bacterium | reverse complement strand
TCGACATCGGCGACGCCGTTCTGTATGATGGAACTGTTCCACGATGCGGAATCTGCCCGGGGAACGCAGACGAGTAACGGGTTCCGCTCTCGGCGGAGGACGGTCGCGCCGGACGGGCGCGGCAGAACAGGACGTGGACAATGGGGTTCCCCTCCGACTTGGACATCGCGAGCCAAGCGACGCTCAAACCGCTCGGCGACATCGCCGGCGAGTCGGGCATTCCGCTCGAAAGCCTGGAACCGTACGGTTCCGGCGCGGCGAAGATCGGCCTCGACGCGATCGAGAAGATGGCCGACCGGCCGCGCGCGAAGTACGTCGTCGTCTCGGCGATCACCCCGACGCCGCTCGGCGAGGGCAAGACGACGACCACCGTCGGCCTCGGCATGGGCTTCAGCCACATCGACAAGCGGGCCACGATCGCCATCCGCCAGCCCTCGATGGGGCCGACGTTCGGCATCAAGGGCGGCGCGGCCGGCGGCGGGTACAGCCAAGTCGTCCCGATGGAGCTGCTCAACCTGCACCTGACCGGCGACATGCACGCGGTCACCGCGGCCCACAACATGTGCTCGGCCGCCCTCGACGCCCACCTGTACCACGGCAACGAGACCGACATCGACTTCCACAACATCACCTGGCGACGGGTGATCGACGTCAACGACCGCTCCCTGCGGAACACGGTGATCGGGCTCGGCGGGCGCCTCGACGGCATCCCCCGCGAGACCGGATTCGACATCACCGCCGCCTCCGAGGTGATGGCGACGCTCGCCCTCTGCACCAGCCTCCAGGACCTCCGGGCGCGGCTCGGCCGGATCGTCGTCGGCTACACGCAGGCCGGCACGCCGGTCACCGCCGAAGACATCCAGGTCGCCGGCGCGATGGCCGTCATCCTGCGCGAGGCGATCAAGCCGAACCTCATGCAGACGCTGGAGAACACCCCGGCGCTCGTGCACACCGGGCCGTTCGGCAACATCGCCACCGGCAACAGCTCGATCGTCGCCGACCGCGTCGGCATCCACATGGGCGACTACCTGATCACCGAGGCCGGCTTCGGCGCCGACATGGGCGCCGAGCGCTTCTTCAACATCAAGTGCCGCGCCTCGGGCCTGGCCCCCGACGCCGCGGTGCTGGTCGCCACCGTTCGTGGCCTCAAGGCCCACAGCGGCAACCACAAGATCGTCGCCGGCAAGCCGCTGCCGGAGGATCTCCTCAAGGAGAACCCCGACGAGGTCCACCAGGGCGGCGACAACCTCCGCAAGCAGCTCGAGAACATGCGGATCCACGGCTGCACGCCCGTCGTCGCGATCAACCGCTTCCCCGAGGACCACCAGGGCGACATCGACGCGATCGCGGAGATCGCCGCCGAGTACGACGCGCGGGCCGCCGTGTCGACCCACTTCACCGACGGTGGCGCCGGCGCGGTCGAGTTGGCCCACGCCGTCGCCGAGGCCGCCGACGAGCCGAGCGAGTTCCAGGTGCTCTACCCCGACGAGATGTCGCTGCGCGACAAGATCCGCACCGTCGCCACGAAGGTGTACGGCGCGGCCGGCGTCGAGTTCACCAGCCAGGCCGACAAACAGCTCGACACCTACGAGGGCGCCGGCTTCGGCCACCTGCCGGTGTGCATCGCCAAGACCCACCTGTCGATCTCCTCGGACGCGTCACTGAAGGGCGCCCCGACCGGATGGACCCTGCCGGTCCGCGAGGTGCGGGCGTCGGTCGGGGCCGGGTTCGTGTATCCAATCTGCGGCGACATGCGGACGATGCCGGGGCTGGGCGCCAGTCCGGCGCTCCAACGCATCGACATCGACGCCGACGGCAACATCGTGGGGCTGAGCTGATGTCCGCCAATCCCGAGTCGATGACGACGGCCCGGTCGCTCCGGCCGAGGCTCACGCGGGCCGCCCGCCGCCCGTTGGTCCGCGAGGACACCCCGCTGATGCGGGCGCTCGTCGAGAACGCGGCCCTCGAGTTGATCCCGATGAAGAGCCTCGACGAGGCGGTCCGCGCGCTGCGGCCGGCGTCGCGGATCTCGATGACGTGCTCACCGGCCAAGTCGATCGAGGCCACCCTCGACGAGACCGAGCGGCTCGTCGCCCTCGGGCACACGGTGACGCCCCACATTTCGGCCCGCATGGTGCAGAGCGACGAGCACCTCCGGTCGATCGCCGCGCGCGTCGAGGAGATCGGCGTCACCGAGATCTTCGTCGTCGCCGGCGACGCCGACCCGCACGGCGTGTTCTTCGACGCCATCGAGTTCCTCGAGGCGTTCCTCGCCCTCGACCCGGCGGTCACCCACATCGGCTACACCGCCTATCCCGACACCCACCCGCTGATCGACGAGCAGCAGCTGCACGACGCGTTGCACCGCAAGCAGGCGCTGATCCTCGGCTCTGGGCGCACGGCGCACGTCACCACCCAGATGTGCTTCTCCGCCGAGCAGATCCGCACGTGGCTCCAAGGCGAGCGCGACGCGGGGTTCACCGTGCCGGTGCACCTCGGGCTCCCCGGCGTGATCGACCGGGCCAAGCTGATGACGATGGGGATGCGGCTCGGCGTCGGCACGTCGCTGCGCTACCTGTCGAAGAACCGCAAGTCGCTCAGCAAGCTGATGACGCAGCGCGCCTTCCAGCCGGACCAACTCCTGCGCCCGATGGCCCAGGATTTCGACCAGCTCGGGATCGAGGGCTTGCACCTGTTCAGCTTCAACCAGGTGGCGACGACCGAGGAGTGGCGCGACCGCACACTGCGCCGCTGACGCCGAACGGCTGAAGACCCGGCATTGCGTGCGATTTCGCACCCGGCTGTGCGACGATGTCGCATGACCGACAGCGGCAACGGCGACGACCTCTGGGCGAACACGCGGCCCGAGGGCGGCCCACAACCGGATCCGACCCTCCCGGACCCCGACGCGACCCCACCCGCCGGCATCCCGCCGGCCCCGCCGACCGTCCCCGTGCCGCCCCCCGGGCCCGGCGCCGCGCCACCCGCCGACCCCACGATGGTCCAGCCGGTCGTCCCCGGGGGCGGCGGCGTCGGCCCGCCTCCACCACCCGCCCCGCCCGGCGGTGGCGAACCACCGTTCGGCGACGACGGCGACGGCGAGGGGACGCCGTTCCTCGTCGGAGCGGTGGTCGCGCTGGTCGTGCTGCTGCTGATCGGGCTGATCGTCTTCCTCGCCCGCCGGGGCGACGACGACGACGAGACGACCACGTCGACGTTGCCGGCGACCGAGACGACCATCGAGGCGATCGAGACGACGACCAGCGGGCCGGACACGACGCTCCCGCCGGCGACGACCACCGGCGAGACGACGACGGCGCCCGAGACGACCACCACGACGACCACCGTCGCGCCGACGACGACCACCACGACGGTCGCGCCGACGACGACCACGACCACCACGACCACGACGACCACGACCACGGTCGCGCCCAACCCGCTGCCGGCGCCGGGCTCGGCGCGCGTCGACGGACAGGTGGTCCCGATCGAGGCCGCGTGCTCGGTGGTGTCGTTCGCGCCGGCCGACACGAATCGACAGGACACCGGCTACCTGATGACCACGACGGCCGGGCGCGTCCAGATCGACCGCTGGGTCGACGGGTCGCAGTCCGGCGTCGACCTGTTGTTCATCGACTCGGGCCAGAAGGCGGTCTCGACGACGGTCACGCCGACCGGCTCGGGCTTCGTCGCCGTCATGCAGGACAGCCGCGGGCCGTTCGAGGTCGCCGTCAACCCACCGTCGGTCAGCCCGTGCACCAAGCTCGTCAAGTCGAGCCCGACCGACCTGCAGCAGGCTCCGTACAACCAGGGTGTGCTCGACTTCTGCACCCTCCGTGCCGGCAATGAACTCGTCTACGTGGCGATCCTGACCGAGCAGGGCCGGGTGCTGATCGTCGACGCCGAGGACGGCACGGCCGACATCGACTTCACGCGGCTGACCGGCGACCCCCACTTCGGGGGCATCGGAACGTCGGCGGGCGGGGTCTACGACGCCACTCTCGACGACGGGCAAGGCACGACGGTGCTGTTCAACGCCGACCTGAACATCCCGTCGCCGCGCCAATGCGCACCCGACGAGCTGTTCTGACCGCCGCCGACCGGTTCGCTCAGGGCGACGGCGGGTCGGAGTCGTCGCGCGATCGCGGCAACAACCGGAACACGACCTCGGTCGCCCGGGCGGGGATCATCACGAACAGCTTCTGACGTTCGAGCGGCATGGCCTCGCGGGCGAGGAGCCGCCAGCCGACGTACACGACGATCACGCCGTAGGCCCCGACCATCGTCCAGAAGAACATCTCCGAGCCGAACGCCGCCATCAGCCCGGCGCCGACGATCGGACCGAGAATCGCGCCGGCGCCGTTGATCCGCACGAGCGTGCCCGACGCCCCCACCGTCTTGTCGACCGGCGTCCAGTCGAGCGTGTAGGCGACGACGAGCGAGTACAGCGAGAACGTCGCCCCGCCGAGCACCACCATCAGCGCGAGCACGATCGGGTTGCGCGCGGGAACGAACACCAGCACGGTCGCGGTCGCCCCGGCGAGGTTGGCGACGACGAAGATCACGAACCGCCGCGAGATCCGGTCGGAGACCCACCCGATCGGCCACTGGAAGATGATCGCCCCCGCCAGCGGCGCGGCGAGGAAGACCGCGGTGCGGTCGATGGTCAGCCCGACGGCGTGGCCGTAGACCGCCCCGAGCCCGAGCAGCACGCCGGTCGCCGCCCCGTTCATGAACGAGCCGAGCACCCCGGTCGGGATGTAGCGCAACATCTCCCGGACCGAAGTCCGCGTCGGAACCCGGAGCTGCGGCGCGGCGGTGGTCGCCGCCAACGTCACCGGCACGAGCGACAGCGACACGAGCACGGACGAGAGGACGAACAGCTCGTGCCCGCTGACGTCGCCGACACCGAGCAACAGCTGGCCGAGGATCATGCCCCCCATCGTGACCAACATGTACACCGCGAGGGTTCGGCCGCGGTTGGCGGTCGAGGACATCTCGTTCAACCACGACTCGATCACCACGTACAACCCCGCCATGCAAAACCCGAACGCGAAGCGCATCCCCGCCCACACGACCGGTTCGGCGGTCACCGTGAAGACCAACACGGCGCTCGACGCGGTCGAGGCGAGGCCGGCGAAGACCCGGATGTGGCCGACCTTGGGGATCATCTGGACGACCGCCCACGGGCCGAGCAGGAAGCCGGCGAAGTAGCCCGCCATGACGAAGCCGGTGACGACGAGGCTGAACCCCTCGGCGCCGGCCCGGAGGCCGACGAGCGAGCCGTTGAGCCCGTTGCCGGTCATCATCAGCCCGAGCCCGAGGAACAGAGCCCACAGCCCGGCGGCGCCCGGGTGTTCGACCCATTCGTCGTCCGGGCCGGCCGGCGCGTCGGCCGGCGCGTCGGCCGGCGCGTCGGCCGGACGCGCACCGGCGATCAGCGCCTGATCGCTCGCTGTGAGTGCGGCGGAAACGGCGTGATCGGACGCGGCCAGGACCGCAACGCTACGCCTCGGCGCCTTGGAATGCACCGACCTCTCGGCCAAATGTCGGCTCGATTCGATCGACGCCGGGCGACCGCCCGAAGTCAGCCGTTGACGCTGAAACTCGAGTTCGGGTTGACCTCGCGGTTGCGGCCGAACGATGCCAGGTCGATCCGCAGGCCGGTGTACCGACCGGTGACGACCACCGGGTCCGCGTCGTGGTCGTGACCCGACTCGACCGCCTCGATCAACTCGGCCATGCACGCCCCCGCGACGCCGGCGTTCTTGTACTGGTTGCCGCTGGTGCCGATCGCGACGTAGAACCCGCCGAGGTCGGTCCTGTCGTAGATCGGGATCCAGTCGTCGGCGACGTCGTACAGGTCGACGACGCCGCGCCGTTGGTTCGGCACGCCGAGGTCGGGCATGCGGCGGGCGAGGCGGAGCACCTGGGCCTCCCATTGCCGTGGCGTGATCTCCCGGTCGAAGTGGTCGGGGTCGGCGACCCACTCGCGGGGGTCGCAGTCCGGATCTTCCGACCCGATCAGGATGTTGTCGCCCGCCTCGGGTCGGAAGTAGATGCCGGTGTCGCCGTCCTGGACGTGGCATCCGGTGGCGCCGTAGTCGACGCCCGGCGGCGACGCCACGTGGTGGACCTCGTGGCGCAACGCCTTGGTGGTGATGTTCATCGTGCCGTCCAGCCCGGCCATCCGATTGACGACGGCGCTGTGGGGGCCGGCCACGTTGACGACGATCGGCGCCCGCAACGACTCGCCGGACGCCAGGGTCACGCCGCCGACGCGACCGCCGGCCCGGTCGACGCTCGCGACCTCGGCGTTGAACCGGAACTCGCCGCCGACGTGCTCCGCCGCCCGCTGGAGGTTGTGCGTCGACAATTGCGGGTCCGAGATGTAGCCGGCGTCGGGCGTCCACACCGCGCCGAGGAGCTGCTCGGTCGGGTCGGCCCAGAACCCGTCGTCGTCGGGGCGCTTGGGCGGCCCGAACACCGACGCGTCGAACGCGGGGAACCGTTCGACGAGCTGCTCGCGACTCCAGTCCTCGAACGGGATGCCGAGCTCGGTGAGCAGCGGCACCACCTTCTCGTGGTGGCTGTCGCCGCCGGGCTTCTTGAGCAGCGCCGTCCCACAGCGGACGAACTCGATCAGGCCCCGCTCGTCGACCTCGCCGCCGAGGTAGTCGGCCCAGTTCGCCCAGTAGTGCTGGCCCTCCCAGGCCATGGCCACGCCGTCGTAGGTCGAGTAGCTGAAGCGGATGATGGCGCAGCTGTTGCTGGTCGACCCGAAGCCCGCCGCCGGGTTCTTGTCGATGTTCAGCGTGCGCCGGCCGGCCTTGGCCAGCTCGTACCCGACGGCGGCGCCGATCACGCCGGCGCCGATCACGATCGCGTCGTAGGTGTTGGTCGGTTCGTCACTCATCGTCGGCTCGGACCAACTCTCGCAGGTGTGGCGCAGGATGAAAACGCCGGCCGTGCCGGTCGCGTACGGTTCGGGCCGATGACGACGAACCGCTCGGCGACCCGGCTGGTGACCGGCCTCACCGCGGCGCGGCGCGGGCCGCGCCCGGCGAGGTACTCCGCCTTCGGGCTGATCTCGCGGGGGCTGCGCGACCGGCCGTGGCCCCGCGTGTGGCGCGACATGCCGCTCCGCGCGTCCTACGACGTCGTGATCGTCGGCGGCGGGGTGCACGGGCTCGCCGCCGCCTACTACCTGGCGACGAACCACGGCATCACCAACGTCGCCGTGCTCGACAAGGCGTATCTCGGCAGCGGCGGTTCCGGCCGCAACACGGCGATCATCCGGTCGAACTACCTCACCCCGGAGGGCGTCGCGTTCTACGACCGGTCGCTCGACCTCTACAACTCGATGGCCGTCGACCTGAACATCAACGTCATGTTCTCCGAGCGCGGCCACCTGACGCTGGCCCACACCGACGCCGCGCTGCGCACGATGCGCTGGCGGGCCGAGGTCAACAAGCTGCAACACATCGACTCGAGCGTCATCGGGCCCGACGAGGTCAAGCGCCTCGCGCCCAGCCTCGACACGTCGAGCAACCCGCGGTACCCGATCCTCGGCGCGCTGTTCCACCCGCCCGGCGGCACGGTCCGCCACGACGCCGTCGTCTGGGGCTACGCCCGGGCCGCCGACCACCACGGCGTGGAGATGCACCAGAAGACCGAGGTGCTCGACATCCTCGTCGAGGGTGGCGACGGCCCCGGCGGCAAGGGACCGGGCGGGCGGGTCACGGGGGTGCGGACGAGCCGCGGCGACATCAGCGCACCGATCGTCGTCAACTGCACCGCGGGCTGGGCGACGCTGATCTCCGACATGGCGGGCGTGCGCTTGCCGATCAGCACCCGGCCGCTCCAGGCCGCGGTCACCGAGCCGGTGAAGGTGTTCCTGCCGACCGTCGTCGTGTCCGGTTCGCTGCACGTCTACGTCAGCCAGACCGACCGCGGCGAGCTGGTGTTCGGCGCCTCGATCGACCCGTTCAACACGTACGACATCCGCGGCTCGCTCGAGTTCACCGAGGAGCTGGCCGGGCACGTCCTCGAGCTGATGCCGGGCATCTCGCGCATGCGGCTGCTGCGCCAGTGGTCGGGGTTGTGCGACATGACGCCCGACTACTCCCCGGTGATGGGGTTCACCCCGGTCGACGGGTTCCTCTGCGACGTCGGGTGGGGAACCTACGGGTTCAAGGCCGGCCCCGTCTCGGGGGAGCAGATGGCCGAGGCGATCGCCACCGGCCGGACGCCGAAGCTGATCGAGCCGTTCCAGCTCGCCCGGTTCGAGCGCGGCGAGCTCGTCGGCGAGAAGGGCGCCGCGGCGGTGGGTCACTGATGCCGCTCTCGACGACGACCGACCGGAGGGATCGCTGAGTTGTTGCTCGTCCCGTGCCCCAACTGCGGTCCGCGCAACGCCTCCGACATGCGCTACGTCGGCGAGGCGCGCCCGCGGCCCGACCCGAACGGCGCCGGCCCGGCGGAGTGGCGCGACTACCTCTACACCCGGGCCAACCCGGCGGGTCCGTTGCGCGAGACCTGGTATTGCGCCGCCGGGTGCCGCCGGTACTTCGTGCTCGAACGCGACACGGTCAGCAACCAGTTCGCCGACCCGCCGCTCCCCGGCGACAAGATCGGCGGGAAGGCGTAGTGGCTCGGCGCGCCACCGGTCACCGCCTGCCGCCACAGCCCGGGGAGCGGATCGACCGCTCCATCCCGGTCCGGTTCACCTGGAACGGCACGGCGATGACCGGGTTCGCCGGCGACACGATCGCCTCCGCCCTCACCGCCAACGGCGTGCGTGTCGTCTCGCGGTCGATGAAGTACCACCGGCCGCGCGGCTACCTGACCAACGACTACTGGGATCCGAACGGGTTCGTCCAGGTCGGCGCCGACCCCACCGTGCGGTCGGCGCACCGCCTCCTCGAACCGGGGATGCAGGTCGATCCGCAGAACGTCTGGCCGTCGCTCGACCGCGACGTGAAGGCGGCCAACCGGCTCGTCGCCGGCTTCCTCAGCGCCAGCTTCTACTACAAGACGTTCATCCGGCCCCGGCGGCTCAGGCCGGCGTAGGAGAGGATGCTGTCCCGCTTCGCCCCCGGC
>JBFGCT010000170.1:0-9156 GCA_041581055.1 Ilumatobacteraceae bacterium | reverse complement strand
TCGGTGATGTGCGGGATGACCTGGACGGTCTTGCCCAGGTAGTCGCCCCGGCGCTCGGCGGCGAGGACGCTCTGATAGATCGAGCCGGTCGTGGCGTTGGAGTTGCGGGACAGGCCCTCGTCGATGAAGCGCTCGTAGTGGCCGAGGTCGAGATCGGTCTCGCCGCCGTCGTCGGTGACGAACACCTCGCCGTGCTCGAACGGGTTCATCGTGCCCGGGTCGATGTTGATGTACGGATCGAGCTTCTGCATCGTGACGCGCAGCCCGCGGAGCTTGAGCAGCCGGCCGAGCGACGACGCCGTCAGCCCCTTGCCGAGCGAGCTGGCGACACCCCCTGTGACGAAAATATGCTTCGGCATCCGCGTGTCCTTCCGTCTCCCAGCTCAGTTCCCAGCTCGATCCCGGCCCCGACGGCACCGACACCACGACGGAAAATCACCATACCCCGCGCGGTGTCCGGCTGGCGCGGACCAGGGAAGATTTCCGCTCAGATCGCGCCGGACAGGAGCTCGCGGGCGTGGTCGCGGGCCGACGCGCCGGTCGTCCCCGACAACATCCTGGCGATCTCCTCGACCCGCTCGTCGCCGGCGACCGCGCGCGCCGTCGCCTCGGTGAACCCGCCGCGGACGGACTTGGAAACCGCGATCTGCGTGTCGGCGGCGGCGGCGACCTGGGCGAGGTGGGTCACGACCAACACCTGGTGACCCGTGCCGAGCGCGGCCAGCGCGTCGGCGACCGCCTGGGCGGCGGCACCCCCGATGCCGGCGTCGACCTCGTCGAACACCAGCGTGTCGTCCTGATCGCCGGCGCCCGCGGCGGCCGACATCACCAGCCGCAGCGCGAGCATCGCGCGGGCCAGCTCGCCGCCCGAGGCCACCCTCGTGAGGGGCAGGAGCGGCGACCCAGGGTTGGCGGCGAGGAGGAACCGCACCTGATCGCCCGGATGGTCGTCGGCGTGGTCGCCGACCTCGACGGCGACCGCCGCGTTCGGCATCGCCAGCACGCGCAGTTGCTCCTCGACCGCGGCGGCCAGCTCCGGCGCAACCTCGCGGCGGCGACGACCGACTTCGGCGGCCGCCGCCCGCTCGGCGCGCAGGGCGTCGACTCGCTCGGCGTCGAGCTCGGCGGCGCGCTGGTCGAAGCGCGCCAGCTCGTCCAACCGCTCACCCGCCTCGTGATGGAAGGCGATCACCGCGTCGAGGTCGGCGCCGTATTTCCGCCGCAGGTCGCTGAGCACCTGGCGGCGGGCGCGGACCGCCTCGAGCCGCTCGGGCGACTCGTCGATCGCCTCGGCGATGTCGCGCAGCTCGGCGATCACGTCGTCGAGCTCGGCCAGCACGCCGCGCAGCCGGGCCGCCTGCTCGGCGTAGGGCGACCGGTTGTCGATCATCGCCAACGCCCCGCCGACGCCGTCGCGCCCGCCGTCGGCCAGCGCGGCGTGGGCGCCGTCGCCGGCCGCGCGGTGGGCGGCGGCGTCGGCGAGCACCGATTCCTCGGCGTCGAGCGCGTCGTCCTCGCCCGGATCGGTGACGTCGGCCGCGTCGAGCTCGTCGACCTGGTAGCGCAGGAGGTCGATCTCCCGCGCTCTCGCCCGCTCGTCTCCACCGAGGGCCGCCAGCGCGGCGTCGATCTCGGTCAGCCGGCCGCGGGCCGCCCGGAGCGGCGCCAGGTCGACGCCGCCGTACGCGTCGAGCGCCGCCCGTTGGGTCGCCGTCGTCAGCAGACGCTGGTGGGCGTGCTGGCCGTGCAGGTCGACGGCCTCGCCGACGACGTCGGCCAGCGACGCGGCGGTCGCCAGGCGGCCGTTGACGTAGGCCCGCGACCGCCCCTCGGCGGGGATCACACGGCTGACGACGGTCTCGGCGCCGTCGGCTGCCACGAACCGCCCGTCGACGCGCGCCTCGACCGCGCCGTGGCGGACGACGAGCGAGTCGGCCCGCCCGCCGACGAGCAGCTCGATCGCCTCGACGAGCATCGTCTTGCCCGCCCCGGTCTCGCCGGTCAACGCGGTCAGCCCCGGCCCGAGCACCAGCTCCAGCCGCTCGATGACCCCGAGGTTCTCGATGTGCAGTTCGCTCAACATTCCGGTCGCCGACGGTACACGGCCGGTGTCGCGGCCGAGGGGAGGCTCGATCGCGTCAGCGGTCGAGCAGGCCGAACTTGGCCTTCAGGATCTGGTGGTAGTGGGAGACGCCGAAGCGGACGAACCGGGCGGTCGCCTCGGACGGGGCGCAGCGCACCACGCCGCCGTCCTCCAACACGGCGACGCTCCGCCCGTCGATCACGACCTCGGCGCCGCGGTGGCCGGACACCTCGATCTCGACGACTTCGGAGGGGTCGAGGACGAGCGTCCGGTCGAACAGCATGTGCGGCGAGACGGGGGTGAGCAGCATCGCCCGGTGGCGGGGCGAGACGATCGGCCCGCGGGCGGACAGCGAGTAGGCGGTCGAGCCGGTGGGTGTGGCGACGATCAGCCCGTCGGCGGCGTAGTAGGTGAACGGCTCACCGTCGATGCGGGCGAGCAGGCGAACGGTGTGGCCGGCGTGGCTCTTCTCGACGACGGCCTCGTTCAACGCCCGGCCCGCCGGCTCGCCGCCGATCGCGACGTCGAGCATCATCCGCTCGTCGAGCCGCCACTCGCCCTGCTCCGGGCCGGCGAAGAAGCGGTCGAGCGCGACCGCGATGTAGTCGGGCTCGATCTCGGTCAGGTAGCCGAGCGACCCGAGGTTGACACCGAGCAGCGGCACCGACGCGCCCTCGAGGAGGTGCACGCTGCGCAGCATCGTGCCGTCGCCGCCGAGGCTCACCACCAGGTCGGCCTCGGCCGGCGAACGGTCGGCGGCGAACCGGGCGAGCGAATGGAGGGCGGCGTCCTCGGAGGGCATCCAGAAGGGCGTCTCGTGCTCCGCGCACCAGCGGGCGACGTGCTCGGCGTACACGCCGGTCTGGTCGCGCTCGTGATGGGTCACCAGCGCGATACCGCTCATCGGGCGGCCCCGGTCGACGTGGTGGCGTGGACGAGAAACTCGCGGTTGCCCTCGGCGCCGGTGATCGGCGACGGCGTCCAGCCGCGCACCGTGCAGCCGGCCGCGATCAGCTGCCGCTCGACCTCGGCCCGCACCCGCTCGTGGATCGCCGGGTCGGTGATCACGCCGCGGCCCTTGGCCACCTCCCGGCGACCGGCTTCGAATTGCGGCTTGACGAGCAGCACCATGGACGCCCCAGGCTTGCACACCGCGGTGAGCGGAGCGATCACCAGCCCGAGCGAGATGAACGACAGATCCCCGACGGCCATGTCGACCTCGCCCCCGATCGCGTCGGTCGTCACGCGTCTGACGTTGTGCCGCTCGAGGTTGACCACCCGCCGGTCGGCGCGCAGCCGCTCGTGAAGCTGGCCGTGGCCGACATCGAGCGCGACGACCTGCGCCGCGCCCCGTTGGAGCAGACAGTCGGTGAACCCGCCCGTCGACGCCCCCGCGTCGAGGACACGCAGATCGGTGACGTCAAGGCCGAACGCGTCGAGCGCGTGATCGAGCTTGTGGGCGCCCCGGCCGACGAAGCGGTCGGGCGGCCCCGCGACGACGACCGCGTCGGCGACCGCGACCTGCCTGGACGCCTTGTCGGCGACCGAGCCGTTGACCAGCACCCGATGCCCGGCGATCAGCGCCTGCGCCTCCGCCCGGCTGCCGGTCAGCTCCCGCCGCACCAGCTCGACGTCGAGCCGTCGCCGGCCGGCCATCGGCGTCAGTCGCCTGCGCCGCCAGCGGTCGCGCGCTTCTTCGTCGCCGACTTCTTGGCCGCGGTCTTCTTCGCCGGCGACTTCTTGGCGGCGGTCTTCCTCGCCGGCGACTTCTTGGCGGCGGTCTTCCTCGCCGGCGACTTCTTGGCAGCTGTCTTCTTCGCCGGCGTCTTCTTTGCCGGCGTCTTCTTGGCGGGCGTCTTCTTGGCGGCCGTCTTCTTGGCCGCGGTCTTCTTCGCCGGCGCGGCGGGTGTGCCGTCGGCCGAGCGCAGGCGGCGGCTCAACTCCTCGAATTGCTGCTCGAGCTCGTCGAAACGCGCGGACATCCATTCGACCTGCCGGCCGACCTCGCGCTGGATCGCGTCGACGATGCGCTCGGACGTCTCGCGGCCGCGCTTGAGCAGTTCCTGGACCGCCTCCTCGGCGTCGTTGCGGTTGACCTCGCCGGCGGTGACCAACTGTCTGACCGCCGACTCGGCCTGCTTCCGGGTCATCTCGGTGAACTGGACGCCGGAGTCGAGGAGCTTCTGAAGCGGTGTCTTCGCCATGGCCGCAGGCTACCGGCGGACCGTCGGCGGAGCGCCGAGGTGGGCGGCCAATCCGGCCAGGTCGGCCACATCGAGCGCCACGTCGAGGTGCGTCGGGCGCGGGTCGCCGGGCGGCAGGACGCCGGAGCGGACGAGGACGAAGGGGCAACCGAGCTCGGCGGCGAACAGCCCATCGGTCTCGGCGCGGTCGCCCACCATCACGACGGTCGACGGGTCGAACGCCATCGAGTCGGTCGAGAGCATTTGGCCGATCAGCCCGGCCATCGGCGCGTGCGGCTTCCCGGCGACGACGGGCCGAACCTCGCCGGCGGTGGCGATGGCGGCGACGATCGACCCGCCGCCGGGTTCGGGGCCGCGGGGCGTGGGGTACGTGGCGTCGTCGTTGGTGGCGATCAGCCGCGCCCCGCCGTGGATCGCCGCCGCGGCGACGGCCAGGCGGCGGTAGTCGAAGTCGCGGTGCAGGCCGACGACGACCGATTCGACGGGCCCCGGGTCGGAGGCGCCGTCGTTCAGGATCGCGAGCGCGCCGGCCGCTCTGACCGCCTCGACCACACCTGGCCCTCCGGCCACGAGCACCCGCTCGCCGGCGGCGAGCAGCGACGCCGCGGCTTGCGACGACGTGACGACGTCGCCGACCGCGGTGACGCCGATCGCCGCCAGCGCCGCCTCGTGGTCGGCGACCCGGGGGGCGGAGTTGTTCGTGACGAAGATGACCCGGCGTCCGCTCGCCCGCAGGTCGGCGACCGCGTCGACGGCGCCGGGAATCGGCCGATGGGCGAGCCAGACGACACCGTCGAGGTCGCACAGCACGGTGCGGACGCGCCCCGGCCGGAGGCTCGGGCCGGCGGGCGTCGTCGGTGCTGGCATGTCGCTCGATCGTTGCAGGATGCGTCGCCCGAGGTGGCATCCTGGGGCGGTGCCCCGCTTCACCCCGTTCCCCGCGCTGCGCTATCGCGACCCGGAGCTCGACGACCTGGTCGCCCCGCCGTACGACGTGCTCTCCGCCGACGACCTCGACGCGCTCGGCGCGGCGGCGTTCAACATCACCCATGTCGACGTGCCGCGGGAGTCCGAGGGGCCGCAGCGCTA
Organism: Ilumatobacteraceae bacterium; assembly: GCA_041581055.1. Classification (GTDB taxonomy): domain Bacteria; phylum Actinomycetota; class Acidimicrobiia; order Acidimicrobiales; family Ilumatobacteraceae; genus JBFGCT01. The sequence continues at coordinate 3,780 of JBFGCT010000170.1, read as the reverse complement.
CGAGCGGGCGGCGGCCACGCTGCGGGAGTGGATCGACGCCGGGATCATGCGGTACGACGACGGTGACACGTTCACGCTGTACCGGATGAGGTTCACCGACTCGACGGGCACGGCGCGCGACATCGTCGGGGTGCTGGGCGGGCTCGAAGTGGTCGACGAGGGCGCGGGCGGGGTGCTGCCGCACGAGCGGGTGACGCCCAAGGCGTCGACCGACCGGCTCGACCTGACGCGGGCGACCGGCGCCAACATGTCGCCGATCTGGGCGCTGTCGCTGGCCGACGGCCTGACCGAGCTGCTCACGGCGCCCGGCGAGCCGATCGCGTCGGTGACGGTCGACGGGGTCGAGCACGCGGTCGAGCGGGTGTCGGACCCGGCGCGCATCGCGGCGATCGCCGAGAAGGTCGGCGCCGACGACGTGCTGATCGCCGACGGGCACCACCGCTACGGCATCGCCCGCACCTACCGGGACGAGCGGCGCGCCGCCGGCGACCGCTCCTCGCCCGCCGAGGACACGCTGGCCTTCATCAGCGAGTTGGTCGCCGACCAGCTCAGCGTCGAGGCGATCCACCGGCTGTACACCGACGTCGCCTACGACGACCTGGTGGCCGCCCTCGACCGGGCGTTCGAGCGCAGCCCGGCGCCGTCGCCGTCGGCGGAGACGTTGGCCGAGATGAACGAGCGCGGCGCGCTCTGCCTCGTCGGCCCGCCGGGCTCGGCCGAGTGGCTGACGCCACGCGACGGCGCCTTCGACGGCGTGCGCGCACTCGACGGGCTGTGGCTCGAGCACGTCCTGGCCGACACGCCGCACTCGGTCACCTATCAGCACGGGGTCGAGCACGTGGTCGCCGCCGTGACGTCGGGCGCGGCGGCGGCCGGCGTCCTGATCCGCCCGGTCAGCGTGGCCGAGATCGAGCGCACCGCCCGCGAGGGGCTGCTGATGCCGCCGAAGTCGACGTTCTTCACCCCCAAGCTGCGCACCGGCCTGGTCGTGCGACCGCTGGCCTGAGCCGGCTGACGCTCGCCGACGGACGCCGCCTACGGCGACAGCGAGGCGACGGCCGCGTCGATCGCCCGCTGGGCGGTCTTGACCCGCCGGGCCGGGATCACGTGGTCGGCGACGACCTCGGTCCGGCTCTGGGTGGCCCCGTCGACGCGGAAGAAGCGGCGGCGGACCGCGCCGATGACGACGTAGGCCTCACCGGGCTGGAGCCAGCGGGCCGCGGCGGGCGGCGGGTCGGGCCAGCTCACCGGCACCGAGACGTTCGACGGCTTCTCGGGCGGTGCCAGCGGGGTGGTGATGTCGAATTGGGCGACGACGGCGCCCGACGGCAGCTCGCGCCGTGTCGGCTCGCTGGTCAGCGCGCCGCGCAGGACGACGAGGTTGTTGCGGACGTTCGGGGTGTCCATGTTGTGCTCCCACGATCGGGGGTCGTGGCATCGCCACGCGGTGGGAGGAGTCGGTGCGGCGGACAGTACCGAGGGGGTGTCGCAGGCTCCCGCGACCTGGTCGCCGCGTCGTCGTGGTTGGCTGGAGCCGATGTTCGACGCCCCGGCCTTCGTTCGCCGGTTCCGCAAGGCCCCTCGGTGAACCTCGGCGAGCTCTGGTCGCCGCGCACCGACGGCGGTGTCGCCGTCCAGGTCGCGGTCACGATCGTGATCATCGCCGCGCTCGCCTGGGCGGTCCGGAGGGAGCGGGCGCTGGTGTTGTTCGTCCTCGGGGTCGGCGCGCTGGTGCTCGCCTGGTACGGCGCGCGCACGCTTCACTGATCAGCGCCGTTCGCCTACGGTTCTGCCGTGACCGACGCCGCCGACGCCACCGACGCCATCGACGCCAGCGACACCGCAGGGCCCGCCCCGCTCCGGTGGGGCATCGCCTCGACCGGGGGGATCGCCACCCGGATGGCCGAGGCGCTGGGCACGCTGCCCGACGCCGAGGTCGTCGCCGTCGGGTCGCGGACGCGGGACGCGGCCGACGAGTTCGCCGGCCGGTTCGGGATCGCGCACGCCCACGGCAGTTACGAGGCGCTGTTCGCCGACGACGACGTCGACATCGTCTATGTCGGCTCGCCACACAACCTGCACCACGACATGACGGTCGCCAGCCTGAACGCCGGGCGCCACGTCCTGTGCGAGAAGGCGTTCGCGCTCAACGCAGGCCAGGCCCGCGCGATGGTCGCCGCCGCGACCGCCAACCGGCGCTTCCTGATGGAGGCGATGTGGACGTGGTTCATCCCGGCGGTGGTCGAGGTCAAGCGGCGGGTCGACGCCGGCGACATCGGCCGGGTGCTGGTCGTCGACGCCAACTTCGGCATCCCGATCCTCGCCGACGACGCCCGCCACCGCCGCCCGGAGCTCGCCGGCGGCGCGCTGCTCGACCTCGGGATCTACCCGTTGTCGATCGCCCGCTTCCTGCTCGGCGAGCCCGACGAGGTGAACGCGTTCGGCCGGCTCACCGACCGGGGTGTCGACGCGCTGGTCGGCGGCGTCCTCACGTTCCCCTCGGGCGCGCTGGCCACGTTCCACTCGACGATCGACGGGCTCAGCTCGCTCGACGCCCGCGTCGTCGGTACCGAGGGCTCGATCGTCATCGAGCCGCGGTTCTGGCACGCCCGCGCGTTCACGATCACCAGCGGGGGTGTCACCCAGCGGGTCGAGATCCCCAACGCCGGGCTGGCCCACGAGGCCGACCACGTGATGCGACGCATCCGCGGCGGCCACCTGGAGAGCGACGTGCTGCCGTGGGCGACCTCGATCGCCAACATGGAGCTGCTGGACGAGATCCGCCGCCAGATCGGCGTCGTCTACCCCGACGAGCGCGACCCGTGATCGTCGGTGTCCGACGCGGGCGTCACAGCTTGTCGGGCGGATAGTCGGCGAACGACGCCTTGAACACGCCCTGGTGCAGGAGCACGGTCGCCGCGTGGCGGCCCGACTCGACGTCGGTCACCTTCGACTCGGTCCAGTACGACTCCACCCGCCGGCTCTGCCCGACGCCGACCAGCTCGTGCTCGACGCGGTAGCTCCGACCGACGAAGACGGGGCCCTCGACGTAGCGCACCTCGAGGTCGATGAACAACCCGACCGCCGGCCCGCGCACCGGGAAGTGGACGCCCTCCTTGTGGGTCAGGACGCTGAGCATCTCGGTCGGCACGACGGGTGCGCCCCACGGGCTGTCGCCGTCGGCGTCGTACCAGGTCGAGCGCTCGGTGATCTTGCCCAGCTTCTGGTCCAGCGTGAACGGGTACAGCATCCCGTTGTGCTCGTCGAAGCCCATCGTCACCTCGACCGGATCCGGCGCCATCCCGACGTAGAGCTGATCGACGATGAACAGCTCGCCGGGGTCACCCGACCCCCGCAGCCGCCGCTCGTCGAGCTCGGTCGGCTCGGTGAGGCCGACGGTCGCCGTGCCGGTCATCACCGGCGTGCCGTCGGCCTTGTGCGCCTCCATCCTGGCCTCGGTGGGCGATGTCGGGGTGGTCGTCAGCGACGCCTGCACCTCCTCGCCCTCGACGACCATGTTCTGGAAGTGGGCGCTGACGCAGCCGTCCTCGAACCAGCGCCGCCCCCAGATCCGCACGGCGAGCGGGTCGACCTGGCTGAAGTGCGTCGGCCCCTCGATCGGGGCGCCGGCCAGGCCGAGCTTCTCGGCGGTCTCGTCGTCGTGCACGCTGGCGTGCCCGCCGTACTCCTGCTCGGCGAGCATCTGGGCCGGCGCCCGCAGCGGGCCCGAGATCGTGATCGGCGTGTCGAAGCTCATCGGCACATCGTGGCAGGCCGGTG
>JBFGCT010000169.1:0-9282 GCA_041581055.1 Ilumatobacteraceae bacterium | reverse complement strand
GCCTCGCCCGTGGAGGTGTCTGGGCACCTGGTGGGCTCCACCGTCTTCAAAGCGGCTGGGACGGGCGATCCCCGTCCGGCGGGTTCGATTCCCGTCCACCTCCGCCAAAGCGTCCACGGGCGTCCACCGCGGAGTCGTCGGTGGACGTTCGTGGATGTCCGTGGAGTCTTGGCGCGTGCGCTGCGGTGAGAGGTGAGACCACCCCCGCCGCTCATCTCTCACCGGAGGAGGTTTGTGGTTCAGGCGTACGCGTGGGACGTGTACATGTCGCGGTCGCGGTCGTAGTCGAAGCGCCGGGTCAGGCCCAGCGACTCGATCGTCGCGATCTGGTGATCGAGCTTCTCGTTGGTCATGATCACCGGTCGCTCGAGCGACCAGTCATCGCGTAGCCATTCGAGAACCGCCTCGAGCACGGCCCGCTCGAACCCGTCCTCCCACGTCGAGACGCGCACCCAGAACGCGACCGTGGCGTCGACGGTCGACAGGTCGGTGCCGTCGTGCGACGTCACCTCGGCGGTCCGGTACATGCGGTCGTCGTTGGGCAGCAGGTAGATGCAGCCCAGGACCTGGGTCTCGTCGGCGTTCATGACGGTGTACGTGTATCGGGTGCCGTTGCGGTGTTCGCCGTCCATCTGCTCGAGATCCTCGAGATTGTCGGCGACCGAGAAGTCCTCTGGCGGATACGGAGGCTCCTGCTCCCAGTGGTAGAGGAACTCGCGACTCGACATCACGGCTTCGTGGTCGAGCACCACGTCGGACGGCACGAGTGGCCGAACGATGTACCCGTCCCGCGTGAACCCTTCCGCCGGTTCGATCCCCTGCTCCCGGAAACCCATGCCGGCATCATCGCACCTCAGGTCGCGCGAGCAGAGGCCCACGCATGATCACGGTCGACGGCTGGTGCGCCGACCTGCCCGAGCTCTGGCGCATCTGCAACCGGGCGGTCACCGGTCGGTCGGTGCACCGTGGGCCGCGACACTGATCACCGGGCGGTTGGCGATATGACGGTTCGACGTGTCGACGTCGGTGAGTCCGGCTGCTCGAAGTAGATCGCCCATCGCCTCCGCGTCGACCATCGTGAAGCCGTGGTGGTCATCGTCGTGATCGGTGCCAAACCGCCCGTGGTCGGGGTGCGACGGATCGGTGAAGTCCTCGTCGACAAGGAGGAGCCGGCCGTTCGGTCGCAGCACGCGGGCGATCTCCGCCACACCCCGTTCGAGGTCGACCCAGTGGTGCATCGTGTTCACCGCCCAGATCGCGTCGACACTGCGATCGTCGGCGGAAATCCGCTCTGCGGAACCGTCGGTCACCTCGATGTTGGCGCGGCGACGGCTCAACGCGCGACGCGCCTTCAACACCCGACGCATGAACGGCGTCGGCTCGACGGCGATCACGTGGGCGCCGGCCGCTGCGGCGCGGATCGCGCCAGCGCCCATGCCCGCGCCGATGTCGACCCCCCGTTCACCCGGCTGCAGGTCGACCAGGGCGACAACGGCGTTGTTGATCGCCGATCGCCACATCTGCGGGAGCCAGCGCAGGTAGCGCAACGCGCCCCGAATTCCTTGGTCGTTCTCATGCCCGTGATGTTCGGGCTGGCGTTGTTCCGTGCCGTCGCGACCTGCCTGCTCTGACATTCGATCAGTGTCTCATCTACGTTTCGGGTCACGCCGTCGGACCTGAACAATCCGTGGAGCACCGAACGCCGCGCACACCAGTGCGGTGCGTCCGATCGCCATCCGGGCGCTCGATCTAGTGTCGAGTCGTGGAGGAGATCTGCGCGTGGCCCGGTCTGCTCATCCATCACCGATGCGACGAGGCGAACCGCAACGAAGTGTGGGCCGGCGCGCTCCACGGACAAGCTGTTGCGGTGCGACGGTCTCGTCGAACTCCCGAATCTCTCGCCTGGGAACTCGATCTCACGCTGGAACTCGCCCGCAGAGGATTCCGCGTGCCGCGGCCTGTCCCGACGTCCGACGGCGCCTGGTCGCACGGCGGCGTTGTGGTGCAGGAGTGGTTGGAGGGTGCGCCGCCATCGTCGGAGCACGACTGGAGACTCGTCGCCGCCGAACTCCAGCGGCTGCACGCCACATGTGACGACATCGAGCAGCGCCCCGGGTGCATGACCGTCACCGAACTCGGCCCGACGTCGCGCAGTGTCGACGCCGACATGACCGCGCTCCCTGACGACGTTGCCGAAATCGTGCTCGACGTGTTCGGATCGGTCGCCGACGTGCCGGTGTCGTTGATCCACGGAGACGCGGCGGCCTCCAACATCCGGATCACCGACCGCGGTCAGGTCGGGCTGCTCGACTGGGACGAGAGCCGAGTGGATCTCACCTGGCACGACCTGTCGGGCCTCGGTGTGGCGGTGCTCGACCGCGAGTCGCGCGGCCGGGCGTCCACCTTGTCGAACGCTTGGGAGGCGGTCAACGCGTGGACGAGCGAGCCCGCCTACGCGCGAACCCGCCTACGCGCGAACCCGCCTCGCAAACCTCTCTCGCTGAGCAGCGAGTCAAAGGAAGGTTGCGCACGAACTACGGGCTCAGGGCGGGTGGCTTATGATCAGCCGCCGGGCAACTTTTCCCTCAAACAACGATCAGGAGCGATCACCGCGAATGTCGAAAGAATTGAATGCCACGCCGCCACGCGGTGCACACGTGCTCACCCGCAAGGAACGAGACGCGCTGACTCCCGACGATGTCCTCGAACGACTCTTGGCGGGCAACGAGCGATTCGTTGCCGGGTCGCTGACCAGCAGAGACCGCCCCAAGCAGGTGCGCGATGCTGCGGACGGTCAACATCCGATGGCTGTGATTCTGTCGTGCCTCGATTCACGCATCCCCGTCGAGGATGTATTCGACCAGGGCATCGGGAGTGTGTTCGTTGCTCGGGTTGCCGGCAATTTCGAGAACGGTGACATCCTCGGCAGCATGGAGTTCGCCGTGCTGCCCCCGGACGACGGGGAAGCAGGCGGCGGAGGAGGCGCGAAGCTGATTCTCGTCTTGGGGCATGAGCGATGCGGCGCGATCCGCCATACCGTGGCGGCAACCGACGCCGGAAACATCACGGCGATGCTGTACAACATTCGGCCGGCGGTCGAGGCCACGACGTTTCGCGGAAATCGATCAGGCGACAATTACCGGTACGTTGACCGAGTCGCCGAACAGAACGTCAGATTGACGGTTGCCCGTATTCGGGAAAGAAGCCCGATCCTGCAGGGGAAGGAGCGGGATGGAATCATCAAGCTGGTGGGCGGGATGTACCGCATCAAGACGGGCAAGGTAGACGTCATCGCCGTGTGACCCGCGCCGATCCGAGGGCGGCACACCGAACCCGTCCTCGGATCGGGCGAACGCCCGAACCGCCGCCGACGAGCCGACGGTTCGTAGCCGGTGTCGGGCGCGTGGCGGCGCGGACGCCCTGGTCGTACCGTGAGCCCGGTGTTCGCGAGGCCGCCTGATCTGTCGGATTCGTCAGTGGCAGCTGCGCTGGCGGCCGGCTGGGATCTGGTGGTCGACGAGATCGAGTACGCGCCGGTCGGCTTCGGAAGCCACCACTGGCGCGCCTCAGCGAAGAACCAGCGTTGGTTCGTCACCGTCGACGATCTCGACGCCCGCGGACGGGATGCCGCCGACACCCGAGACGGCGCCTCCGCCCGGCTCACCGCGGCGCTCGGCGCGGCGCGCGCCTTGCGAGCCGCCGGTCTCGCCTTCGTCATCGCGCCGCTCCCCACGCGGACCGGTGACGTCGCGCGGCGGGTCGTCGGTCGCTACCTCGCCGCCGTCTACGAACACGTCGAGGGCGTCACCCACGGCTGGGGTGCGTACCCGTCGCGTGCCGATCGGCTCGCGGTCCTCGATCGACTGGTCGCGCTCCACCACGCCACAGCGACCGCCCACGACGTCGCGCGCGCCGACGACTTCGTCATTCCGAGCCGCGACCAACTCCTCGTGGCGCTCACCGACCACGACTCGAGCTGGGGCCCTGGCCCGCACGCCGACAAGGCCCGGCGACTGCTTCGGCGACACGCCGCCGATGTGAGCGGCGCGCTGGCCCGCTACGACGGCCTCGTCGCCGAGGTTGCCCGTTCGCCGCAACGCTTCGTCATCACCCACGGCGAGCCCCACCGAGCGAACACGATCACGACCGCCGCGGGCGTCGTCCTGGTCGACTGGGACACGGCGCTCCTGGCGCCGCCCGAGCGGGACTTGTGGATGCTGATCGACGACGAGCCCGGAATCGCGGGGGACTACACGGCGCGCACCGGCGTCGAGGTCGACCCGGCGTCCGTCCAGCTGTATCGGCTCTGGTGGGATCTGTGCGAGATCTCGCTGTACACCGCCGACCTCCGAGCCGCCCATGCCGACACCGAAGAGGCGGGCCAGGCGTGGGGCGGACTCCGCGAGTACCTCGATCCCCCACGTTGGAAATCCCGGCGCTGACGGTGGGCGCCCGCTCCACCGGTGAGAGTTGGGGCGACCCCTCCGCCGTAGCTGTCAACGGTGGATCGGGCTGGTGTCCACCGGTGAGAGTTGGGGTGACCCCTCCGCCGTAGCTCTCACCGGTGCGTCGGGCTGGTGTCCACCGGTGAGAGTTGGGGTGACCCCTCCGCCGTAGCTCTCACCGGTGCGTCGGGCTGGTGTGACCCCGCGTCCTCGGGCTCGTCGGCCGTCTCCTCGGCCGTCTCCTCGGCGACGGTGAGGTAGCTGCTTCCCTCCATGCCGAGGTCGATCAGCCCGCGCACGGCGTAGTTGAGCATCAGCACGATCATCACCGTGAGCCCTCCGCCGAGCGAGCCGAGCACGAGGATCGCCCAATACAGCACGACGTAGCCCGTCGATGTCGTCTCGACGCCGGCGACCGGGACGACCAGCACCGTGATCAGGGCGATGGCGACGACGATCAGGCCGGTCGTCGACGTCGCGACGATCCGCAGCCGCCGGTAGTGGCTCGCCCGAAAGTCCGACTCGTGGCTGAGGCTGAACGCGATCACCGTGGCCATCAGCGCGAGGATCGTCGCCCCGGCGCCGATGTAGGTCGAGGCGGCGAAGGTGGCGGTCGGCTTGATCCCCTCGACGAGCCGGCGGGCCTCGAACGCGCTCACCCGCCCGACGAGGGCGGCGACGCCGAAGACCCCGGCGGCGGCGAACGCCCCGCCGGCCAACGCCCACCGCAGCTCCGACCAGCGGGGCTCGGCGCCGTCCGTCTCCGCCCCGCCGTCACGACGCGTGGCCGCTGTCATCGCGCAACCGGTGGCCGACCCGTGGCGCTGACGATCGTGGGCGGACGAGGCATCGACGTCCGGTTACCCGCACCGCGGCGGTGCGAAACCGACCCGCCCGGGCCCCGCCCGATGTTCAGGAGGCGATCGGCCGGGGTTCGGGGCGCAGTTCGTCGAAGGTGTCGATCCTGCGCAGCGACGGGAACATCACGGCGAAGCCGGCGGCGATGGCGACCGTGATGAACCCGCCCCCGGCGATCGCCCAGGGCAGCCCGAACGCCCTGGCCGCCACCCCGCTCTCGAACGCGCCGAGCTCGTTGGAGGCGCCGATGAACACCCCCTCGACCGCGCTGACGCGACCGAGCTGGTCGTCGGGCGTCACGAGCGGGACGATCGAGCCGCGGATGTACATCGAGATCATGTCGGCCGCCGCGGCGACGAGGATGGCGACGAACGCGACCGCGTAGTTCCGCGTCAGGCCGAACACCATGGTGCCGAGCCCGAAGATCGCCACGGCGACGATCAACGTCGGCCCGACCCGCCGCGAGATCGGTCGGACCGCCAGGACGATTGCCATCAGCGCGGCGCCGATGCCGGGCGCCGCTCGGAGCCAGCCGTAGGCGATGTCGCCGACGCCGAGCCGCTCGCTGGCGACCGCCGGGATCAGGGCGATCGCCCCACCGAAGAGCACGGCGAACAGGTCGAGGGAGATCGTCGCCAGCACGACCGGCGTCCGGCGGACGAACCGCAATCCGTCGAGCGCCTTGGACATGGTCGGCCGCTCGGTGAGCCGCTCGGGCTCGCGGTGATATGCGATGAACACGAGCGGGACGATCGCGGCGAACTCGAGGAACGCCGCCAGCCCGTACGCGAGGTCGGCGCCGACGCTGTAGAGGAAGCCGCCGAGCACCGGCCCGACGATCGCCGAGCCGGTGAACGTCGCCGTCCACAGCGCCACGACCTGCGGGAAGTTGTGGGACGGCGCCAGCAACGGGGCGATCGACCGGCGGGCCGGGGCGAGCATCGCGTCGGACGCGCCGAACACGAAGGCGATCAGGAACAACGGCCACACCGTGCCCGGCTCGGCCCGGCTGTGCACGATGAGGGCGAGCGCGCACAACGCCCGGCCGAGCAAGAACAACGCGCTCACCCGGCGGCGGTCGAACCGGTCGGCGACCCATCCGCTGACGAGGACGAGGAGGATCGCCGGCACGAACTGGGCGAGCCCGATCCAGCCGATGTCGAGCTCGTTGCCGGTGAGGTCGAAGGCCTGCTTGAACAGGACGGTGACCAGGATGTTGGTGCCGACCGCGGCCAGCGCGGTCGACAGCAGGTACCGGCGCACCGCCGGGATCCGCAACACGTCTCGGGCGGTGGCCACCGGCGCACGCTACCGACGCCGCGACGCGTGGCGTATCCCGATTCGGGCGCTCGCGGCACACAGCGCGCTGGCGCCGATCGCCGACGCTGCCCTGGAGCACGTCGCATCCCCGAGCACCACCCCCGGCGGCAATCCGCCGACTACCGGGGACGCGGGGGAGGGAGAATCAGAAGTCGGTGCCGCAGAACGGGGTGGGATGGACGGCGAACAGCGCGTCGAGGCGGTCCAGCGTGCCGCGGTCGACCTCGCCGCGCACCTCCCCCGAGTCGGCGAGATCGCGCCAGGGCACGCCCCCGAGATACGCGGCCGAGGCCGTCGCGATATCGACGGCGACGTCGGCCGGCTCGTCGGTGCGCGCGGCGCCGTCGGCGGAGATCCTCCACGTCCCCCGGTTGTGCTCGAACATGGGGTCATCGATCGCGACGACGACGGCCCCGGCCGCCGGCCCGTACGCGCGGGCGCCGAGCGCGGCGTCGACGTCGAGGAGGTGGACCCACAGCTCGTCGATCCGCCGTTTGGTCGCGTAGGCCCGCAGGTCGTGGAACGCCCGTCGGATCGGGTCGTTCGCCGGCCGCTTCTCCGCGGTCCACGTCCGGACGAGGTCGACGTCGAGCAGGTACGCCCACAGCGCCCGCTCGGCCGTCGGGGTCGCGCCGACGAGGTCGTGCACCACCCCGCTGGCCCGTGGAACCTCGCCGAACTCGTCGTCCCACCCGACCTGGTATCGCACATAGCCGTCGTCGACGCCGTTCTCGTCGGTGTGGACGGCGACGAACTCGCCCCGGTTCGGGTGTTCCGCAGCGGGGTTCTCGACGTTCGTCAGCTCGGACCTCCAGATCCACGGCGCGCGGGTCACCATCCCGGCGCGCCGTTGGGCGCACCGGTCGTACAGATCGGGGATGACGGCGTCCAGATCGGCGCGGGCGACCGTGCGGATCGAACCACCGACCGGCTCGCCGCGCAGTGGCCGCGCCGTCGCGGTCGTCACCTGCACCGCGACATCGTCGGTCGCCAGGCCGTACCCGAACCGGCCGTAGATCGGGGCCTCGCTGGCGAGCAGCGCCGCGATCACCTGTCCCCGCTCGTGCGCCTCGCGCAGCAGGCGCTCCATCATCCGCCGGAGCAACCCGCGTCGCGTGTGGGTCGGCAACACGCCGACCCGAGTGACCCCGGCGGTCGCCGGCCGGGCGCCGCCGGGGACCGTCATGCGGAGTCGGAACGCCGCCGCGTTGCCGACACATCGGCCCCCGTCCCACGCGGCCAGGGCGTCGGAGTCCTCCCACGAGTCGTGTCCGCCATCGAACCCTTCGTCGGCGATCGGCTGGTCGAGCAACGCGGCGCGGAGCGCGTCGATCGCCGCCCGCCGTTCCTCGAACGCGACCGGTCGGATCTCGATGTCAGCCATGGGACAAGACGATGGCATACCTGCCCGGCCGGCCGCATGCCGATTGCCCGGCGCCCCGATCCGGGTGAGGGTCAGACGAGCGTGCGGGTGTACTCGAACGTGCGGTTCGGCTCGTTCGGGTAGATCTCGAGCTTGCCGATCTCCCCGGATGGCCGCCAGCTGGCCTTCTCGAAGAACCGTCGAGCCCGGGGGCTGTCCTCGGGGAGCCACGCCGTCAGGTACGTCCGGCCGACGTTGCGGTGCTGGTCCTCGATCGCGGCGAGCATCGCCTGGGCCGCTCCCGAGCCCCACGAATGCGGGTGGACCCAGAGTTCCACGATCTCCGAGACGCCGTGCGACTCGACGACGCCGAGGAAGCCGACGACGTGACCGTCCCGGTCGGCGACGTGCACGTCGACCTTGTCGTCGAGCAGCGTCGCCCGGCACTCGGCCTGGCGTTGCCGGTCGAAGTCGTCCTGCATGAAGACCGCGGCCGGGAACATCTGGCCGAAGCCGGCCCGCCATGCCGCGATGTACGCGGCGGTCAACGCCTCGAGGTCATCGATGCTTGCCCGGCGAACGGAGATCACGCAAAGGTCTTCGGACGATCGGCGCGATCACTTGAGAGAAATCTTCACGATTCCTTGATGGATGGCGCGCCCTAAACGCGCCGACCGTGAGAACCCGCCGGCGGCTCAGACCGCGAGGAGGTCGCGGGCGCCGGTGTCGCTCGACGGATGGCGCAGCTTGCTCATCGCCCGCGCCTCGATCTGCCGAATCCGCTCTCGCGTGAGGTTGAAGTGCTCGCCGACCTCTTCCAGGGTGCGCGGCTCGCCGCGGTCGAGACCGAAGCGGAGCTTGAGGATCTCCCGCTCGCGCTCGTCGAGCGGCGCCAGCAGGCGGGCGATCTCGTCGGGCAGCAGGGCGGTCGCGGCGACCTCGAACGGCGACTCGGCCGAGCGGTCCTCGACCACGTCGCCCAGCTCGGCGTCGCCGTCCTCGCGCAACGGCTCCGAGAGCGACAGCGGCTCGGCGGCGAAGCGCAGCGCCTCGGTCACCTTGTCTTCGGGCATCTCGACCTCGCGCGCCAGCTCGGAGAGCGTCGCCGGGCGGCCGTACTTCAACTCGAGCCGCGAGCGCGCCTTCTGGAGGCGGGCGAGCGTGTCGCCGGCGTGGACCGGGAGGCGAATCGTGCGGCCGGTGTTGGCGATGCCGCGCGTGATCGCCTGGCGGATCCACCACGTGGCGTACGTCGAGAACTTGAAGCCCTTGCGCCAGTCGAACTTCTCGACGGCG
>JBFGCT010000168.1:0-9310 GCA_041581055.1 Ilumatobacteraceae bacterium | reverse complement strand
CTTCCTCCTCAACTCGCTGTGCGGGGCGATGACCGGCTATCGCTACCTCTCCCGGAAGGACGGCAAGGAGTACACCGCCGCCTGCACCTTCGAGGACTACTGGTTCGCCGCCGCGTCGAGTCCGAAGAGCCAGATCATCGATTTGTTCAATCAGGCGGTGGCCTACGACAGCACGCTCGCCGGCTATGGCCAGCGGATCCTCGACCTGCCCGACGTGCCGTTGGAGCCGTACCTCGGCGCGAGCGGTGCGACCGGCCCGAGCGGAGCGGAGGTGTCCTTCGCATGACGAACCCCGACAAGCCACCACGACACCGCATGGCGCGGCAGGCCGCAGCCTCGACCGGCGCCGACGCCGAGCAATCGAACGGGTGCGGCACGAGCGCGCACAGCTGCAGCGCCGGCGGCGGCGGGTCGGGCGGGACGCCGCCGAGCGGCGCGGCCGTCGCCCGCGAGCTGCACGTCTGCATGGGCCTCAACGCGTGCAAGGGCCACGGCCGGGACGGCGCCAACGCGTGCGCGGGGACCGGCCGGTGCGCCACGGCGTCGGTGCACCACTGCCACACGCTCAACGACTGCCGCGACCAGGGCGGCTGCGGCCTCTACGGCGACGCGTCGGAGCAGTGCAAGCCCGGGGTCAACGACTGCGCGTGGCAAGGGAGCTGCGCCGTGCCGATCGAGGCCGAGCGGTTCAGCACCGAGGGGCCGAACGCCGGCAAGAGCACCTGGCTCCTCGCTCGGCGCCTCTTCGAGGAGCGCATGGAGCGGTCGCACCGGACCTACGGGCCGTCGCCGTTCCCGGCCGGACCCCCGTACAAGTGGCTGCAGCAGACCCTCGGCACGTTCGACTCGTGCGGCAACAGCGGCGAGAAGTACTGCTCGTTCGGCTACAACGACCCCAACCAGAGCACGCAGGAAATGATCGATGCCAGCATCCGAGCCATGCCCGAGACCCTGCGCGGCTGCGGCGAGGACGAGCACGGGTGACCGGCGGCGGCGTGGGGCGCTCGACCTGCCCGACGTCGGCCTCGGACTCGGGCTGAGGAGCAGCCACTTCTCCCACATCCTCCGGCATTGGCCGCCGGTCGACTGGTTCGAGGTGATCTCGGAGAACTTCATCGACTCCGGCGGCCGCCCGGGTCACGTGCTGCGCCAGATCGCCGAGCGCTACCCGATCGCGCTGCACGGCGTGTCGATGTCGATCGGGAGCACCGATCCGCTCGACCTCGACTACCTGCGCAAGCTCAAGGACCTCGCCGCCGCGGTCGACCCGGTGTGGATCAGCGACCACCTGTGCTGGACCGGGGTGCTCGGGCTCAACACCCACGACCTGCTGCCCGTCCCACTCGACGAGGAGGCGCTCGCCCACGTGGCCGGCCGGATCAACCGGGTGCAGGACTTCCTCGAGCGGCCGCTCGTGGTCGAGAACCCGAGCACCTATCTGTCGTTCCGGCACTCGACGATCGACGAGTGGACGTTCCTGCGGCGCCTCACCGAGGAGACCGGCTGCGGGCTGCTGCTCGACGTCAACAACGTCTACGTGTCGAGCTTCAACAACCGGTTCGACCCGGTCGAGTACATCGAGGGGCTCCCCCACGACCGCGTCGTCCAGCTGCACCTCGCCGGGCATCAGCACTGCGGGAGCCACATCGTCGACACCCACGACCGCGAGGTGACCGACGAGGTCTGGGAGCTGTTCCGCCTCGCCTGGTCCCTGACCGGCGGCTGCTCCACCCTGCTCGAGTGGGACAACCACATCCCCGACTTCGACACGTGCCACGCCGAACTGCTCAAGGCCGAGCGGTTCATGGGCGCCTCGCCCCAGCCGGCGGCCGGCCCGGCCCCCGAGGCGGCCGGCGAGAGCGTCTCCAACCCGGTCGGGTTCCTGGTCAACGACGTCGCCGCCGAGATCGCCGGTCCGGCGGCGTGACCGATGCCCGAGCCTGACGGCCCGCCGCCGCTGCGCGAGCTGCAGCGCTGGATGCAGACGATGCTGATGGGGGCGGCGGGCGGGCGCGCCCCGTCGCCGGACGCGACGGGCGCGCCGACGGAATCGACCTCGACGCCGCCGGTCGTCGGAGCGGAGGACACGGGTCGTACCGCCGACCTCGTCGTCGCCACCGCCGGGTTGAGCAGCCGGCAGCACCTGGCGATCTACCAGCGCAGCTACCTCGGCCGCCTGCGCGAGGTGATGTCGCGCCAGTTCCCGACGCTCGAGCACGCCCTCGGCGCCGAGCTGTTCAGGGCCTTCGCCGACGACTACCTGCGCGCCTTCCCACCCCAGAGCTACACGCTCAACGACCTGGGCGGGCGGTTCGCGCAGTTCCTCGAACAGACCCGGCCCGACCGGGACGCCGCCGAACGCGAGTCGTGGCCGGACTTCATGATCGAGCTGGCGAGTTTCGAGTTCGCCGTCAACCTGATCTTCGACCAGCGCGCCGACGAGCGGTTCGCGCCCGCCCTGGTGTCCGACGCCGATGACGAGATCGAGCTGATTCCCGTCCTCCATCTCTTCCGGCATCGGTTCCCGATCAGCCGCTACTACCGCGTGGTCTCCAACGGCGGGTCGCCCGATCTGCCGTTCCCGGCCCCCGAGCTCTGCGTCGTCGTTCGCCGGGAGTATCGCATGGACATCGTCGAGGTGACCGAACGCCAATTCCACTTCCTACGCGCGCTGCGGGGCGGGGTCGGTCCGAGCCGGGCGGCGGAGCTCTCCGCCGCCGCGCGGGACGGCGAACCAGGCGCCCCGGAGGGGAGCTGGTCGGCCTGGCGGGCCGAGTGGATCGAGGCGGGCCTGTTCAGGAGGCGGGCCGACGCGGCCGAGGGGCCATCGTGAGCCGTCCCGACGGGATCTCGTCGCTCGACGGCGGCGTAGGATGACGGCCCACCACAGCCGTCACACAGGAGCAACCATGGCCGTCACGTCACCCCCCATCGACATCGGGATCCCGGATGAGGATCGCCGGCAGATCGCCGCCGAGCTGGCCCGCGTGACCGCGGACACCTACACGCTGTACCTCAAGACGCACGGCTACCACTGGAACGTGACCGGACCGTTGTTCAACACGCTGCACCTGATGTTCGAGCAGCAGTACAACGAGCTCTGGACGGCGGTCGACCTGCTGGCCGAGCGGATCCGCTCCCTCGGCGAGTTCGCGCCGGGGAGCAACTCGCAGATCGGGGCGCTCACGTCGATCGGCGAGGCCGACGGCGTCGTCTCGGCCGAGGACATGCTGGCCGACCTCGTCGCCGGGCACGAGGCCGTCGCCCGCAGCGCGCGGACGGCGTTCCGGGCCGCCGACGACGCCGGCGACCAACCGACTGCCGACATCTTGACCCAGCGTCTCCAGGTGCACGAGAAGACCGCCTGGATGCTGCGCTCGATGCTCGCTTGAGCCGGCCGGCCGAACCGGTGACGGCTACAGCGATGCGGCGACCGGCTCGTCGGCCACGTCGGTCGTGGTCGGCGCGGTGTCGCCGACCTGCCGCAGACGCCGCTTGGTGATCGCGGACGCGCGCGCCGCCACCTCGCCGCGCTGCTGCTCGCTGATCGTGCTTCCGACGGCGACTCCGAAGATGGCGCCGATGACAAATCCCTTGATGAACCTCATGGCGGCGACGGTACCCGCGGCGCCGAATCGGCAAACCTGACGTTCGGGGCGCTCGACGCTCAGGCGTCGTCGGCCGTGCGGCCGACGGCGAAGTGGCAGATCACCGAGACCACGCCTTCGGCGGCTTCGATCGCGACCGCGTCGCTGAGCGTCGCGACGATCTGCAGTCCGCGGCCTCGGAGCGCGTCGGCCGCCGCCGGCTCGGTCCGCAGCATCGGCAGGCTCGGCGACATCGACGCGACGACCAGTTCGACCGTGTCGTCATCGCGCTCGACCCGGATCGTGATGTCGCCGCCCGAACCATGCTCGATCGCGTTGGACACGAGTTCGCTGGCGACGAGCACGATGTCGGCGGCGCGGTCGTCGGCGACGTCGGCCCCGACGTGCGATCGGACGAAATGGCGCGAAGGGGTCAGGCTGGCACTCCGACCGGGGACGACCAACTCCGCCCGATCGCCGGTCATCGAACAACTCCGCCGCATGCTGGAGGCGTACCCGCCGCCGATCCCCGTGAAACCGAAGGGTCGGCGAACGGTTCCATCCAGGAATCCGGCTCAGTCGGGGGCGTCGCGCATCGCGATGTGGTCGACCAGCCCACTGACTTCGATCAACCGCCGGACGATCGGCGTCGGTGCGACGAGCACGAGCGCTCGGTCGTCGCGCAGAGCGGCGTGGTTGGCCTCGATGACCGCCCGCAACCCGCTCGAGTCCATGAACCCGACGCCGCCCATGTGCAGGCGGACCTCTCCCGATCCGGCGGAAAGGCACTGCTCCAGCGCGACGCGCAGCGCGGGCGCCGAATGGGCATCGATCTCGCCGCACAGCGACAGGCCGTCGTCGAGCGTCTCGATGGCGAGACCCGTTCCGAGGTCGTCCACGGCATCCACACTCGTTCTGCGGTCGCGTGCCGCGGCTGGCGGTTCGGGTTCGGCACGCTCGACCGTTCGCCGATCTACCGGCGGGTCGTCCATGGTCGCTGCGGCAGGGCCCGCTCAGGCCGCGACGTGCAGCGAATGGGTGTCGCCGGAGTCTGCGCTCTTGCGGTGCTTGCCGACCATCATCACGACGCCGGCGACCAGCGCGCCGACCAGCAGGGCGACGACCAGCGGATGGCGGCGGAACAGCCGGAACGTGGCGCGGGAGGCGGCCTCCGTGGCGGCGGCGGCGGCCACGATGCCCTCGCCCGCCGCCTCGACCAGGTCGCCCGCCGCGTCGAGCACGTCGCCCGCCACGTCGGCGAGGTCGACGTCGAGGAGGTCGGTCGCCCGATCGATCGCCGCGCCGGGTGACGGCGCCCAATCCAGTGCGCTGTCCAAGTTGGCCATAGCGTTCGTTCCTTTCGTCGGTGTTCAGGTCGTGTGCTCGGGTCGTCGGATTCTCGGCGGCCGGTCATCGCGGGCGGAGACCGCTCGATGGCCGGCCGACGCTCGGCGACGCTTTCTCGCGTCGAAGGTTCCCAGTCTGCCCGAACCGCAAACATCACAGCGCGCCGAGTCGGCGACGGGGCCCGAGGCGTCACGAGACTCGGCGGTCTCGGGCGATCGGGACCCGGGCATCAGGCCTCGGCCATCTTTTGGCGCATCTGTTCGAACGAGCGGCGCAACAGGCGCGACACGTGCATCTGCGACATCCCGACGATCGCCGCGATCTCGCTCTGCGAGCGGTCGTCGAAGAACCGCAGCCGAACGATCTCGCGCTCCCGCTCGGGCAACGACTCGAGCAGGTCCGCCACGACCGCTTGCTCGAGGCTTCTGTCGAACCCGACCTCTTCGGTCGCCAGCGCCGCCTGGCGGTCGGCGGCGACCGGCGTGTCCTGCTCGTTGTCGGCGGTCAGACCGTCGATCGATCCGACCCGGTACGCGGCGCTCGCCGCCAACCCGCGCAGCACGTCGTCGCGCTCGACGTCGAGATGCGCGGCGAGCTCGGGGACGGTCGGCGCCCGCCCGTCGCGCTGGCTCAGCTCGTCGGTCGCCCGGCGGACCAGGAGGTGCATCTCCTTGGCTCCTCGCGGCACCCGTACCGTCCAGCTCTTGTCGCGGAAGTGGCGCTTGATCTCGCCTTCGATCGTGCGTCCGGCGAACGACGAGAAGGCGGCGCCGTGGTCGGGGTCGAACCGATCCACCGCTTTGACCAGACCGATCATCGCCACCTGGCGGATGTCGTCCTCGGCCGCGCCGGGACGGGAGAAGCGGCGGGCGATGTGCGCGGCGAGCCCCATGTGCCGTTCGACGAGTTCGTTCCGGACGCGTCGAGAGCGGGTCGCGGCGAACTCGCGGAACCGCTCGAGGTCGTCGAACTCGTCGGTTGTCGAACCTTCATCGGGGGTCATGTTCGGGGTCGCGCTCGGTCAGGACCCGGACCGGTCGACCGACTTCGAGAACGTGATCACGCCTGCGTCGTTGGTGACGTCGTCGACCACGGAGGCGAGGATCGTCGCCGCCAGCGTGTCGAGCTCGATGTCCACCTGCGGCATCGTCGACATGCGGACGTCGATCCGGCCGTCGCCCGGCACGAACGTGACCGCAACGCGCTCCACCTCATCGCGGTCGGCGGAGGATGTGAACACCTCGTTGAGCGCGAGTCGGAGGTCGTCGATCTCGTCGACCGAGAACCCGACGTCGGCCCCGAACGAGGCGGCCAGCAGGCGAACGGTCGAGGCGAGCTCGGTGCGCGCCGGGAGGATCACGTCGATCGAGTCCTCGGTCTGTCCCTGGAGGGGGGTGCTCATGGCCGCGACCCTAACGGGCGGCGCCGGGCTCGGCGATGGTCATCGGCGTCACTCGTTGACGTCGACGTCGACCGAGGGGACGTTCAGGTCGATGTTCCCGTCGTCGTCGCTGTCGGACACGACGAGGAAGACGGTGAGCCCGATGGCCAGGGCGGCGAGGGTGGAGAGGACGCCGGCGACGAACGGGGCCACGCGGCTCGGGCGCTCCACGGGGCGAACCGCATCCTGGCGCTCGACCGTGATCGGGTCTCCGTCCTCCCGCTCGACTCGGGCGACGGGCTTGTCGGTTGTGGTTTCGTAGGTCATGACCGAGCCGTACCCGGCCCCGCGCGCCGGTCAAACGTCGACGAGCGCCCGCGAGTCGCCGCGCGCTCCGGCCGGGGCCGCTTCGGCGCGGGCGACGAGCAGGCGGATCTGGCCGTCGAGCCAGCCGCGCAGCACCCACAGCGGTGTCAGGTACCACCCGCGGTCGCCGCCGACGCCCTCGACGCGCAGGCGCGGTGCCGAACGCGGGAGACGGGTTGCCACTCGGCCGCCGGCGCGAATGTAGGGTGGCGAAGCGGTCAGGGGGCACGGGTGAAGCGCAGCAAACGGATGATCGGTGGCGCGCTCGGCGGGGCCGCCGGGCTGGCCGCGGTCGCGGCGCTGGTGTTCGTGCCGAACTGGGCCGACTCCACACCGGATTGCTCCCCGGCGACGCCGCCGGTCGAACTCGGCACGTTTCCGTACCACCCGCTCGTCTACCACCTCGACCTCTCGATCCTGGCGTATCAACTGCACGGCCAGTCGCTCGTGTGGCCGTTCGACCCCTACTACGAGGAGCGGCCCGCGCGCGACGACTACATGGACAACGTCCGCGAGTGGGCGGCGCAGGTCGAGGGGCCGGCACAGGTGCGGTCGCCGACCGGGCTCGACGATGTCCGCGGCCCTGGCGTGCTGGTGGGATTCGACGACAACCCGCGCCACGACCCGATCGTCTACGACTACAGCCGCCTTCACCCCTGGAGCAGCACGGTGGTCAACGTCGAGGAGAAATGGACCGAGTACCTGACCCCCGACGAGATCACGGGCCGGATCCGCGACGTCCACGTGGCCTACCGTCCCGTCGGCGGGGCCGAGGACTCGGTCGTGATCGAGCCGGTGGTCCCGGGACGGCTCGACGCCGACCCTGACGCCACCGACATCCTGATCGCCTTCGAGGGCGGCACCGGCGACAAAGGCGAGCCGGGGCAGCCCAACTCTCAGAGTCTGATGGGGTTCGTCCTCGCCCGGTCGAGGGGGTCCGGCGGCGGCTACGACCTGCACGTCGCGTTCAGGGGGAGCCGCAGCGGTTCGGCCAGCCGCGCTCTGCTCCAGGCGCTGAGCACGAAGAACGCTTCCGGAAATCCGGACTGGATCACCGACCTCGGCTTCCGCCTCATCGGCGCGGACGCCGGCGCGGGCCACGTCGCGACGGACGGGAAGGTTGCCCGCGGCTTCGCGACCAGCATGGAATCCATCTTGCCCAAGGTGTTCGCCAGCCTCGAGGCGGTCGCCGGGATGAAGTTCGTTGCGCCGGCCAACATCTACGTCACCGGGCACAGCCTCGGCGGGGGGCTGGCTCAGCATTTCACGAGCGCGGTGCTGCTCGGCGATCGATACGGGCCGGACGGGTCCGGCCCGGCGATGCCACCCGCCCTCCGCGACTGGCCGTGGACGGAGACCAAGCTCGTGACGTTCGGCGCGCCGCGCGCCGGTGATGAGGACTGGGCCAGGCCGTTGACGACCCGCGGCCTGCAATCCGACTTCTACGACGACGGGTTCGTGCCGTTCGACCAGGACGCCCTGGACAGCACGGCGCCCGAGATCGCGCCCCGGCTGCTGGACCCGGGGCGTCCGGCCGGCTTCCGCGTCCTGATCTCTACCGATCCGATCACCAACGACTACTTCGACAGCGGCAAGGGGGTGGGGAAGACGGTGTACGTCAACCTGGTCTGCGGGAACGGCGCGTTCGGCCTCCCCGACATCGGGGCCCACGAGCCGGAGGCGATCCGCGACTTCATGCTGCTGGCGACGGCCGACGACCGCACACCCCCCGTCGCGTGGCGCTACCTGGACATGGGCGTGCTGAATCCCACGCGGGTCGCCTTCGCCAAGGGCACGCGCGCCGAGTTCGACAAGCTCAAGGCGGCGATCCTCGGCTACTACGCCGACCGCGACGTCTGGTTCGACGCCACCGCGTTCGAAGCCGACTACGAGCTCGGGCTCACGCTCGAATAGCGCGCCGCCGGCGTCAACGGCATCGCCGCCGCGTCAGACGGTCATCTCCTCCATCGCGGCGAGCGCGGCGTCGTACTCCCGAAGCGCCTCCTCCTCCAGTTGCATGCTGTGGCGAGCGGCCCGGACGTCCTTGTCCATCATCGTGCAGTGCTTGGTCTTGCCGAAGAACTTTTTCTCCGCGACCATCTTGACATGGAAGCTCAACACCTCCGTGGTGCAGGACCAGTTGGTGATCGTGACGATCTCCTGGCCCCCGAAACCCTTGATGATGAACGTCTCGTTACCCTTCAACGTGTGGTCGTACTTGCGGTCGCCAAGGCTGCTCTTGAGGACCACGTGGGCCGGGAACTCACACGTCCCCGCGTCGATGATGGTGACCTGGATCGTGCCTGTGAAGAGCTTGCTGAAGCAACTGAACTTATCGGTGTGGTCGTAGATCACCGGCAGGCTCTCGACCATCGTGACGTCATTCATTACCCCTCCTCCCGTGCAAGCGATGGGGTTGAACCCCAACGTGCCCCCATTTGATGTGATATTAATCACCGTTTGTAGCAGGGGATTTCGGCCCTTGTCATCTATCCCGAGCATCGCTTAACATGCATGATGACGGCTGAGTCGTGGCGCTGCCCGCTGTCGCCGAGGGGTTGGCCGCGCGTCGCGGCCGGTGACCTCGACGGTCCCGTCGCCCCCTACCGGCTCGCACGTCAGCGGGGCG
>JBFGCT010000167.1:0-9369 GCA_041581055.1 Ilumatobacteraceae bacterium | reverse complement strand
TCCTGACGCGCTGACCCCGCGACCTCCTGACGCGCTGATCGTCATCACGGCGGCACCAACTCCTGTTGGCCGTCGAACTCGCCGCACCGCTCGCCGTGGCAGGGTGCGGCGGCAGCGACGCCCCGGCCGCCGCGACCGATGTTCGGACGATCGTCGCCGCACCCTACGAAGTGGACAGCAGTGTCGCCGGAGCGGTCAACTTCTTCAGCACCAAGCACGTGTTCGAAGGCACGGTGGCGCGAGATCCGGCAACTGACGCCCCGTCGCGGCCACTGTCCAACCGGTTCGTGGCGCGAACGGCCACCCGGCGAACGTCGGCGACCAACTTGTGGAGCTAAGGAGAATCGAACTCCTGGCCTCGACAGTGCGATTGTCGCGCTCTACCAACTGAGCTATAGCCCCGACGTGACCGACAGTGTATCGGCGCCGGGCAGGCGTCCTCCAGCTCCGATTCCGTCCGCTTCGACGCATCGGGCTTGGCTACGGTCGGCGCCATGGCCGAGCTTCCCGCCCACGTCGCAGAGAACCGGCGCCACTGGGACGAGTACGCGCCGCAGTGGGAAGCGTCCGGAGGACAACTCTGGGCGTCGGAGCCGCAGTGGGGCATCTGGGGTGTGCCAGAGACCGAGCTCGGACTGCTGCCCGACGATCTCAGCGGTCAACGGGCGATCGAGCTCGGGTGCGGCACCGGGTATGTGTCGGCCTGGATGCGCCGGCGGGGCGCCCGGGTCTACGCCATCGACAACTCGGCGCGGCAACTGGCGACGGCCCGCCGGCTGGCCGCCGAGCACGGTGTCGACGGCATCGAGTGGGTGCACGGCAACGCCGAGGCCGTCCCGCAGCCCGCCGGCACGTTCGACCTCGCGGTGTCCGAGTACGGCGCGGCGATCTGGTGCGACCCGTTGGTCTGGGTGCCCGAAGCCCACCGCCTGCTGCGGCCCGGCGGCGACCTGGTCTTCCTCGGCAACCATCCGTTGGCGATGGTGTGCACACCGCCGGCGGGGGACGCGCCGGCCGGCGAGCGGCTCGAACGGCCCTATTTCGGCCTCGGCGTCTTGGACTGGACCGAGGCGGTCGTCGACCCGGGTGGGATCGAGTTCAACCTGCCGATCTCTGGCTGGCTGCGGCTGTTCCGCGATGTCGGGTTCGACGTGCTCGACTACATCGAGCTGCAGGCCCCGGCGACCGCCGAGGGTCAGCGGTTCGAGACGCCGGCGGCGTGGGCCCGGCGCTGGCCGGCCGAGCAGGTCTGGAAGCTCCGGAAGCGGCCACCGCGCGGCGCCTGACCGCCCCCGCCGGGGCCCCGCTCAGCGGTCGAGCAGTGAGTCGGCGAACATCGCCGATTGAGCGGCGCGCAGCGCGGCGTTGACCCGCTGGCGCTCGAGGATCTGCTCCATCGTCTTGATCGCCTGCTCGATCGGGTGCTCGGCGAAGAACCCCTGCACGTCGGCGACCACGTCGGGCTCGGTGCGCAGCTTGACCGAGTTGATCATCCGCACGATCGTGTTGCTCGGGAAGCGCTCGTTGGCCGCCGCCCAGTGGCGGTGGAGGAAGTGCCACGCGACCGCGCCGTGGCGCCGGTTGGCGATCGCCGCGCTGATCAGGAACGGGCCGTTCTGGGTCTTGACGGCGTCGCTCATCGCCAACTCGCACGTGCGCAGCACGAGGTCGGGGTCGTCGAAGTCGCCGAGCGCGTACAGGTTGCGGAGCTGCTGCTGCGGTGTCGCCCCGTTGCGGAATCCGTCCAGCATCTGTTCGTACAGCGCTCGGTCGCCGCTGGCCGCGGCGACGCCGGTCGCCGCCGCGGCCAGCTCGGGGTCGATGCTCGCCGGGTCGGCCGCCGACTTCTCGTAGAGGTCGCGGCAGCGCCGTTGCGTCTCCGCGTCGGCGCCCAGGATCCCGAGCGTCGAGACGAGCAAGCCGCGCAGCTTGCCGGTGAGATCGCGCTCGCCGGGCCGCGGTTCGCCGAGCTCGTCGAGTGCCGGCGCCACCAGGGCGCGGACCTTGCGTTGGAACGTGGCCTCGGCGTCGGCGGCGTCCGCGTCGATCAGCCGTCCGAGCCCGCGCAGCGCGATGACGATCGCATGCCAGACGGCGTGCTCGCGCTCGTCGACGAAGCCCTCGAGGAACGTCATCATCTCGCCGGCGGACAGCCGGCCGGAGACGGTCGCCGCCCAGGCGTCGTCGACCAGGTTGAAACGCTCCAGCGTCTCGAGCGAGGTCAGCGCGTCGCCGGTCAGCCGCGACCGCAGCTCCTGGTCGTAGGCGACGCGAAAGAACCCGTGGCCGCCGGCGTTGAGGATCACCGGGGCTTCGGTGTCGCCGAGCGGTATCGAAACGGGCTTGTCGCCCGAGTCGATCAGCATCGTCGACTCCTCGGCGCCGATCCGCACGTGGAGCGGGATCACCCAGGTCGGGTCGTCGGGGCGCGGCTCGCCGAACCGGAAGCGCTGCTGTGTGATCTCGACGGTCGGCGCGCCGTCGTCGCCGGTGGAAACCGACAGCAGCGGGTAGCCCTCCTGCCAGATCCACGAGTCCATGATGCGGCGCACCGGTTCGCCCGAGGTCGCCTCGATCGCGTCCCAGAGGTCGTTGGTCTCGGTGTTTGCGTAGCTGTGCGTCCGCAGGTAGTGGCGCACGCCCTCCCGGAACCGAGGCTCGCCGAGGTACTGCTCGAGCATGCGCAGCAGCGCCCCGCCCTTCTGGTACGTCAGCACGTCGAACATGCCCTCGCAGTCCGCCGGCGACCGCACCTCGTACTCGACCGGGCGCGTGCTGTCGAGCGAGTCGGTGTCGAACGCCACGCTGCGCTCGAGCCCGAAGCTCGTCCAGCGCTCCCACTCCGGGCGGAGCGCGTCGCACGCCGCGACCTCCATGAACGTGGCGAACGCCTCGTTCAGCCAGATCCCGTTCCACCACCGCATCGTCACGAGGTCGCCGAACCACATGTGCGCGAGTTCGTGGGCGACCACGTCGACGACGAGCTGCTGCTCGTTCTGCGTGCTCGTGGCGACATCGACGAGCAGGAGGTTCTCGCGGAACGTGATGCACCCGAGGTTCTCCATCGCGCCGGCCGCGAAGTCCGGCAGCGCGACGAGGTCGACCTTGTCGCCCGGGTAGGCGATCCCGTAGAACTCCTCGAACCAGTCGAGACAGAACGCCCCCACCTCGAGGCCGAAGTCGGTGAGGTGGCCCTTGCCCGGCACGTGCACGATCCGCATGGGGACGCCGTTGACGTCGACCGGCTCGGTCGCCTCCAGCCGGCCGACGACGAACGCGACCAGGTACGTGCTCATCACCATCGTGTCGGCGAAGCGGATCACGGTTCGCCCGTCCGCGGTCGTCCGCTCGACCTCGGGCCCGTTGGAGATCGCGGTCAGCCCGTCCTCGACGTCGAGCACCACGCCGAACACCGCTTTGAACTCCGGCTCGTCCCAGCAGGGGAACGCCCGGCGGCAGTCGGTCGACTCCATCTGGGTCGTCGCGATCACCTGCTCGACGCCGTCGTCGTCGGTGTACGTGCTGCGGTAGAAGCCGCGCAACAGGTCGTTCAGCTCGCCGTCGAACCCGATCGCCAGCTTCACCCGCGACGTGCCGAGCGGCTCGGCCGGGGTGACGAACAGGCGCTCGGTCTCGGCGTCGAGCGACCACGCCGCGTCGACGTCGTCGATGCGGCACCAGTTGATCGTGAGTTCGGCGGCGTTGAGCACGAGCCGGTCGACCGGCGCCGCGAGATCGACCTGGACGGTCACCTCGCCGGCGAACGTCGCCGCGTCGAGCGCCGGGCGCAGCCGCACGTCGTAGCGGGTGGGCGTCGCGGTCGTCGGCAGACGGAACGGGTCGAGCACATCGTTCGGTTGGGCCATCCGCGGGATGGTACCGCCGAGCGCTCCACACCGACGGGAGTGGCGCCGAGGCCGCTTCGAACGCATCGATGGCGCGGCCCCGCAGTAGCCTGACGAGCCGTGTCCGACCCGAACCACCCGTCGAGCGACGACCATCCGGCGAGGTACGACGTCGTCGGGATCGGCAATGCGCTCGTCGACGTGATCGCCCACGCTCCCGAGCACTTCCTCGACACGCACGACCTGGTCAAGGGCTCGATGACGCTGATCGAGACCGAGCGGGCCGTCGAGCTCTACCAGGCGCTCGACGCGGCGGTCGAGATGAGCGGCGGATCGGCGGCGAACACGATGTGCGGCATCGCCAGCTTCGGCGGCCGGGCGGCCTACGTCGGCAAGGTGAACGGCGACGATCTCGGTGAGGTCTTCGGGCACGACCTCCGGGCGGTCGGCGTGGCGTTCAAGCACCCGCGCAGCGACCACGGCACGCCGACGGGGCGGTGCGTCATCGTCGTCACGCCCGACGCGCAGCGGACGATGAACACCTACCTCGGCGTGTCGAGCTACCTGTGCGTCGAGGACATCGACCCCGGGGTGATCGCCGACGCGAAGGTCCTGTACATGGAGGGGTACCTGTACGACCGCAACGACGCCAAGGCGGCTTTCCGCCACGCCTCCGACATCGCCCACCGCCACGGGCGGACCGTCTCGCTGACGCTCTCGGACTCGTTCTGCGTCGACCGCCATCGCGCCGACTTCCGGGCGCTGGTCCGGGACAGCGTCGACCTCCTGTTCGGCAACGAGGACGAGCTGCTGGCGCTCTACGAGCTCGACTCGTTCGAGGCCGCGGTCGGCGCGCTGCGCGACGAGTGCGAGATCGCCGCGGTCACCCGGGGCGCCGGGGGGTGCGTGATCATCACGCCCGACGAGGTGGTCTCCGTCCCGGCGGTGCCCGTCGACCGCGTCATCGACACGACCGGCGCCGGCGACCTGTTCGCCGCCGGATTCCTGTACGGGATGACGAGTGGCCGGGAGCTCGCCGAGTGCGGCCACCTCGGTTCGGTCGCCGCCGCCGAGGTGATCGCCCACGTCGGGCCGCGGCCGCTCGTCGAGTTGCGTACGCTGCTCGGGGATGACTGAACCGGGGGACATGACCGTGCTGCTCGCCACCGCTGGCCGGTGGTTGGCGGCCGAGCCCGACGACGACATCCGAGATGAGCTGCGCGCCCTGATCGCCGCCGCCGGGGCGGGCGACGCGGGCGAGCTCGAGGCCCGCTTCGCCGGCTCGCTCCAGTTCGGGACGGCCGGGTTGCGCGCCGCCGTCGCCGCCGGGTCGACGCGGATGAACCGCCTGGTCGTCCGCCAGGCGGCGGCCGGGGTCGGGCAGTGGCTGCTCGACACGGTCGACCGGGCGGCCGAGCGCGGCGTCGTCATCGCCTACGACGCGCGGCGCAAGAGCGACCTCTTCGCGCTCGACACGGCGCGCGTGCTGGCGGCGATGGGCATCAGGGCGATGGTCCACCCGGGTGTCCAACCGACGCCGGTGCTCGCCTGGTCGGTCACCGGGCTCGACGCGGCCGCCGGCGTCGTGGTCACGGCGTCGCACAACCCGCCGGCCGACAACGGGTACAAGGTCTTCCTCGAGACCGGTTCGCAGATCGTGACGCCGGTCGACGAGGAGATCGCCCGGCGGATCGCGGCGTTCGACCCGGTCGCCGTGGAGCTCGCCGCGCCGGACCATCCGCTCGTTCAGCACCTCGACGACTCGTGGGCGGAGGCCTACGTCGCGGCCGCCCCGCGCGTGCGGCTGCGGCCCGAGGTGCCCGGGGTGCCGGTCGCCTACACGGCACTGCACGGCGTCGGCGGCGCCACGCTCGTGCGGGCGTTCGCCTCGTCCGGGCTGCCGGCGCCGACCGTGGTCGGCGAGCAGTTCGAGCCGGACGGCACGTTCCCCACCGTGTCGTTTCCCAACCCGGAAGAGCCCGGGGCGATGGACCTGCTACTCGAGGTCGCGGCCGACGCCGGGGTCGCGCTGGCGATCGCCAACGACCCCGACGCCGACCGGCTCGGCGCGGCGATCCCGCAAGCCGACGGGTCGTGGCGCCGGCTGTCGGGGGACGAGATCGGCTGGTTGTTCGCCGATCACATCCTGGCCAACACGGCCGGCGACGACCGGCTGGTGGTGACCACCCTCGTGTCGTCGTCCTTGCTGGCGCGCATGGCCGAGGCGCACGGGGTGCACAGCGCGGAGACGTTCACCGGCTTCAAGTGGATCGGCAAACTGGCGACCGAGCGAACCGACCAACGCTTCGTGTTCGGCTACGAGCAGGCGCTGGGCTACCTCGTCACCGACCGGCCGCTCGACAAGGACGGCATCACCGCCGCGGTGCTGTTCGCCGAGATCGCCGCGGTGGCGGCGGCGGACGGCGTGACGCTGCAGGATCGGCTCGACGCGCTCGCCGAGCGGTACGGACGGTACGTCACCGCCGAGTTGTCGGTGCGCATCCCCCCGGCGCTCGGGGCCGTGTGGGTCGCCGACATCGAGGCGTCGCCGCCGCCGGCGATCGGTGACCGGGCCGTCGAGGCGGTGAGCTCTTACCCGGAGGCCAACCTCGTGCGGCTGATGCTCGACGGCGGGGTGCGGCTCCAGGTGCGGCCGAGCGGAACCGAACCGAAGGTCAAGCTCTACGGCGAGGCGATCGACCTCGACCCCGCCGAGTTGGCCCGCCTGCTCGACGCCCTCGCCGCACTCGCCCCCGACGCGTAACGGTTGGACGCGTAACGGTTGGCGTCGGACACGTCGGGCACCGGCGGTTACGCCGGTGCGCCGAACTGGCGGTCTCCGGCGTCGCCGAGCCCGGGCACGATGAACGCGCGCTCGTTCAGGTGATCGTCGACGGCGGCGGTGTAGAGCGTGACCCGCAGACCGGAGTCGGCGACCGTGCCGATGCCCTCCGGCGCCGCCAGCGCGCAGACCACGGTCAACGGCTGGGTGGCCCCGCGCTCGACGAGCAGCTCGAGCGTGTGGATCAGGGAGCCGCCGGTCGCCAGCATGGGGTCGACGACGATCACCGGTCGGCCGGTCAGCGTCTCGGGCAGCTTGTTGACGTACGGCTCGGGCTGATGGGTGGACTCGTTGCGGGCGATGCCGATGAAGCCGATGTCGGCCGACGGCAACAGCTCCTGCGCCGGCGCGAGAAAGCCGAGCCCGGCGCGCAGGATCGGCACGATCACCGGCTGGACCGCGAGCCGTGTCGCCGGCGCGGACGTGAGCGGCGTCTCGACCGTCCCCTCGACCGTCGGCAGCGACCGGGTCGCCTCGACGATCAGCAGCGTTCCGATGCGTTCGAGGTTCTGGCGGAACAGGGCGTTCGGCGTGTCCTTGTCGCGGATGCGGGCGAGCGCGTCGGCGACGAGCGGATGGTCGACGATCCTGGTGTCGACGGGCACGTCAGCTCCCCCCGAGCGCGGCTTCGGCCCTGAGCAGGGCGTAGCGCGGCTTGATGATGCCGTTGATCATCCTCAGCCGTTCGGGGAACGGCGCGAACGCCGACTTCATCGCGTTGACCGTCAACCACTGGAAGTCGTCGAGACCCCAACCGAACGCCTCGGCGAGCTGCACCATCTCCTTGGTCATCGACGTGTCGCTCATCAGCCGGTTGTCGGTGTTGACGGTGACGCGGAACTGGAGCCGGCGAAGCAACCCGATCGGGTGCTCGGCGATCGACCCGACGACGCCGGTGTTGACGTTGGACGTCGGGCACAGCTCGAGCGGGATCCGCCGATCGCGGATGTAGCTCGCCAACTGGCCGAGCTTGGCGTCGTGCGGGCCGTCGCCGACGGCGATGTCGTCGACCACCCGGACGCCGTGCCCGAGGCGTTCGGCGCCGCAGAACTGCACCGCCTCCCAGATCGAGGGCAATCCGAACGCCTCGCCGGCGTGGACGGTGGCGTGGAAGTTCTCCCGCATCACGTACTGGAACGCGCCGAGGTGGCGCGTCGGCGGGAACCCGGCCTCGGCGCCGGCGATGTCGAACCCGACCACGCCCCGCTCGCGGTGCCGGACGGCGAGCTCGGCGATCTCCAGGCTGTGCGCCGCGGTGCGCATCGCCGACAGGATCGTGTAGATCGTCAGGTCGGTTCCGGCCGAGCCGCGGCCGAACCCCTCGTGCACGGCCTCCACCACCTCGTCGAGGCTCATCCCGGCCTCGGTGTTCAACTCGGGGGCGAAGCGGACCTCGGCGTACACGACGTTGTCGGCGGCGAGATCCTGGGCGCACTCGTAGGCCACCCGCTCGATCGCGTCGCGGTGCTGCATCACGCCGACCGTGTGGGCGAAGGTCTCCAGGTAGAGCACGAGGTCGTTGCGCTTCGCTCCCCGGTTGAACCACGTCGCCAGGTCGTCGACGTCGGTGGTCGGGAGCCCGGCATAGCCGTGCTCCTCGGCCAGTTCGACGACGGTCGCCGGCCGCAACCCGCCGTCGAGGTGGTCGTGGAGGAGCACCTTCGGTGCCCGTTGGATCATCGCGTCGGACGTCATGCCGACACGCTACCGAGCGCCCGCAGCGGCATGTCCGCCGGCCGTTGGAGCCAGTTCCACGAGGGGTACTCGGCGGCGGCGGAGACGCAGTGCAGCGAGTAGGCGTGCCGGCTGACCGGGGAGCGGTTGACGCCGCTCCAGTGCGGCAGGAGGCCGTGCAGCACGACCAGCGTGCCGGCGGGAACCTCGAGCGGGACGAGGTCGTCACCGTCGGGCGGCGGCGTCGGCATCGGCGTCCGGTCGAGCGGCTCGAAGAACGTCCCGTCACCGGCGGCGTTGCGTTTGAAGAGCTGTCGGAGCGGACCGTGATGACCCCCCGGCGCGGCCCACAGACATCCGTTGTCGAGCGTCGCGTCCTCGATGGCGAACCAGAAGCCCGTCACCGTGATCGGGTCGGTGTAGAGGAACGTCGCGTCCTGGTGGCAACCGACCTCGCCGCCGATGTGCGGCTGCTTGAAGATGTACATCGACTGCAGCGCCAGCGGGTCGTCCAGTCCGAGGTCGGCGGCGACCTCGGCGAGCCGGGGCTGGTGGGCGAAGCGGGCGAACTCGTCGTCGAGGTCGTGCTGGGCGTGGCCGATCTTGTTGATGCTCAGCTCCTTGGGCTGGGTCAACTCGCCGTCCTCGCCGAACGCGTCCTCCTCGAAGAAACACCACGTCGTCGCGCCGCTGTCGAGGAACTCCCGGTTCGACGCCCGCTCCTGCTCGTTGGTCGTGAACACGGTGCGGTGCTCGCTCGGCGCCCACGCCTCGACCATGTCGAGGGCCCGCCGCTTCAACCGCTGGCAGTCGGCCGGCGCCGCGAAGCCCGGCATGACGAGAAACCCGTCCTGCTCGTACGCCGCCACCTGCTCGTCCGTCAACATCGCCCCGGACCCTACTTTCCGGTGAGAGGTGAGACCCACAGGTGATCTCACCTCTCACCGAAGGGCCGACCGCCGCGCTTCCGGTGAGAGGTGAGACGTACAGGTGGTCTCACCTCTCACC
>JBFGCT010000166.1:0-9391 GCA_041581055.1 Ilumatobacteraceae bacterium | reverse complement strand
TCGCCACCGTGCGCCACATGCTCGGCCTGGCCGAGCACGCCGCGCCGGAGGAACCGGTCTCGCGGTCATGACGACCGAGATCGTCCCCCGGGTGTCCGACACCGAGCGGCAGCGGCGCTGGCGGCTCGTGCTCGGCGGCGCCGCCGAGGAGGCGGAATCCCGGCGGGAGGGAGCCGACGGCGCCCCCGACCGACCGGCCCGGGGCGCCGGTGACGCCGACGACGGCGCGCCGGACGCGATCCTGAGCGGCGACGACCGGCGGATCGACGCCGCCCTGGCCGCCTTGTACGACCGGCACGACACCGGCGGCCGGCGCGGCGCCGCCGGCCGCCGGGCCGGCGGGCTCGGCCGGTCGCGCCCTGGGGTGGTGCGTTGGCTCGGCGACATCCGGCGGTACTTCCCGACGCCCGTCGTGCGCGTGCTCCAGCGCGACGCGATCGAGCGCCTCGACCTCAAGCAGATGCTGCTCGAGCCGGAGCTGCTCTCGACCGTCGAGCCCGACCTGCACCTGGTGACGATGCTCGTCGAGCTCAACCGCGTGCTGCCGGAGGAGACCAGGGCGACCGCGCGGCAGGTGATCGCGGCGGTGCTGGCCGACCTCGAGCGCCGGCTGAGCGACCACACCCGCCAGGCGGTGCGCGGAGCGCTCGCCCGCTCGGCCCGCACCCGCCGGCCGCGCCCGGCCGACATCGACTGGCCGCACACGATCGCCGCCAACCTGCGCCATTGGATCCCGGAGCGGGAGACGCTCGTCCCCGATCGGCTCGTCGGCCACGGGCGTCGGCAGCGCAGCCTCGCCCGCGACGTGATCATCGCCGTCGACCAGTCGGGGTCGATGGCCGACAGCGTGGTCTACGCCTCCTTGTTCGGCGGCGTGCTGGCGCAGCTGCCGTCGCTGCGCACGAAGTTCTTCGCCTTCGACACCGCGGTCACCGACCTGACGCCGTTCCTCCACGATCCGGTCGAGGTGCTGTTCGGCGTGCAGCTCGGCGGCGGGACCGACATCGCCCACGCGCTGACGGTGTGTCAGCGGGCGATCGAACGGCCCCGGCAGAGCGTGCTCTTCCTGGTCACCGACCTGTTCGAGGGTGGCAACGCCGAGCTGATGCTCCGACGGGTCGCCGAGCTCGTCGCGTCCGGCGTCCATGTCGTCGTGCTGCTCGCGCTCAGCGACGAGGGAACGCCGGCCCACGACGCCGATCACGCCTCCGCGCTGGTCGCCCTCGGCGCGACGGTGATGGCGACGACCCCGGAGGAGTTCCCGGCGGTTCTTGCCGGATCCTTGACGTGAGTGCCGAGACGGCGGTGGCCGGCGGGGATACCGTGGCCCCGATGTGTGGCGGAACACGCGGTGCAGCGGTCGGCCGGCCGAGCCGGTGGTTGGCCGCCGTCGCGCCCATGATGCTCCTGGTGGCGTGCACGGGCGACGATGCCAACCCGACCGTCGCCGAGGGGCCTGTCGACGGGTCGACGGTGACCACCACGACGATCGCCGGCGAGACGCGACCGGTGCCGACGGTGCCGCCCTCGACCCTCCCGGGCGAGGTGACGACCGTTGCCGGAACCGAACCCGGCGTCGTCGACGCCTCGCCGACGATCGCCCCGGCGCCCGTCGATCCGAACGCGCCGACGACGTCGGTGGTCGCGCCCACCACCGACCTGGTCGGCGATCCGCAACCCAACCCTGACACCACCGGCGCCCCGCCGCCGCCACCCCCGCCGACCGCCGCCGACGACCCCGACGCGTGCGAGCGGCTGGCCGACTTCGACATCGTCGGCGTGATCGCCGACACCGCGTCGGTGGCGACGACCGGCGAGCTCGTCGCCGACGAGGTCTGCCGCTACGCGGCGGGGGCGTTCGTCGCCGAGGTGCACTTCGTGCCGGCGGCGGAGATCCGCGACGACTGGAACAAGCGCGACGGCATCGAACCGGTTGGCGAGGTGGCGAGCGACGCGGTCGGCTTCGGCTCGTTCATCCCGCCCGGCTCGCCCCCGGGCGCGGGCTACACGATCGCCCTGGAGGGCGGCTCGCTCGGTGTGATCGTCGCGGTCACCGGGACCGGCGACGCCCGCCGCGTCGCCGGGCAGATCGCGATCTTCGCCAATCAGGCCGGGTAGCCCGCCGGGCGGTAGCGTTGCGGCGCATGGGTCAGCTGGTCGCCGTCACCGAGAAGCCGAGCTCGACACCCGGTGTGGTGCGCTTCGAGATCAACCGCACCTTGTCCGGGCAGGGTCACGAGCGGTTCCGCTCGGCCGCCGACGCGTACGGTCCCACACCGTCCGACGAGCTGGCGCGGCGGCTCTTCGCCACCGGGAAGGTCGCCGGGCTGCACATCTACGCCAACATGATCACCGTCGACCTGGAGAAGGGGTTCGACTCGGCCGGGTTGTCCGATGTCGTGCGCGACCTGCATCAGTACTGGACGGTCGGGGTCGAGCCGCCGACGTTCGAGGATCTGCAGCCCGACGAGCCGGCGCCCGACGCGTCCGGCGATGGCGGCGGCGGCGACGTGGAGCTCTCCGAGGCAGCCAAGCGGGTTCCGCCCCATCTGCTCGAGCGCAGCCGCCAGGCCCGCGAGCGCTGGAGCGCAAAGGCCGCCGGCTGACCCCGCGCCGCGGCACAGCTTTTCTTGGGCATGGTTCGCCATCGAGGTTGAGCAGGGTCCTAGCTTGACGATGCCGGTGGTCCGGCGTCGATGACTCACGAGCTGACACTTCACGAAGCCGCCGAGGAGCTCGGCGTGCACTACATGACCGCGTACCGCTACGTGCGCACCGGCATGTTGGACGCGGCGAAGTCGGGCGGAACCTGGCGGGTGGCCCGCGCCGCGCTCGACCGGTTCCGCGTCGGCGGTGCGGCCGGTCCGGCGCCGGCGGGTCGGCCGGCGCCGTGGGCGGACCGGCTCGAGGCGCGCCTGCTGGCCGGCGACGCGGGCGGCGCGTGGGCGGTCGTCGAGGCGGCGATGACCGCCGGGACCGAGGTCGAGGCGGTGTACGTGGACCTGTTGTCCCCGGCGCTGGTGAGCATCGGGGACCGGTGGGAACGCGGCGAGATCGACGTGGCGGACGAACATCGGGCGAGCGGTCTGGCGATGCGGATCGTCGGCCGGCTCGGCCATCGGTTCGCGCGCCGCGGGCGGCGCCGGGGCGTCGTGATCGTCGGCGCGCCGCAAGGCGAGTCGCA
Organism: Ilumatobacteraceae bacterium; assembly: GCA_041581055.1. Classification (GTDB taxonomy): domain Bacteria; phylum Actinomycetota; class Acidimicrobiia; order Acidimicrobiales; family Ilumatobacteraceae; genus JBFGCT01. The sequence goes on along the minus strand of JBFGCT010000166.1, from coordinate 6,207 downwards.
CTCGCTCCCGGTGGCGATCCTCGGCGACCTGATGCGCCTGCGCGGATGGACGGTCGCCGACCTCGGTGGAGACGTTCCGTCGGTGTCGCTCGGATACGCGGCGCGCGAGTCGCCCGACGCCGTCGCGATCGGTCTGTCGGTGACCTGCTCGGAGGGCCTCGGCGCGCTGCGCGCGGCCTGCGCGGCGATCCGCGTCGCGGCGCCCGACCTGCTGGTCGTCGCCGGCGGGCAGGCGATCGTCGACGGCGAGCACGCCCGCTCGTACGGCGCAGATTCGTTCGCCGCCGACGCGTCGGCGTTCGACGTGTTGCTGGCGGCGCGCCTCGCCACCCGCGCCGCGCACCCCGTCGAGCCGTCGGGTGACTCCGCCGCCGACACCGAACTTGAGTGACGAACACGTGTTCGGTACACTGTGGGAATGGGAACGGTGGCCGAACGGGTCGAGGTGGTCGGGGCACTCGGGGCGCTCGGTGAGCGGGTGGCCCCCGTCACCATGGCCCACGAGCGCACGCTGCCGGTGGCGGGGGTGTACGCGGGGTTGTTCGCCGAAGGGGCGCTGGTCAGGGGGCGGGTGCTGTCGTGTGCCGGCTCGGCCGCCACGTCGCTGGCCCTGGGGCTGGTGGCCCCGGCGATCGAGGCGGGCGCCTGGCTCGCCGTGGTCGACGTGCCGACCGTCGGGCTCGACGCGGCGAGCGAGCTGGGGGTCTGCCTCGAGCGGATCGTCGGCGTCGACCTCGGCGACCGCCCCGCGGCGACATGGCCCGACGTCGTCGCCGCCGCCGCCGACGGGTTCGAGCTGATGCTCACCCGCGTGCCGGCGGGGGTCCGGCCGGCGTCCGCCCGCTCGGTCGTGACCCGCCTGCGACAGCGGGGGGTGGTGGCCATCGTGCTCGGCGACCCCGGGCCGCTCCCGTGTGACGGCGTCATCGAGTCGGCCGACCGGGTCTGGGAGGGGCTGGGCGACGGGTTCGGCCACCTGCGCGGACGGACCGTCGAGGTCGTGGCGAGCGGTCGGCGCATCCGTGGGACGCGGCGCGGCACGGTCTCGTTCCAGGGGCCTCCGACCGGGCGCGGCCCGCTGGTCGGCGGCCACGCGCCGGCGCCGAATCGCCCGGCGGCCGCCCCCGATCTGGTGCTCGCGGTCTGATGGCCGGCGCCCACCCCGCGCGCGTCGTCACGGTGTGGCTCCCCGACTGGCCGGCGACCGCCGCCGGGTTCGACGCCGACGCGCCGGCGGCGGTGATGCACGCCAACCGAGTCGTCGCCCGGACCGCGGCGGCCGCGGCGGAGGGCGTGGTGATCGGGCAGCCCCGGCGCCAGGCGCAACGGCGCTGCCCCGAGATCGAGTTGGTCGACCACGACCCGGCCCGCGACGCCCGCGAGTTCGAATCGGTGGTGCGGTCCGTCGGTGAGCTGTCGCCCCGCCTCGACGTGGTCGAGCCGGGGTGGATCGGGTTGGCCGCCCGTGGTCCGTCGCGGTACTTCGGCGGCGACCGGGCGCTGGTCGAGCGGCTGACCGCCCAGGTCGGAGCGGTGATCGGCGCCGGTGATCGCGGGGCGGTGGGCGTCGGTGTGGCCGACGGGCGGTTCGCCTCGAGCATCGCCGCCCGGCTGGCCGTGCGCCGCCACGCGCCGGTGGTGGTCGAGCCCGGCGGCTCGCCGGCGTTCTGCGCGCCGTTGCCGATCGGCTGGCTGGAGGCCCTCGGCGAGTCCGACCCCGAGCTCGTCGACCTCTTCGCCCGGCTCGGCCTGCGGCGGCTCGGCGACCTCGCCGACCTGCCCGCCGCCGACGTGATCGGCCGGTTCAGCGATCCGGGTCTCCACGCCCATCGCCTCGCCTCCGGCGCCGACATCCGCCCGCCGAGCACCACCGACCCCGCGCCCGAGCGCCGGCTCGACCGCGTCCTCGACGACCCGGTCGCCCACGCCGCCGCGGTCGTCTTCGTCGCCAAGCAACTGGCCGACGAGCTGGCCGGCGCGCTCGCCGCCGAGGGCCGGGTGTGCACGCGGCTGACCGTCCTGCTCGAGACCGAGCACGGCGAGCGCTCCGAGCGCTCGTGGTTCCGTTCCGCCGGCATCACCGCCGCGGCGATGGTCGAGCGGGTGCGCTGGCAGCTCGACGGGTGGGTCAACCTGCCGCGCGGGAGCGAGCAGGAGATCACCGGCGGGATCGCCCTGGTCCGGTTGACCCCCGACGAGGTGCGCGCCGACATCGGCAGCCAGCTCGGGCTGTGGGGCGGGCAGTCCGAGGCCGATCGGCGGGCGGGGCGGGCGATCGCCCGGCTGACCACGCTGACGACGGAGGCCGCGGTGACCGTGCCGGTGTGGAACGGCGGGCGCCTCCCCGCCGACCGCTACCGGTGGGTGCCGGCCGCCGGGGTCGATCTCGACCAGCGGGCCCGCGCCGTCTCCCGGTCGGCGACGGGGAGCGGGCCCGACGGCCCGTGGCCCGGCTGCCTGCCGTCGCCGTCGCCGGCGACGGTGTACGCCGACGCCCACCCGGTCGAAGTGCTCGACGCCGACGGTGGGCCGGTCATGGTCACCGGGCGGGGAGCCGTCTCGGCGCGGCCGGCGACGTTGCGGCTGCTGTCGGGCGACGAGGCGTCGGGCTGGCGGCGCGGCCCGCCGCGGGCGATCAAGGCGTGGGCCGGTCCGTGGCCGGTCGAGGAGCAGTGGTGGGAGCCGGGCCGCCAGCGCCGGGTGGCCCGCTTCCAGATGGTGACCGACGACGAGCAGGGCTACCTCGTGGTCGTCGAGCACCGCCGCTGGTGGATCAGCGCGAGGTATGACTGACCAGCGTCACGCGCTGATGCCGAACGCGGACGACAGCTCCAGGCTGTCGGTCACGTCGTTGGCGAGGCGGAATCCGACACCGCGCACGGTGTGGATCACCTTCACGCCGGGGGCCGCCTTGTCGAGCTTGCGTCGCAGGTTCGACAGGTGGACGTCGACGACATGGCTGTCGCCGACCCACTTCGGACCCCAGACCGAGTCGAGCAGGTCCTCGCGCGTGCAGACCTCGGTCGGTCGCCGGCAGAGCTGCTCGAGCAGGGAGAACTCGATGCGTGTCGTCTGCACCTCTTCGTCCTCGACGCGCACCTCGCGGCGCCCGAGGTCGATCAGGAGCGGTCCGAGCAGCATCGTCGACATGCTCGGTCCCTCGGTCGGCTGGCGGAGCTGACGGGGGCGGCGGAGCATGGCGGTGCAGCGCGCGGCGAGCTCTTCGGAGTGGATCGGCAGCGAGACGGCGTCGTCGGCGCCGGCGTGGAGTGCCGCGGTGCGGGCGCCGGGCCGACCCTCGTCGGCGATGCAGAGCAGGTATTGCTCACCGGAGTCACGGAGGCACTCGTGCAGCGGCCGTCCGTCGGGAGCTGAGAGGTCCGAGCCGACGACCAAGACGTCGGGGGAGAACGACTCCGCCAGCATGATCGCCGCATCGCCATCGGTCGGAGCGCTGACGCAGAATCCGGCTGCGCGCAGGCCCGCAACACTTGCCCGACGAAGGTCGGGATCATCGACTGCGATGAGGATGCGAGGTGAGAGATTGGTTTCGAGTTCCATTGAGATCCGCCAGTTCCGCCAAGACCGGGTGAGTGTTGCTTCCTGGTTGGTATCGGCAGTGCCCTCGGAAACTCAAGGAGAAATCATCGGAAATCACATCGTTGTCATTTGTGTCCTCCCTGCTACACAGAGCTGATGGCACAATCTTCGGTCGCTCTGCGTGCCACAATCCGATCGGCGGTCGCCGCCCGGCAGCCGGTCGACGGGCGCGAGACGGTGTCGATCGGGCGGTTCCTGGCCGCTTTCGACGAACTCGACGACCCGTTCTCCCAGGACGCTGGCCCTGTGCACGTCACCGGTTCGGGCATCGTCGTCGGCCGGCGGGGGATCGTGCTGTTGAAGCACAAGCGGCTGGGGATCTGGCTGCAGCCCGGCGGCCACGTCGACCCGGGTGAGACGCCGTGGGAGGCGGCGCGCCGGGAGACGCGGGAGGAGACCGGTCTCGACGTCGACTTCGCCGGCCCGCTCAACGCCGACGGCGAGCCCGAGCTGCTGCACGTCGACGTGCACGCCGGCGGGCGGGGCCACACCCATCTCGATCTGCGCTACCGGTTCGAGAGCGACGGCGACCCGGATCCACCGGAGGGCGAGAGCCAGGAGATCGGTTGGTTCGGGTTTGCGGAGGCGATGGCGATGGCCGACCACGGCCTGGAAGGGCTGCTGCGGGCGCTGAGACCGGGCGTTCGCTAGATTTGCGTTCCTAGCACATATGTTCGATACTGGGGGGGATGGGGTTCAACAACCCGGCCTGGTCGTGGAGCGAGCTGGAAGCGGCCCTGTCGGGTCGGACCGGCCGCGACGGGCGCGCCCCGGGGAGCCTGTCGTGGAACGCCGGCGGTGACAGCCCGGCCTGGGGCCGCAAACGCCAGCCGTACCAGGCGCCGGCCGATCTCGATCGGGGTCGGCGCGAGGTCGTGCCGTACGCCGAGCTGCACTGCCACTCGAACTTCTCGTTCCTCGACGGCGCGTCGCATCCCGAGGAGCTGGCCACCGAGGCCGCCCGGCTCGGCTTGGAGGCGTTGGCGATCACCGACCACAACGGCTTCTACGGGATCGTCCGCTTCGCCGAGGCGGCGCGGGCGGTCGGCCTCCCCACCGTGTTCGGCGCCGAGATCACCCTGCTTGACGGCCGCCTCGACGACGGTCGCCTGCCGCTCGGCCGGGTGGCCCGCACCGAGGCCGACACGCGCGACCAGGTCGCCACCGGCCGGGTTCCCGACTCCCACGCCCCCGACCCGGCGGGCGCCCACCTGGTCGTGCTCGCCGACGGGCCCGACGGGTATGCCCGCCTCGCCAGGGCGCTGAGCGTCGGGCACCTGGCGGGGGAGAAGGGCGCGCCGCAGTTCGCCTTCGACGATGTCGCCGACGTGGTCGCCGGCCACGGTTGGGTGCTGACCGGCTGCCGGAAGGGGGCGGTTCCAGCGGCGTTGGCGAGCGGCGGCGTCGACCACGCCCGCCGCGAGCTCGACCGGCTGACCGCGGCGTTCGGCCGCGACCGGGTGCTCGTCGAGCTGTGGGACCACGGCGACCCGCTCGACTCGGCGCGCAACGACGCGCTGGCCGCGCTCGCCGAGCGGGCGGGGGTCGGCTGTGTCGCCACCAACAACGTGCACTACGCCACGCCGGCCCAGCGCAATCTCGCCACCGCGCTGGCGGCCGTCCGCTCGCGGCGCAGCCTCGACGAGGTCAACCCGTGGCTGCCGGCGGCGGCGGGGGCCCATCTCCGGTCCGGCGCCGAGCAGGCTCGGCGGTTCGCCCGCCACCCGGGGGTCGTCGAGCGGGCGGCCGAGATCGGGCGGGCCGCGGCGTTCGACCTCGCGCTGGTCGCCCCCGACCTGCCGCCGTTCCCGTGCCCGACCGGGCCGGGCGGGGAGGTGATGAGCGAGATGGACTACCTCCGCCACCTCACCGCCGAGGGCGCCCGCCGCCGCTACGGCGATCGGCCCCCGCCCGCCTCCGTGGCGAACGGCGTGGTCGAGGACCTGTCGCTGCGGGCCAGGGCGTGGACGACGATCGACCACGAGCTGGCGCTGATCGAGCAGCTCGGCTTCGCCGGGTACTTCCTGATCGTGTGGGATCTCGTCGAGTTCTGCCACCGGTCGAACATCTTCTGCCAGGGGCGGGGCAGCGCCGCCAACTCGGCGGTCTGCTACGCCCTCGGCGTCACCGCCGCCGACGCCGTGTCGCTCGGGCTGTTGTTCGAGCGGTTCCTGTCGCCCGAGCGCGACGGGCCGCCCGACATCGACATCGACATCGAGAGCGACCGGCGCGAGGAGGTCATCCAGTACGTGTACGAGCGCTACGGGCGGCACCACACCGCCCAGGTGGCCAATGTGATCACGTACCGCTCGCGGTCGGCGGTGCGCGACATGTCCAAGGCGCTGGGCTACGAGATCGGCCAGCAGGACGCCTGGTCCAAACAGGTCGACGCCTGGGGCGACGTGGCGGCGACCGCCGCGCAGTCCGACTGTTCGATCCCCGGCGCGGTGTTGGAGCTCGCCCGCCAGGTCGAGGACTCGCCCCGTCACCTCGGGATCCACTCCGGCGGGATGGTGATCTGCGACCGGCCGGTGATCGAGGTCTGCCCGGTCGAGTGGGGGCGGATGGACAAGCGCTCGGTGCTCCAGTGGGACAAGGACGACTGCG
>JBFGCT010000165.1:0-9408 GCA_041581055.1 Ilumatobacteraceae bacterium | reverse complement strand
TGCAGGGCGTCATCAAGGCGTACGACCCCTCCACCGGCGACGGCCTGATCATGGCCGACACCGACCTGAACGACTACGAGCTGGCGGCCGACGCCCTCGAGGGCTCGATCTTCCGCATGCTGCGCCAGGGTCAGCGCGTGGTCTTCGACATCGACGACGCCGGGCGGGCGACACGGCTGCGGCTCGGCTCCGAAGTCGACATGACGACCCCGGGCGCCGAGTAACGCCGTCGCCCGACACGGGCGGGGCGCGAGTTGGGACGAATGGCTCGGCGCGGGGCATGCTGGGCTCGCCTACGGTGCACGATGACAACGCACAGGACGCAAGGACGCATCCCCCCAGGAGGTCTCGGACATGAGCGGTACCAGCACGAACCAGCGGTTGAAGGACTGGGTCGCGCGGTGGGCCGGGATCATGCAGCCGGCCGACATCTACTGGTGCGACGGCTCCGAGCAGGAGTACGACCGGCTCTGCGGCGACCTGGTCGAGTCGGGCACGTTCACCAAGCTCGACGAGGCGAAGCGCCCCAACAGCTACTGGGCGCACTCCGATCCGGCCGACGTCGCCCGCGTCGAGGACCGCACGTTCATCTGCTCGGCCACCGAGGACGCCGCCGGGCCGAACAACAACTGGCGCGATCCGAGCGAGATGAAGGTCGAGCTGACCGACCTCTTCACCGGCGCGATGAAGGGCCGCACGATGTACGTCGTGCCCTTCTCGATGGGGCCGCTCGGCTCGCCGATCGCCCACATCGGCGTGCAGCTCACCGACTCGGCCTACGTGGCGGCCAACATGCGAATCATGACGCGCATGGGCCAGGGCGCGCTCGACGTGCTCGGCGACGGCGACTGGGTGCAGTGCCTCCACTCGGTCGGCGCGCCGCTCGCCGACGGCGCCGAGGACGTGCCGTGGCCCTGTGACCCGGAGAACAAGTACATCGTCCACTTCCCCGAGACCCGCGAGATCTGGTCGTACGGGTCCGGCTACGGCGGCAACGCCCTGCTCGGCAAGAAGTGCTTCGCCCTGCGAATCGCCTCGGTGATGGCCCGCGACGACGGCTGGCTCGCCGAACACATGCTCATCCTCAAGCTGACCAATCCGGAGGGCGAGTCGAAGTACATCGCCGGGGCGTTCCCGTCGGCGTGCGGCAAGACCAACCTGGCGATGCTCGTGCCGACCATCCCCGGCTGGAAGGCCGAGACGGTCGGCGACGACATCTGCTGGATGAAGTTCGGCGAGGACGGCCAGCTCTACGCGATCAACCCCGAGGCCGGGTTCTTCGGGGTGGCCCCCGGCACGAGCCACAAGACGAACCACAACGCGATGGAGACGCTCTGGGGGAACTGCATCTACACCAACACCGCCCTCACCAACACCGGTGACGTGTGGTGGGAGCAGATGACCGAGGATCCGCCGGCCCGCGCCACCGACTGGCGGGGCAACCCGTGGAACCCCGAGATCGACACCCCCGCGGCCCACCCGAACGCCCGCTTCACCGCGCCTGCGGCGCAGTGCCCGTCGATCGCGTCCGAGTGGGAGGATCCCGCCGGCGTCCCGATCTCGGCGATCCTGTTCGGTGGCCGCCGCGCCTCCACCGTCCCGCTCGTGACCGAGGCCAACAACTGGGAGCACGGCGTGTTCCTCGGCTCGATCATGGCCTCGGAGAAGACCGCCGCCGCCGAGGGCACGATGGGCGAGCTGCGCTTCGACCCGATGGCGATGCTGCCGTTCTGCGGGTACAACTACGGCGACTACTTCGCCCACTGGCTGTCGATGACCGACCGCACCGACGAGTCCAAGCTGCCGAAGATCTTCTTCGTCAACTGGTTCCGCCGCGACGAGGACGGCCGGTTCCTGTGGCCCGGCTTCGGCGAGAACAGCCGGGTGCTGAAGTGGGTGTTCGAGCGGGTCGACGGCGGGTCGGCGGCGGTCGACACGCCGATCGGCAAACTGCCGACCGCCGCCGCCCTCGACACCGACGGCCTAGAGATCGCCGACGCCGACCTGGACCGGCTGCTCACCATCGACACCGAGGGCTGGCGGGCGGCGATCCCCCAGATCCGCGAGCACTACGCCAAGTACGGCGACCGCCTCCCCAAACAGCTGACCGCCGAAGTCGACGAACTCGAGAAAAGCCTCTCGTAGAGGAGTCGACCTCACGGTACAGAAACGACGGCCCTGAGAAAGCGCGGCGAGCGCCGCGAGCTTCGAGCGATCCGGACGAGACGACTGCCCTGTTGAAAGCGCGGCGAGCGCCGCGAGCTTCGAGCGATCCGGACGTCAGAGCGGGTTGACGTCGACGACCTTGCGGCCCTTGCGCTGACCGAACTTGACCGAGCCGTCGATCGTGCTGAACAGCGTGTCGTCGCCACCCTTGGACACGTTCTTGCCGGGATGGAACTTCGTGCCGCGCTGGCGGACGATGATCGTGCCGGCGCTGATCGCCGTGCCGTCGAACACCTTGACGCCGAGGCGCTGCGCGTTGGAGTCGCGCCCGTTGCGGGTCGAACCGCCGCCCTTGGTCTTTGACATGACGTTGCTCCTCTGCGTCGATCGATCCGGACCGGCGTCAGGACGCCGTGATCGAGGTGATCTCGACCAGGTGGTACTGCTGACGGTGCCCGTACTTGCGGTGCTGGTTGGTGCGCTTCTTGAAGGTGAAGCCGTTGATCTTGTCGCCCTTGACGCGACCGATGATCTTGCCGGTCACCGACGCCTTGGCGAGCTCGTCGGGGGTGGCCAGGACGGTGTCACCGTCGACGACCATCACCGGGGTCAGCGAGACGTCGCTCCCCTCCTCGGCGCCGAGCAATTCGAGCCGAACCTGCTGGCCTTCGGCCACTTTTTCCTGCTTGCCACCTGAGGCGATCACTGCGTACATAGCGTTGAGCGATGCTAGCGGCGAAAATCGCCGATGCGCCCCGCGGCGTCAGTTGTGGGCCTCGGCGATCGCCTGGGATCCCCGCGCCGCGCCGGCGAAGATGCCCTTGGCCATCAACGACGTCTCCGCCTTGCGCCGGATGAGGTAGATGCGGGCGCGGGCGCGGTGGACCGCGGGGTCGGTCGGCTCGGCCCAACCGGCCAGGTCGGCGAGATGGCAGGCGAGCCGGAAGTCGCCCTGCTCGGCGAGCTCGTCGGCCCGCTCGATCAGCACGCCGGCGCCGCCGGACAACGCGGCGAGCTCGATCGCCAGCTGCGCGTCGGGCGCCGGTTTCAGCCGGCTCGCGGCGCCGTCCCACCACCCGCCGAACTGGCGCCACACGTTGCGCACGACGAACTCCGGCTCGTCGTAGAGCGGGCCGAGGTACGGCTTGGCCAGCACGTCGTCGGGGACGCGCACGCTGTGGACGATCGTGTCGAGCACCTCGCCGGCGTTCATCATCTCGACGACGTCGGCGACGAGCTGCTCGAGGGCGCCGGCGATGTCGGAAAGCACCGTCGCGATGCGCTCGCGCCCCTCGACCGGGAGCCCGTGCGCCGGCAGCAGGAGCTCGGGCGCCGTCGCCGCCATCTCGCGCAGTGCCGCGGCCCACTCGATCGGGAATCGCTGCACCTTCTGCGGGTTGCCGGCGTTCGGGAAGTGCCAGATCACGAAGTCGCCGGAGAAGAGCCACTTGCGGTCGGGGATCCAGCTCCACAGGTGGTCGTCGGTCTCGCCGCGGGCGTGGTGGAACTCGATCGTCGTGTCGCCGACCGTCATCGTGTCGTGTTGGTCGACGACGTGCGACGGCCGACGGGTGTCGGGCGGGATGAAGTGCGGCGTGTCGCCCATCCCGAAGTCGCCGCGGACGCCGCCGAACTGCCGGGCGTTGATCAGCACATTCCAGTCGTTGGTGTACGCGTACCGGTCGAAGCGCTCGGCCACCGCTCGGTGGCCGACGACGGTCATCTCGCCGTAGGCGTCCGCGAAGTCGGGGCTACCGCCGACATGGTCGGCGTGACCGTGGGTGTAGACGAGATGGCTGACCGGGGTGTCGCTCCACCCCTGGATGGCGCCGACGACCGCGGCCCCGGTGTTGGCGTGCGAGGCGTCGAAGGCGACGAGGCCCTCGCCGGCGTCGAGCACCACGCTGTGGCTGAAGCTCTCCACGATCGCCAAGCCGTCGGCCAGCTCGGACAGCTCGTTGGTGACGCGGTTGACCGGCTCGGTCGCCACGCCGGAGTCGATGATGCGCGACGACAGTTCGAGCAGGTCGGCCATGACGCGAGGCTACGCCGCCGGCCCGCCGGGTCAGGCACCGTGCGGCGGCACGCCGCGCGGCGGTGACGCCCGGTCGCAGGCGGAGCGCGACGGCCGGGTCAGATGTCGCAGGACGAGTCGGGGCCGGGGGCGGCCTGGAACTCGACGCGCAGGGACTTGGACAGCGTGCCCTTGGTGACGACCCGCATCGACTCGGCCATCCCGACGAGGGTCGGCGTGATCAGGATCTGGAACTCGTCGTGGCGCAGCTTGCGGTACGGCGAGAGGTTCTTGCCCTTGACGTTGGTGTCGACCGACACCTCGGCGACCTTTCCTCAACCGGTCGGCCGGATGAAGTCGATCGACATCACCCCGCCACGCTTGGTCAGCACCCGCCGCGCCTCGTCGGTGATCTCGATCTGCATACAGGAGACCCTACGCACCGATGTCCGCAGCACCGACCAGTTCCTAGATTCTTGTCGAGTCAGCCGGCATCACTCCAGCATCGAGTAGTCGACGAGGACGCCGCGGCCCTCGCAGTCGGGGCACTGTTCGGAGAACTCGGTGAGCAGGCCCTCCCCGATCCGCTTGCGGGTCATCTCGACCAGGCCGAGCTCGGAGATGTCGAACACCTGGGAGCGGGTCTTGTCGCGGGACAGGGCGTCGCGGAAGACCTCGACCACCTTCGCCCGATTGTTGCGGATCTCCATGTCGATGAAGTCGATGACGATGATGCCGCCGATGTCGCGCAGCCGGAGTTGCTTGGCGATCTCCTCGGCGGCCTCCATGTTGTTGTAGAACACGGTCTCTTCGAGGTTGGACTTGCCCACGTTCTTGCCGGTGTTGACGTCGATCACGGTCAGCGCCTCGGTGTGCTCGATGATCAACGACCCGCCTGATGGCAGCCAGACCTTGCGGTCGAGCGCCTTGTGGACCTGCTCGTGGACGTGGAGACGCTCGAACAGCGAGAGTTTCTCGGTGCCGGTGTCGAAGTACTCGATGCGGTTGGCCAGCTCGGGATTGAACGCGGCGACGTACCCGCGCACCTCCTCGTACAGCCGGTGGTCGTCGATCAGCACGTTGCGATAGTCGGCGTTGAACTCCTCGCGGATCACCCTGACCGCCAGCTCCGGCTCGCGATACAGCAACGTCGGCCGCTGTGCCCTCTCGGCGCGTCGGGCGATCTCGTCCCACTGGTCGAGCAGGATCGTCATGTCGGCGATCAGCTCTTCCTCGGTCGCGTGCTCGGCGGCGGTGCGCACGATCAGCCCGTGCTCGTCGGGCTTGACGCGGTCGAGGATGCCGCGCAACCGCTTGCGGACGTCGTCGGGCAGACGCTTGGAGATGCCGTACGTCTTGGAGTTCGGGATGAGCACGACGAACCGCCCGGGCAACGAGACCTCCTGGGTGAGGCGCGCTCCCTTGTGCCCGATCGGGTTCTTGGTCACCTGGCAGATGATCAGCTGGCGGTTCTTGAGGATGTCCTCGATGCGCGGGTTGCTGCCCTTCTGCTCGATGTCCTCCGCGTCGTACTGCACGTCGCTGCGGTACAGCACCGCGTTCTTCGGCGTGGCGATGTCGACGAAGGCGGCCTCCATGCCCGGGAGCACGTTCTGCACCTTGCCGAGGTAGATGTTGCCGTGGATCTGGCTGACGTCGTCGGCGGGACGGCTGACATAGTGCTCGATCAGGCTGCGGCCCTCGAGCACGGCGACCTGGGCGACGCCGGGCCGGACCTGCACGCACATCGAGTACCGCCCGATCGGCTTGCCGTTGCGCTCCCGGCCGCGGCGCTGCTCGAGCATCGCCTCGTCCATCTCAGGGTCGTGGCCCTTGCCGCGGCCCTTGCCACGTCCCTTGCCGCGACCCTTCTTCTTGTCGCCCCCCGACCCCTTCGGCGGCCGATCCTTGTGCTCGCGCCGCTCGGGCGCACCCGAACCGCCGCCCCCGCCGCGACCGCCGCGCTTGCGGCGTCGCTTCTGGCCGGGCGCGTTCGCCGGACCGCTGTCGCCCGGCGCCACGGCGGGGCCGGGCGGCGGCGCGGTGGGGATCGGCATCGTGTCGCCGATCTTGGGTCGTCGCACGAGCGCCTTCTCGGCGGCCTCGCGCGAGGCCCGGCCCTCGGTCATCCGCTCGGGGAGCTCGATGTCGGCGTTCGACGAACGGGCGTCGTCGCGGGGCTTGCGCTGACCGGGGGACGGCGCGGCCCGTGACGGGGTGGGGGGCTCACCGCCCTGGTTCGGCGCCACCCCTGTGTTGTGATCGGACTGATCCATGGTGTCGTTCCCTTCTGAGAGGCGCCGTGTGGTGGCGGCGCCCCGGGCCGACGGCCGCCCGCGACGGGCGGCAGACATCGGCGACGAGTGAGGTTCGGGGGCGCCGGTCGGCGATCCCGTTCATGCGCTCAGACCCCGGTCGAGCGCGGCCACGTCGGCCGGCAGCGCGAGCACCTCGCGCCGCTCACCGTCGTGATCGATCCACTGATGTGTTCGCAGCACCCTGACCTCGACGGGGTCGATGTCGGGGAACGCAGCGGTTGCCAGCTCGGCCGGGCGCAGGGCCCGGCCGACGGTGGCGAGTTCCGCGACCAGGCGGCTTCCCGAGTGATCGGGCGCCAGGTCGTGGATGAGGGGTCGGACATCGTCGACTCGACGCTGTCCCTTGCGCTCGCGCTCGACGAACAACTCGTCGGCGTCGAGCAAGCGCTGGGCGGCCGCCTCCAGCAGTTCGGACGTGAATCCGGGCCCGGTCAGCTCCCAGGTGGTGGAGCTGACCTGATCTTGCAGTGAAGCGCCACCGGTCGGGCGCTCGGCGGCGACGAGCACCTCCATGCCGATCGGGAGCGCGTCGCTGAGCGCCACGGCGAGCCCGTGATCGTCGACGTCGACGACGGTTGCGAGGTCGACGTCGATGTACTCGGCGACGGACTCGGCCCCGGTCGGGAGCGCAAGGCCGAAGCTCAGCTTCGGGCGGGGGGTGAAACCTTCGGTGTACGCCACTGGAAGGGCGATTCTACGCAGCGCCCGTTCCCAGAGGCGTGCACCGTCGCGATGGCTGACGAAGCGGACCTTGCCGAGCTTGGCGTAACGGAGCCTGAGCCGCATGGTCACGACGCTGACACCGCCGTCGTCGGCCGGCGCGACTCGCTCGGTCTGGGCATGAGGACGACCGGTGCCTCTCCGCCCCGATCGAGGTCCTGCCCGGTGCCCTGGCTGCCCCCGGCCGGCGCGACCGGCGAGGCGACGACGTGCTCGATGCCGTACCCGGTGCAGACGCCGCAGTCGTAGCACGGTGTCCACCGGCAGTCCTCCACGCCGCTCTCGGCGAGCGCCGCCTGCCAGTCGTCCCACAGGAAGTCGGAGTGCAAGCCGGCGGTCAGGTGCGCCCACGGGAGCACCTCGTCGCGGCGGCGGTGGCGGAACACGTACCAGTCGAGCGACAGCCCGGCCGCGTCGAGCGCCCCCCGCCAACGGTCGAGGTCGAAGTGCTCGCCCCACTCCTGGAAGGTGCCGCCGCCGCGCCAGACGTGCTCGATGACCGCTCCGAGGCGCCGGTCGCCGCGGCTGGCGATGCCCTCGGCGGTCGTCGCCGCCGGGTCGTGCCATTTGACGTTGACGCCGCTGGCCCGCCGGGTGGCGTCGCGCAGCAGCTTGACCTTGCGCTCCAGCTCCGCCTCGGTGTTCTGCCCGAACCACTGGAACGGGGTGTGCGCCTTGGGGACGAAGCCGCCGACGCTCACCGTCACCGAGGCTCGGCCGGTGTGCCGCTTGCCGATGGCGACGCAGTTGCGGGCCAGGTCGGCGATCGCGAGCACGTCCTCGTCGGTCTCGGTGGGGAGCCCGACCAGGAAGTACAGCTTGATCCGACTCCACCCCTGCGAGTAGGCCGAGTCGACGGCGCCGTAGAGGTCGTCCTCGACGATCAGCTTGTTGATCACCTTCCGAATGCGCCACGTTCCGCCCTCGGGGGCGAAGGTCAGGCCCGACCGGCGGCCGGCGTTGACCTGGCCGGCGAGCCCGACGGTGAACGCGTCGACCCGCAGCGACGGCAGGTTGATCGTCGTCCCGCATCCCAACGCCATCCCGTTCGGGCCGGTCGGGGCGGCGGCCTCCTGGTCGGCCAGGATGTCGCGCACGACCGGCTCGACGTCGCTGAAGTCGGCCGTCGAGAGCGACGTCAGGCTCACCTCGTTGTAGCCGGTACGCCGGAGACCCTCGGCCACCATCGTGCGCACCTGCTCGGCCGGTCGCTCGCGGACGGGGCGGGTGATCATCCCGGCCTGGCAGAACCGGCACCCGCGGGTGCACCCGCGGAACACCTCGACGCTCAACCGATCGTGGACCACCTCGGTCAGCGGGGCCAGCGGGCGCTTCGGGTAGGGCCACTCGCCGAGGTCGGCGACCGTCCGCTTGTCGACCGTCGCCGGTACGTCGTCATGCAACGGCTCGATCGACAGGATGCCGCCGCCGTCGGCCGGCGGCGCGTAGCGGACGTCGTACATCGACGGCACGTAGACGCCCGGCACCGACGCCAGCGCCCGCAGCGCGGTCGCCCGCCCGTGGCGGCCGTCGGCGATCCAGCGGTGGAGCACGGTGTTGATCTCGCTGACGACCTCCTCCCCCTCGCCGAGCACGACGAGATCGAGGAAGTCGGCGAGCGGCTCGGGGTTGAACGCGGCGTGCCCCCCGGCGATCACGAACAGGTCGTCGTCACCCCGGTCGGCGGCGCGGACGGGCGCGCCGGCGAGGTCGATCATGTTGAGGACGTTGGTGTAGACCAGCTCGGCCGCGAGGTTGAACCCGAGCACGTCGAAATCGGGGGCGCCCCGGTGCGTGTCGACCGAGAACAGCGGCAGACCCGCCGCCCGCAGCTCGGCCTCGAGGTCGGTCCAGGGCGCGTACGTCCGTTCGGCGACGGCGTCGGGCCGCTCGTTGAGGATCTCGTACAGGATCTGCAGCCCCTGGTTGGGCAGGCCCACCTCGTACGTGTCGGGGTAGGCGAGCAGCCACGCGACCTTGCCGTCCCCGTGCTCAGGCGACCCCATCCCGTCCTCGAGCCCGATGTACCGAGCCGGCTTCTGCACACGCGCGAGGAGGGGCTCGATCTGCGGCCAGAGGGAGGTCATGTCGCCGCCGATTCTACCGTCGTCGCGGTTCCCGGCTCACCGGTCCGTCCCGGCCCCCAGCAATCCCTCCGGTGAGAGGTGAGACCCACAGGTGGTCTCACCT
>JBFGCT010000164.1:0-9429 GCA_041581055.1 Ilumatobacteraceae bacterium | reverse complement strand
GCGCCGGAGTCATGGTGTCCGCCACGCGGAGATCCCCCAGAGAGTGAGTGCGAATGATCCCGGTTGGGTCCGGCCCCCCGGGCCGGCCCCAACCGATGCGGATCGAATTACGAGTCGGTCAGCCCGTCAGCGGTACGGCGGGACGTACATGAGGCCGCCCTGGGTCCACAGGTCGTTGACCGACCCCGTCAACGGGATGCCGATCGGCACGATGTTGCGGTTGTAGATCTCCTCGTAGTTGCCGACGCCCTCGACGATCTGCACGGCGAAGTCGGCCGGAAGGCCGAGGCCCGGATCGAAGCCCTCGGACTGGCCGACGAACCGCTGGATGTTCGGGTCGTCACCGTCGTAGCTGCCGATGGTGGTCGAGTCGAGACCGAACTCCCAGGCCTGGACCGGCGCCATTACGGCCCAGTTGACGGCCTGTGCCCACTCGGTGTCGCCATCGGCGACCACCGGGCCGAGCGGCTCCTTCGAGATGACCTCGCCGAAGATCGTCTGCGCCTCGCCGCCCTCGCTCTCGATCGACGACTTGAACGCCGCCAGCTGGCTCTGGTCGGAGGTCCACGCCTCGCACTGGCCTTCTTCGTAGGCCGGGCGGAGCTGGGTGTTGTCCTCGAACACGACCGGTGTGAACGGGATGCCGCGAGCGTTGAACACCGAGGTCAGGTTGAGCTCGGTGGTCGTGCCGGACAGCACGCAGATGCTGGCGTCGGCGAGATCCTCGAGCACGGTGAACCCGGTCGACTCCGGCACCATCATGCCCTGGCCGTCGTAGAAGGTGGTGAACAGGAAGTTCGCGCCCTCGTTGCCGTCGCGGGTGGCGGTCCAGGTCGTGTTCCGGATCAGAACGTCGATCTCGCCGGACTGCAACGCGGTGAAGCGGGCCTCGGCGGTCAGCGGGACGATCTGGAACGCCGTCGCGTCGCCGAGTACGCCGGCGGCGACGACGCTGCAGAAGTCGACGTCGAAGCCGGAGAAGTTGCCGGCGTCGTCGACGATGCCGAAGCCGGGCAGCGTGTCGTTGCCGCCGCAGATGACCTCGCCGCGCTGCTGGACGGCGGCCAGCCGCCCGCCCTCGCTCTGCACGACATCGACGTCGTCGGTCGTGTCCGGCGCGTCGCCGGTGGTCTCCGGTGGCGCGTCGCCGGACGTGTCGGGTGGCGCGTCGCCGCTCGTGTCGGGCGGCTGGTCGCCGGTGGTGCCCGCGGTCGTGCCGTCGGATCCGTCGTCGCTGTCGCTCGAACACGCGCCGGCGACGAGCCCGAGTGCCATCAGCACCCCGGCCGCTCGCTTCCAGTTGGAAGCCTTCCCCCTCGAAAACATGTGTCTCCTCCTTGAGGCCGGCGTGCGCGCCGATCTCGTGTCGTTTGATGAGCGGCACGCCAAAGAAGACGAACCGCTCTGGCACCGTAACAGAGGCCGGATCGAGAGCGAAACGGGAGCGGCGCCTCGCCCCGCGTTCGACCTCGATGGCACGCCGGCGGGGACCGATCGACAAGACTGTCCCGCCATGACCGATGCCAGCGCAGCCGTCTCGTCCGTGACCGTCTCGACCGCGCGCGCCACCCCCCGGCCGGCGGACGCGGTGGGCCTCGCCGTCGGCGCCAAGGGGGCGGTGCCACGACGGCTCGGGTTGACCCGCGCCGACCTCGAGGCGAACGGCTTCGACGGCAAGCCGGGCCAGACGCTCGTCGTGCCCTCGGCGGAAGGGGTCTGCGTCGCCGTCGGGGTCGGGGCGCCCGGCGAGACCGACGCCAACGGGCTGCGAACCGCCGCCGCGGCGTTCGCCCGCGCCGCGGCCAAGCACGCCCACCTCGCCACGAACCTGACCGACGTCGCCGGGGTCGACCCCCCGGCCGCCGGGCAGGCCGTCACCGAGGGCGTCCTGCTGGCGTCGTATCGGTACGTCGGCCTGAAGTCCGAACCGGAGAGCGGGTCGAAACTCGCCGAGCTGACGCTCGTCGCCGGCGCAAAGCGGGCCTCCGGGGTCGAGGACGGGAGCGCGGCCGGCAAGGTCGTCGCCTCGGCCGCCGCGCTGGCGCGCGAGCTCGCCAACACGCCGCCCACCTACCTCAACGCCAAGGATCTGGCCGACCGGGCGGTCGCGCTGGGCGCCGACCGCGGCCTGACCGTCGAGGTGTTCAACAAGGATCAGCTGCTCGCGCTCGGCTGTGGCGGGATCATCGGGGTCAATCGGGGCTCGACCGAGCCGCCCCGGATGGTGAAGCTGACCTACACGCCGCGCAACCCGCGCGGCCACCTCGCCCTCGTCGGCAAGGGCGTGATGTACGACTCCGGCGGCATCAGCCTCAAGGCGAGCGACGCGTTCCACGCGGTGATGAAGATGGACATGTCCGGCGCCGCCGCCGTGCTGGCGGCGATGTCGGCGCTGAAGTCGCTGCGTTGCCGGTCGAAGGTGACCGCGTTCTTGATGTGCACCGACAACATGCCGTCGGGTTCGGCCCTGAAGCTGGGCGACGTGCTGACGATGCGCAACGGCAAGACGGTCGAGATCCACAACACCGACGCCGAGGGACGGCTCGTGCTCGCCGACGGCTTGTCGCTCGCCGTCGAGGACGAGCCGGACGCGATCGTCGACATCGCCACGCTGACGGGTTCGGCGATCGGGGCGCTCGGCAAGAGCATCGCCGCCGTGCTCGGGACCGATCAGGGCCTGGTCGACCAGGTGCGTGCCCGGTCCGACGCGGTCGACGAGCCGACGTGGCAGTTGCCGCTCGAAGTGGGCAAGTACCGCACGCTGCTCGACTCGGTCGTCGCCGACATGAAGAACGTCGGCGGCCCGTACGGCGGCACGATCACCGCGTCGATCTTCCTCAGCGAGTTCGTCGGCGACGTGCCGTGGGCGCACCTCGACATCGCCGGCCCGATGGTCGTCGACGGCGACGAGGGGATCTACTCCAAGGGGGCCACCGGCTTCGGCACCCGCCTCCTGATCGACCTCGCCTGCAACTTCGCCCGACCTGACCCCTGACCCCGAGCCCCTGACCCCGAGCCCCGGACCCCGAGCCCCTGACCCCGAGCCGGCGCGCCCGGCGAGCGCGCGCCGGTGACGTTGCGCGCTGGAATTGGCACACCGGGTGACACCAGATCACGCAGTGTGTCACCCAATTGTAACATCCGTCACCAATCTGTCACGTTTACGGGGTCCGCCGCCATCCTCGTGCGATGCCTTCGGACAACCCCCTTCTTCGCCCGCGCGCCGTCGCGCTCGGGATGGCGGCTGCCCTCGCCATGTCGGTCGCCCCGGGCGCCGTCGCCGGCGCCGACCCGCCGCCTCGCGCGCAAGCGATCACGGCCATTTCACGCTTCGTGTCGTCCCGCTCGTCGGCGGTGGCCGCACCCGCCGCACGCGACACGCACCGGGTGGTCGATCCGCCGGCGGCGATGGAGCGCGACGTGATCTGGGACGGCCTGGCCGGCCAGGGCCAGCGCGACGAGCCGCAACCGACGACTCGCCAGCAGATCGCCGCCCGCTGCGCCGCGCCGGCCGACCCGAACCTGCTGCGCAACGGCGCCGACGCCGACGGGCGCGGTTTGTGCGTGCGCAGCGTCGAGCAGGCTCGCACCGACGTCGCCGCGGCGGCGATCGTCGAGGGCTTCGAGCTGCTCGGCATCCCGTACTCCCGCAGCCGGCGCGGTCAGGAGGGGTACGACGACTGCTCGAGCTTCGTCGGCCGGGCCTTCCGCGAGGCGGGCAACCCGCTCTCGGACTCGGATTGGGAGCCGTCCTCGTCGGTGATGCGCAACGCGGCCTGGGCGGACATCGTCGAGGATCCGCTGCCCGGCGACATCCTCTGGCGCAGCGGCCACGTGGCGATGGCGCTCGCCGACGGCTACCAGATGCACACCGGCACCCCAGGCGACGTGAGCCACGTCCGCTCGATGGGGCGCTACCGCAAGGTGCTCGCCGTCGACGCCGACGGCTGAGCCGCGATTCTCGGAGTGGTGAGCCGGCTGAGGTTGTCGGCGACCTCGGCGGCGACGGCGTTGCCGACCCCCAGCGCGATCAGCTGGTGCTCGACCACCGCGACGTCGTCGCCGAGGTCGACCATGGTCATCGCCAGCCGGTGGGCCCGCGTGAGGTCGTCGAGCGAGATCGTGGCCCGCTGCCAGTCGTCGTGGGCCGCTCGGACGTCGTCGGGTAGCCGGCGGAGGTGGCGATGGGCGACCGGCGGGATCCGCCGCCGAACCGCCAGGCCCCTCGGGATCGGGTGGGCGATGCCGAACATCACGCACCGTTCGAGGGCCTTGCTGAACGGCGACGAGCGGCCGGCGGCGAAGCTCAGCCCCATCGCCCGCGCCGTCGCGGCGAGGTCGAGCTCGAACCCGTCCGGGGAGCGGTCGAGACCGGCGGCGAGGCGGCGGACGAGCCAGGTCGCCGTCGGGCCGAGGACGCCGAGCCAGAACGTCTCGACATAACGGGAGCGTGGGTCGTGGCCGTCGTCGTCGACGACAGGGTCGATCCAGGGGCGGATGACGACCACCGGATCGGTGGCGAGGACTGCTGACACGATGACCCCCACGGGACGACGGGCGGCGGGGGCGGTCGGTCAACCGAGCGGTGGGTGGCCGGGCCCGGCGAACGGAATGCCGATTGTCGCCGCGTCGTGGCAGGTATCGTCGTCTCGATGCCGGCTCGGATCGCGACGACGGCCGGAGTGATCGTCGGCCTGGGGATGCTCGCCGTGGCGTGCGGCGGCACGGTCGCCGGCCGCGACGGCGCCCCCTCGGCCGACCAATCCCCGACGGCCACGACGGAACTGGGCCGCTTTCTCCCGACGACGGCCGCTCCGCCCTCCTCGGGGCCCGTGCCGGCCGCCGACGAGTCCGGCGAGGAGCGACCGATCGTGCCGGCGACGACGCTCCGGGCGACGACCGTGCCGCCGTCGACCGTCGCCCGCACCGAACCCGACCCCATCGCCGACCCGCCGGTCACCACCGTGGCCGCCCCGACGACGACCGTGCCGACCACCGAACCCCGCCCGGCGAACGCCCCGCCGCCCGTGCCGACGTACCCGCCCTACACCGTCCGCCCCGCCCTGACCGGTGTCGCCGCGCTGACCGGACTCCCGGCGCCCGAGTCGGTCACCACGTCGCCCGTGCTCGTGGCGAAGATCGACAACGTGGGCAGCGCCCGCCCGCAATGGGCGCTCGACCGCGCCGATGTCGTGTTCGAGGAGAACGTCGAGGGGGCTACCCGGTTCATGGCGCTGTTCCACTCCGACGTGCCCGCCGAGGTCGGCCCGGTGCGGTCGGCGCGCACAACCGACATCGACCTCCTCTCTGGCATGAACCGGCCGATCCTCGCCTGGTCGGGCGGCAACCCCGGGGTGACCTCGTGGATCGGCGCCGCGGCCGAGGCCGGCTTGCTGATCGACGTCGCCGCCGTCCGCAGCAACTGCTACCGGCGCGAGTCGAGCCGCCGGGCGCCGCACAACCTCGTCGCCAAGACGGGCTGCCTGCTCGGGCGCGGGGCGGCCGCCGGGCCGGCGCGGCCGCTCTGGGAGATCGACGAGGACTGGACGCGGTCGACGCCGGCCAGCGCGGACTCGTCGTTCGAGGTGAGGATGGACAACATGCGCGCCGGCTGGACCTGGGATGCGTCGAGCGGCACCTATCTGCGGAGTCAGAACGGTTCGCCGCACGTCGCGGCCGGTGGCGCGCGGATCGCCGCGGCCAACGTCGTCGTCGTCTACGCCACCCACGTCCGCTCCGCGGTCGACGCGCGGTCGCCCGAGGCGATCACCGTCGGCACCGGGACGGCGGTGATCCATCGAGACGGTGTGGCGATCACCGGGACCTGGTCGCGGCGCAGCGCCGAGGCGCCGTTCGTCTTCCGGGACGTCGACGGGGGCGTGGTCCCGCTGCAGGCCGGCCCGACCTTCGTCGAGCTGGCCCGCGCCGGCTGAGCCCGTCGAGCTGGCGGGCGAGGACCCCGTGTAGTGTCGAGCGCCGTATGGACATCGACGACATCGACCTGAAGGTCGCCGCCGAGCGGGTGGGCGACCGCTTCGAGCTCGAGGCCGAGGGCGGCGCCGCCCCGCTCTCGATCGAGCTCACCGAGGTCGAGCCGCTGTCGGCCGCGCCGGATGGCGCGAGCGGGTTCTCGATGCTGTTCCGCGGGCCGGCCGAGCCGCTCCTGAACCAGTCGATCCGGGAGCTGCGCGACGATCGTTGGGGGACGACCGAGCTGTTCCTCGTGCCGATCGGGCGCGACGACGCGGGCGCGTATTACGAAGCGGTTGTCAACCGGCCGTCGTGATGCCGGGCTCGCCGGCCGCGGTCCACTCCATCAGCATGTACATGCCGAGGTCGTCGATGACGGTGAAGCCGAGCCGCCGGTAGAACCGCAGCGCGTCGGGGTTGTTCGAGGCGACCGAGTGGCGCAACGGCCGGCCGGCGACGCGGGCCTCGTCGACGAGCCGCTCGAGCAGGACCCGTCCGGTTCCCCGGCCCTGATGCTCGGGGAGCAGCGCGATGTCGAGCAGCCGGATCTCGTCGGGGTTGCGGTCGATCCAGACCCGGCCGTGCGGCTCCCCCTCGACCAGCACGATCGAGTGCTGGGCCCGGGGGAAGCGGCGCTCGTAGTCGCTGCGCTGCGCTCGATACTGGAAGTCGAGGAAGGTGTCCCGCTCGTCGGCCGACAGTGGCGCGGCGAGCACGTCCCCGCGTGTGCTCGAGAAAACCCGACGGAGGAAGTCGTCGTCGTCGTCGGTGACGGAGCGCAGAGCGATCGTTCCGGTCATCGCCGAGCAGCGTACCGACGGCGGCGCGCGCGGCTTGAAAGCGGAACGCGTTTTCGGATGCACGCCTCTGCGGAGTCGGCTACGGTGACCCGAGGCGCTTGCGGGGGACGTCCATCGAGCCGCCGCACCGACGAGGAGGGGACGCAGTGTCAGAGCCATTCTTGGCAGAGATCCGCATCGTGGGGTTCAACTTCGCGCCGCGTGGATGGGCCTTCTGCGACGGACAGATCCTGCCGATCAGCCAGAACCAGTCGCTGTACTCGCTGCTGGGCACGACCTACGGCGGTGACGGCCGCACGAACTTCGCCCTGCCGGACCTGCGGGGGAGGGTGCCGATCCACAAGTCGGATTCGCACCCGGAAGGGCAACGTGCCGGCGCAGAGACGGTGACGCTCAACGCGAGTCAGATCGCGCAGCACACCCACGTCGTCGCCGGCACCGATGCGGACGGGACGACGGGCTCGCCGAACGGCGCGCTGCTCGCGGCGGCGACCGCCGCAGTCGGCACGCCCTACTCCGACGCCAACGCGCAGCTGAACACGACGCTGAACCCGGGGGCCATCGCCGCGACGGGGAACGACGCCCACAACAACATGCAGCCGTACTTGACCCTCGCCTACTGCATCGCCCTGCAGGGCCTGTTCCCGTCCCGCAACTGACCGCGACCCGACCACTAGGAGGAACGACAGATGTCAGAACCATTCGTCGGCGAGATCCGGATGTTCGCCGGTCAATTCGCCCCACGAGGCTGGGCGTTCTGCGACGGCCAGTTGATCGCCGTTTCGGCCAACGACGCGCTGTTCTCACTGCTCGGCACGGTCTACGGCGGCGACGGGCGAACCACGTTCGGGCTTCCCGACCTCCGCGGTCGGCTGGCGATCCACACCGGCGCGGGTCCGGGATTGACGCCACGAGCGCTGGGGTCGAAGTCGGGAGACGAGCACGTGACGCTGACCGCCAACCAGCTCGGCGGGCACACACACGGCTGGCAGGCGACGACCGACGGCGGGCAGGAGCGCACACCGGTGGGCCACGCGATGGCCGAGGCGTCGGCCGACGTCTACAGCGCCAGCAGCCCGCCGCAGTCACCGGTCACGATGGCGTCGACGATGGTCGAGAACTTCGCCGGCGGCGGCCAGGGTCACACGAACCTCCAGCCGTTCCAGTGCATCAACTTCATCATCGCCCTGTACGGCATCTACCCGTCGAAGCATTAGGAGAGGAACGACGATGAGCGAACCATTCATTGCCGAGATCCGGATCTTCGCCGGCAACTTCGCGCCGCGCGGCTGGGCGTTCTGCAACGGTCAGTTGCTGCCGGTCGCGCAGAACACCGCGCTGTTCTCGTTGATCGGGACGATCTACGGCGGCGACGGCCGGACCACGCTCGCCCTCCCGAACCTCCAGGGTCGCGCCGCGATGCACCCCGGGCGCGGCCCCGGCCTGACCGCGCGCCGTCTCGGCGAGACGGGCGGGGCCGAAACGGTGGCGATCACGAGCCAGACGATGCCTGCGGCGCACAGCCACGGGGTCACCGCCGACGACGCGATCACCAACAGGGACCGCTCGCCGACCAACCACTACCTGGCCAACTCCGGCGGCCGCGGCGCCAACCTCTACGGCACGACAACCGCCGCCACGCCCGTCAAGGCGCTGGCCGACACGGGTGCGGGCCAAGCGCACGAGAACATGCAGCCGTACCTCGCGTTGAACTTCATCATCGCGCTGGTCGGCTTGTACCCCGCGCGTGACTGACCGAGCCGACGGCCGCGGTTGATGGAGGTCGCGGGCGTCGGCCACGCCACGTCCGACGTCCCGGTCGGGCAGTCCGGCCCCTGGATCATCGACCGGTACGAGGTCGTCGCGCCCCGCGCCGATGTACGCGACGGGCGCGCGGACTGGGCGATCTCGCCGCCCGGCGCGTACACCCGTCTGCGCCTCGGCAACCGGATCTTCATGACCGATCAGGTCGACGAGTGGTGGACGCAACGCCCCGCGATCATCGAGGCGACCCGCCGGGGCGGACGCGTCCTGCTGACCGGTCTCGGCCTCGGGCTCGTCGCCGAGTCGATGCTCAACGCACCGATCGTCGAGCGCGTCGTGATCGTCGAGGCGTCGTCGGACGTGATCGCGCTCGTCGGCCCGTTTCTCGAGGATCGATACGGGCCGCGAATCGAGATCGTGCACGCCAGCGCCTTCGACTGGGCCCCCGAGCCCGGCGCCCGGTTCACGGTGGGCTGGCACGACATCTGGGAGAACCCCGTCGCCCCGGAGTGCGAGCCCGAGGAGCGTGAGCTGATCGCCCGCTACGGCCCGTACTGCGACTGGCAGGGCACGTGGTCGGCGCAGTGGCGCGCCGACGACGCCGCGGCCCGCGTCAGCGGCTGACGTCCTCGCCGCCGCGTTGCCCGGCGAGGTCGCTCGTCAGGGGATGACGGGGAGGGTGGGGGCGGTGTCCCAGGGGGTGTAGGCGCCGCCGCCGAAGGTGACGACGTCGGGTGGGTCGGTGAGGTCGGAGCCGGTGCCGCCGGTGTTGCCGTTGCCTTGGAGGATGTCGACGGGGGTGGTGTCGGTTCCGTCTTCGCGGTAGAGGCGGAAGGTGCCGCCGGGGGTGAAGTGGTTGAGGCGGTAGCCGTTGCGGGAGGTGTTGTCGTCGAGG
>JBFGCT010000163.1:0-9578 GCA_041581055.1 Ilumatobacteraceae bacterium | reverse complement strand
TCGTCGTCGGCGCGTTCGCCATCGTCCTCGTCGCGTTCGCCATCGTCCTCGTCGGCGGTGTCGTCCTCGTCGTCGGCGCGTTCGCCATCGTCCTCGTCGGCGGTGTCGTCCTCGTCGTCGGCGCGTTCGCCATCGTCCTCGGCGCGTTCGGCGTCGGTGGAGACCTGGGATCCGTCTGGTTCGCCGTCGGCGCCGGGTTCCTCGACCAGATCGTCGTCGAGGCCGCCGCGGAGCACGTCGTCGGGTTCCTCGTCGTCGGGTTCGTCGTCGGGTTCGTCGTCGGGTTCCTCGTCGTCGGGTTCGTCGTCGGGTTCGTCGTCGGGTTCCTCGTCGTCGGGTTCCTCGTCGGGTTCCTCGTCGTCGGGTTCCTCGTCGTCGGGTTCCTCGTCGGGTTCCTCGTCGTCGGCCGCCGAACGGTCGGGCCAGACGGCGAGCGCGACGAGTCCGCCGATCACCGCGGCGAGCGCCACCCACTGGTTCCAGCGCAGGCCGCCGAGCTCGTCGGCCTGGTCGATGCGCAGCCCCTCGATCCAGAACCGCCCGATGCCGTATCCGATCAGGTACAAGAACATCAGCTGCCCGTCCGGCGGGCGGTATCGCCGGTCGATCCACAGCAGCACGAACACGAGCGCCAGGCTCCACAGCGACTCGTAGAGGAACGTCGGGTGGAACGTGGTTCCCGCGGCGAACGCGGGCGCGTGCTCGGCGTCGATCTCCAGCGCCCACGGCAGGTCGGTCGCCCGACCGTAGAGCTCCTGGTTGAAGTAGTTGCCCCAGCGGCCGATCGCCTGTGCCAGCGGAATCGCCGGCGCGGCACACGTCGCGGCCACGGCGTACGTGATGCCGTGGCGTTTGGACATCCAGAGCCCGACCGGGATACCGAGCAACAGCCCGCCGGGGATGCCGAGACCGCCCTCCCAGAGCTTCGGGATGGCGGCGAGGTTGCCGTCGAACCGTTCCCAGTCGGTCACCACGTGGTAGAGCCGGGCGCCGATCACGCCGGCGAGCACGGCGACGACCCCGATGGCGCTCGCGTCGTCCCTGGTGCCGGCCCCCCGCTCCTCGAGGCGGCGACCGAACATCCACACCGCGGCGACGACGCCAAGGGCGATGCACAGCCCGTAGATGTTCAGGCTGAGGGGCCCGATGTCGATCGAGTTGAACGAGGGGCTCGGGATGCTGGCGGTCATCGCGGACAACGCGGTCACCGGCTCGTCACGCGGGCGACGAACGCCACGCTCTCGTCGATGATCAGGCCGCGATCGAAGTCCTGGGTGGCGACGTGGTAGCTGCGATCGAGCCACGTGTGTTCGACCGCTCCGCCGTACGTCGCCGCGAGGTGTTCGCTGTTGGCCGGTTCGACGACGTGGTCCTGCCGTGACGTGAACAGCCGCAGCGGCATCTTCAACTCGCCGTAGCGGTCGGCGATCGGGGCCAGGCCGTCGTCGTTCAAGGAGAGCAGCGGCACGAGCGGCGTGCCCTCGTAGGCGACCTCGACCGCCTCCGGATCGGCGACGTCGGAACCGACGCCCGGCACCACATGCGTGCCGTCGTCGATCATCTCGCGCACCATGGTCACGACGTCGTCGGGCTGCGGGAGGGTGGCGGGGTTGACGCAGATGACACCGCTGATCGACGGCCGGTTGAGCGCCGTGTACAGCGCCAGCGTGCCGCCCATGCTCAGCCCCATGACCACGATCCGGTCGGACCGTTCGGCGAGGCGGTCGTGGGCGTCCAGCGCCGCCGCCGACCAATCCGCCCAACCGGTCGTGATCATGTCGTCGATCGTCGTGCCGTGCCCCGGCAGCCGCGGCGATTCGACGTGGTGGCCCTCGGCGACCATCGCCTCGGCCTGCAGCCGGACCGAGGACGGGTTCCCGGTGAAGCCGTGCAGCACGAGGACGCCGGCCGTCGTCGTCCCCTCGCGCGAGATGGGCTCCGCTCCCGGGATGAGCTCAGTGTCCGTCATGGGGCACCGTTCTAGCCGCTGGGCGTCGTGTCGGGGCACAGGCCGCCCCAGATTTGTCGGGAAGTTCCGCCGCGGACCGGCACGTCGCTGGCGGTGCGGTCAGCGGTAGGGGTCGTCGGGGC
Source organism: Ilumatobacteraceae bacterium (assembly GCA_041581055.1). Classification (GTDB taxonomy): domain Bacteria; phylum Actinomycetota; class Acidimicrobiia; order Acidimicrobiales; family Ilumatobacteraceae; genus JBFGCT01. Next base: position 7,487 of record JBFGCT010000163.1, on the reverse strand, counting down.
CGAGCGGCTCGTCCCACCAGTCCTCCGGCGCCGGTGTCGAGGCCCATGTCGGGTCGGGATAGATGCAGTCGACCGGGCAGACCGGCAGGCACTTGTCGCAGCCGCTGCACAGCTCGGGGATGATGATCACGTCGGCGCCGTGGTTGAAGATCGCGCCGAAGTGCGGCGGGCAGTGCCGAAGGCAGGCGTCGCAGTTGATGCACTCGGACATGTCGATGCGCAGCGGGAGGTTCTGCCACTTCGGGCTGCGGGTTCGGCTGGCGATCCGCTCCTCGCGGCTGGCAGACATCGGCGACGAGTCTACGACGCGCCTCCGGCGGCGGCCTTGACCGGCCGGTCAAGATCCGGTGTACTGGCCCCGTGGCCGAGTCGATCGACAGCCGGGCGGCGCGGGCGACGGGCGACGAGCGCCGCCACACCGAACACGGCCTCGAGCGCAAGCGACAGTTGCTCGACGCCGCCGCCGCACTGTTCGCCGAGCGCGGCTACGCGGCGACTCGGATCGCCGACATCTGTGCGGCGTCCGGCGTCGCGAAGGGCTTGTTCTACTGGTACTTCCCGACCAAGCAGGAGCTCTTTGCCGAACTGGTGCGGACGATGCGCGGCCGCCTGCGGCGAGCGCAGGCGGCGGCGATGGACCCGGCGGCGACGACGCTCGAGCGGATCGGCCAGGGCGTCGCGGCCAGCGTGCGCTTCATGGCCGAGCAGGCCGCGTACTTCGCGCTCCTCGACGTCGAGCGAGCCGACCCCGACATGGCCGCGCTGTTGGCCGAGGGGCCAGGCGTGTACCTCGCCGACCTGCGGCCGCTGATCGCCGAGGCGCAACACGCCGGCGCTGTCCGGGCCGGTGATCCCGACCTGCTCGCGGTCGGCGTGCTCGGCGCGGTGTCGTCGTTCTCCAACGCGTTCCGCAGCGGGCGTCTCGGCGACGTGGCGGTCGACGAGCTCGCGGCGTTCGTCAGCGGCTGGGTGACGGCGGCGCTGGCGCCGAGCTGACCTCGGGCGACGCGACCCCTACAGGTCGCCGGCGATCTCCGGATGCCGGGCGACCATCACCTTGCCGAACGCCGCGGTCAGTTCGGGCTGGAACTGCGATCCGCTCCCGGACGTCACGAAGCGCACCGCCTCGGCGATGCTCCACTCCCGCTTGTAGATCTTCCGGGTGGCGAGCGAGTCGTAGACGTCGGCGATCGCGACGATGCGCCCGGACAGGGGGATCGCCTCACCGCTGAGGCTGTTGGGGTAGCCGGACCCGTCCCACCACTCGTGATGGGACCAGGCCGCCTCGGCGGCGAGCGCGAACAGCTCGGTCGACACGCCCGACAGCAGCCGCCGGCCGAACACGGTGTGCTGCTTGACCTCCTCGAACTCCTCGACCGTCAGCGGGCCGGGCTTCAGGAGCACGGAGTCGTTGATCGCCACCTTGCCGATGTCGTGCAGGCGGGCCGCCAGTCGGAGGCGCTCACACCACTCCGGCGGCTGGCCGATCGCGTGGCCGATCTCGGCCGCCAGGTCGCCGACGGCGCTCGTGTGCTTGGTCGTGTTCCCACCGCGGAACTCGGCGAGCGCGGCGAGCCGCTCGAACGCCTCCAGGTGGTAGGCGTCGACGTCGGCGTGCTCGGCGGCGAAGCCGGCGACCAGCTCGGACGACTTGAGCCGGGTGATCTCGGCGCGGTTGCGGGCGGTCTGGTTGTCGTGGGCCACCTGGAGCGTGCGGAGCCGGAGGTCGGCGGCGTCGGTGAAGATCTCCCGGTGCAGCGCGACGTACCGCTCGCGATGCGAGAGCGCCTCGTGGAAGCGGCCCGCCTGCTTGTACGCCGTGGCCAGCAGATCGTGGATCTCCAGTTCGAGCTCGCGCTGATCGGTCCGGTCGGCGAGGTCGAGGGCGGCGGCCAGCGCGGCGATCGCGTCCTCGACCTGACCGCTGCGCAACGCGACGCGGCCCTCGGCCAGCATCACCCCGAGTTGGTCGCCGGGCGGCAGCTCGGCGCCGGCGACGACCCGCCGTTCCCAGTCGGCCCGCGCCTCGGCGAAGCACTGCGCCGCGCTGGCGTGGTCGGCGAGACCGACGTACGCCTCGGCGAGGTCGGCCAGCAACCCGCCGACCAGTGACGGCGCGTGTTCGCGGGCCGCCTCCACCGCCTGGCGGCCGAGGCTGACGGCGGGCAGGTACTCGCCTCGCCGCCCGCGGACGCGGGCCAGATTGCCGAGCACCATCGCGTCGAGATCGCGGCGGCCCATCGGCTCGTTGATCGCCAGCGCGCTCTCGTAGGTCGTGATCGCCCGGTCGTAGTCGCCCATCGACTGATACACGGCGGCGATCGTGTGCAGGATCTTGCCCTCGTCGATCTGCCGGTCGGTGGCTCGGTAGACCTGCAGCGCGTGCAGGCTGTGCTCCAGCGCGTCGGCGAAGTTGCTCGCCTGGTAGTAGATGACGCCGATCAGGTGGAGCGCCCACGCCAGTGTGAGCGACGGTTCGTCACCCTCGACGAGTTGCACGGTCTCCGACGCCAATGCGAAGGCGTCGTCGGGCCGCCCCTCGTGATGGGCGAGCGACGCGAGCTGGTACAGCGCCTCCGCCTCGTCGCCGCGCAGTCCGGCCGCCCGGGCAAGGACGCGCGCGTCGAGCACCAGCGACCGCGCCGCGGCGGGGTCGGCGCTGCGGGCCGTTGCCGCGCTGTCGAGCAGCGCTCGGATCCTGCCCTGTTCGGTGGTCAGCGGCTCCTGCACGCAGTTCCCTCCGTGCGTCGCCCGACCGTCTGCGCACCCGGCTGTGCGCGATTCGCCGGGCGAGCTTGCATCCTCCTCTATCGGCAGGGGTGTTCCCACTCTTGAGTGTTCCCAGACGGAAGGTTCGCGGCCGAAGTTCCCTATCCTGCATGAGGGCATGGAACGGGTGCGCGGCGCGCGAAACGTCGAGCGGTCGGCGATCTGGGCGTTCGTGCCGGTCGTCGCAATGGCGCCGTTCACCCTGCTCGCGCTGGTCGTGCTCTGGCTACCGCTGCGACTGGTCGCCGACACGCCGTACTGGGCCTCGGTCGCGGTCTTCCTGGCGATCGGGCTGTTGCTCTTCGTCCGCCCGGCGCAGGCGATTGCGCTGACCCCCATCCTCGGCGCCCGGCGCCCGTCGGACGCCGAGGCGGCGGTCATCGCGCCGATGTGGCGGGCGATCGCGCAGGCCAACAACCTCCCCCCTGATCGCTACGTGCTGCGAGTGCTGCCGTCGGACGAGCTGAACGCGTTCGCCTGCGGCGGGCACCTCGTCGTCGTGACGTCGTACGCCGTCGAGGAGCTGTCCGAGCCGCAACTGCTCGGCGTCCTCGCCCACGAGCTGAGCCACCACCTCGGGTTGCACACGGTGGCGATCACGATCTACCACTGGTTGTCGGCGCCGGTCGTGTTGCTCGCCCGGATCGGGTTCTTCCTCGAGAACGTCGCCCACGCCGCCGGCACCAGCTTCGGCCGCCGCTCGCCCGCGATCGCCACGCTCGGCGCCGTCGCGGCGACGGTGATCCGCGGCGTGTCGTGGGTGTTCACCGCGGGGATCCGGGCGAGCGGGTCGCTCGCCAACGTCGTCGGCCGCTCGTCGGAGTTCGAGGCCGACCAGCGGGCGGTCAGGATGGGGTTCGGGCGCGAGCTGGCGAGCGCGCTGCGCCACGTGCTGGCGTCCGGAACCGCCGGCCGCCCGATCGGTTGGCGGGCGCGCCTGGCCGCCTCCCACCCGCCGGCCAGGACGCGGGTCGCCCGGATCGAGGCGCTGTTACGCCACCCGGCGCGTTAGGCCGGCTCACGCGGCCACGTCGGCGACCGACGCGTCGAGGGTTCGCGCCAGGTCGCCGGGGGCGAGTTCGATGTCGAGTCCGCGGCGGCCGCCACTGACGTAGATCGTGTCGAACAGCTCGGCGGACTCGTCGAGGACCGTGCGCAGTGGCCGCCTCTGGCCCAGCGGGCTGATGCCGCCCACGACGTAGCCGGTCGATCGCTCGGCGCGCGCCGGATCGCACATCGTCGCCCGCTTGGCGCCCAGGGCGCCGGCGACGCGTTTGAGCGACAGCGAGCAGCTCACCGGGACGACGGCGACGCACAGCTCGTCGCCGAGGTCGACCACGAGTGTCTTGAACACCCGCTCGGCGGGCACGCCGAGTGCGACGGCGGCGGCCTGGCCGAAGTCGCGCCGCTCGTCGCCCCGCTCGAACTCGTGCAGGCGGAAGTCGACGCCGGCGGCCTCGAGCGTCCGGATCGCCGGCGTCATGCCGTCCAGTCTTTCCCATTCGGCCTCCGGCGGCCAGACTCGTCGCGTGCGCCTCTCGGTCGAGCCCTCCACGAACCCCGCCGACTACGACTTCGGGCACGAGATCCGCGTCCGGTTCGTGGAGACCGACGCGATGAACGTCGTCCACCACGGCAACTACGTCGTGTACTTCGAGGAGGCGCGGGTGGCCTATCTCCGCCACATCGGCCACCCGTTCGGCGAGTGGCGTGACGCGGGACTCGAGTCGCCGGTCCTGGAGGCGTTCGTGTCGTACCGGCAGCCGTTGGGGTTCGACGACGTGATCACCGTTCACCTGCGGCTCGCCGCGGTCACCCGAGCAACGTTCCAGATGGCGTACCTGATCACGACCCTCGACGAGGGGGGCGAGCCGTCGCCGCGGGCGACCGGCGTCACGGTCCATGGCTGCGTCAACGACCGGGGCCGCCCGACCAGGCTCCCGCAGTGGCTCGTCGAACGCGGCCGCCGAACGACCTGACAGAGGACCCTGTTGCGGGTGATCCGCGCCGCGTAACCTCGAACACGTGATCGACGAACAGCGAGGATCTCCAACCATGAAGACCGACCGCATCGCCGCCCAGGTCCGCTACCACCTGGAGCTGGCCGCGCAGACGGCGTCGACGGGCGAGGTCGACCGCAGCGCGCCGGAGGCGATCCTGGCGTGGGCGGTCGCGTCGGTCTCCCGCGTCCTCGGCGATCCCTCCGGAGCGCCCGACGACCTCCCGCTGGTTCCTCCTTGGCCGGCGGGCGCCGACGGCGCCAAATTCGTGCGCGAGGGCGAGCAACTGGCGATGCAGATGGAGGCGCACTACACGTCGGAGGGCCACTTCGATCTGGCGTCGGTGTACGCCGACGCGGCGGCGTCGTTGCGCTCGCTGCTCCACGACGGCTGAGCGACGTCGACCCCGGTCAGCTGTCGGTGAAGCCGGCGTCGTGGTGCGAGCCGTCGCACAGCGGCTTGTTCGCCGACTGGCCGCACCGGCACAAGGTGACGCGGGCCCGCGTCTCCAGCTCGGCGCCCCCGCTCGTCGTGACCGGGATGCCGCCGGTCACCCACAGCGGGCCGTCGTCGATCACCCCGACGCGCGCCGGCCGCTCCGCCTCGAGATCCTCGGCGTCGCCGTCGAACCGGAAGGTCAGCGCGCCCGACGGGCACTTCTCGACCTCGTTGATGACCGCGAGGCGGACCAACGAGTCGTCGGTCGCCGCGACCTGCTCCCAGATATTGGTGACCCGGTTGCCGCAGAACCCGGCGTGCGCGCAGATCGACCGGTCGTCGCGCACCGTGATCCCGGTCCCCCCGAGCGTCGTCGAGCGCTCGTCGTAGGTGGACGAACCGGCGACATCGGTCCCGTCGAACCCGGCCGACGCGTGGCTCCCGTCGCAGAACGGCTTGTTGCCCGACTGGCCGCACCGGCACAGCGCGTAGCTGTCGGTGGCCTCGAGCGGATCGCGGGCGCGCCAGGCGAGCGGCTCGCCATGCTCGGACGAGACCGGCGTCTGGCGCACGACCGGCACGCCGCCGCGGACGAGGTACGGCCCGCCCGGCAGGCAGGTGATCTGAGGCGTGATGTCGTCGGCGGTGGGCATTCATCGATTCTCGCAGAGGTGACGCGAACACGCCCGGTCGAGCCGCCGCGGATCAACCCGTTTGCCCGACGTCGCCGCCGAGGATCCGGCGCTCGATCTCGGTGACGTCGCTCCCGGGCGCGATGCCGACCTCGCGGAGGACGCGGCGCAGCCGGGCACAGGCGCGGAGCGCTTCGACGCGCCGGTCGTCGCGCGCCAGGGCCTGGATCAGCAGATACCAGAGCCGCTCACGATAGGGGTGCTCTTCGACAGCGACTTCGAGCTCGCCGACGACCAGCTCGTGGCGACCGAGGGCGAGGTCGGCCTCGAGGCTCAGCTCCATGGTCGCCAACCGCAGCTCGTCGAGTCGGTACGCCTCGAGGCGGAAGGCCTCCTCGTCGGCCAGATCGCCGAACGGCCGCCCGCGCCACAACCGGAGCGCATCGTGGCAGAGGCGCCACGACTCCTCGGAATCGGCGCGCGCCTCGGTCGCCCTCCGGAGCAGTTGCTCGAACTGACGCGCGTCGATGTCCACCGCGTGCGCGTCGAGCTCATAGGAGTGATCGGACCGCGCGATCGTCCCCGCCCCGAGCACGCGTCGGATGTCGGAGACATACGACTGGAGTGTGTTGTCGGCAGAGGGCGGCGGGTCGACGCCCCACACCGCCTCGCACATGTGGTCGATCGGGACGGCGTGCCCGGCGGAGATCACGAGCGCCCCGAGTACGGCGCGGGCGCGGATCCCGCCGACCGAGGCGCTTCCCGTCGCGGTCATGACGTCGATCGGTCCCAGCACGCGGATCACCGGTCGTTCGCTCATCGGCGTCGTCATCCTCTTGCCCGTCGCCACCTTTCCACTTCAAGTGTCCTCCATGCGGCGCTCATGTCCAGGGGCGGACGTCCCTCAGCGCACGTTGCGCCGGGCGGCAGCCGACGGCGGGTGAGCCTCAGGGCGCGGGGTGGACAATGGAGTCGAAGGAGAGATCGAGGCGAAAGGAGCGGAAGATGTCGAAGCTTCTCGACCGACTGCACATCCATCATGAGGCGCCCGAAGCGACGCACGAGGCCCCGGCACGGCTGCCGGAGTCCCGCGAGGTCGCCGAGCACCGGCGGCGGGTCACCGACGAGCCGCCCCGGGCGGCGCGCGGGATTCGCTGGCTGCGCTGGCTGCCCGTCGTCGCACTGTTCGCCGTCGGGATCCTGGGACTCACGTTGCTGGTCCGGGACAGCGGAACCGACGTCAGCCAGGACGTGATCGAATGGCCGAACGCCACGCAAGGCCCCGGCTCGAACAGCCTCGGCCCGACGCCGGCAGCGCAGGCCGCGAGCGCGTATCAGCTGGTCCAAGATTCGGTCAACCGGGCGCTCGCCGCCAACCAGCCGGCGACGCTGGACGTCATGGTCCAAGATCTCGAGGCCAACGCCGCGATCACCCCGGCCAGCTCCTACCAGCTCGTCCGGGACGCGATCGACGAGGCGCTCGCCGCCAACCAGCCGGCGACGCTGGACGTCGTGGCCCAAGATCTCGAGGCCAACGCAGCGATCACCCCGGCGAGCTCGTACCAGCTCGTCCAGGACGCGATCGACGAGGCGCTCGCCGCCAACCAGCCGGCGAGCTCGTACCAGCTCGTCCAGGACGCGATCGACG
>JBFGCT010000162.1:0-9623 GCA_041581055.1 Ilumatobacteraceae bacterium | reverse complement strand
GTGGCCGCCGACCGGGTCGTCCTCGCCGCGGGGGCGATCCACACGCCGGCGATCCTGCTTCGCTCGGGCGTCGACACGCCGGGCGTCGGCGAGGGGCTGCAGGACCATCCTGCGGCGCCGATCACGCTGGTGCTGCGCGACGGCGGCGGTCGGGGTCGCGGTCCGGGGCGGCGGCTGACGATCGGCTCGGTGCTGTGCCGCGGCGACCTCCAGGTCGTGCCGATGAACCATCTCGGCCCGGCGCCGAACGAGGCCGGGCTCGGCCTGTTGATGGTGGCGCTGATGCGGCCGCGCGGCGCGACCGGCCGCGTGTCGATCGGTTCCCCGGACCCGCACGCCCACCCCGACGTCGACTTCGGCCTGCTCGACGATCCCGTCGACCTCGCCGGGCTGCGCCGCGGCGTCCACCTGCTGCTCGACCTCCTCGGCCGCGCCTCGTTCGCCCGGATCGTCGAACGCGCCGTCGTCGACGAGCACGGCACGAGCGTCGACGTGCTCGCCGACGACGCGGCGCTCGACCGCTGGCTCCGGTCGTCGTGCGGCGACTACGTGCACGCGTCGAGCTCGTGCCGCATGGGCGTCGTCGTCGACGGCGACGGCGCGGTGTTCGGCTACGAGGGCCTCTATCTCTGCGACGCGTCCGTCTTCCCGGAGATCCCGGACGTCAACACCCACCTGCCGACGACGATGCTCGCCGAACGGCTCGCCCGCCGGTGGACGGCGCGATGACCGACCGCCCGGTCGCCGCCGCCGACGCGGTGATGGGAAGATGACCGGCGTGGGAACCGCTGACCGGGCATCGTCCGACTTCACCCACGGCGCCCGCGAGGTCGCCGACGGGTGCTTCGCCTACCTCCAGCCCGACGGCGGTTGGGGGTGGAGCAACGCCGGCCTGGTCGTCGGCGACGGCCGGTCGCTGCTGGTCGACACGTTGTTCGACCTGTCGTTGACGGCGCGGATGCTCGACCAGTTCGCGCCGGTCACCGCCGCGGCGCCGGTGCGGTCGCTGGTCAACACCCACGCCAACGGCGACCACTGCTATGGCAACTCGGCGGTCAGCGCGCGCTGGGCGGACGTCGAGATCGTGTCGTCGTCGGCCACCGCCGAAGAGATGCCCGAGGTCCCGCCGGCCATGCTCGCCGCGCTCAACCAGGCGCCGGGCGAGGTCGGCGAGTTGTTCCGCAGCTTCTTCGGGGACTTCGACTTCGAGGGGATCGAGATGGAGCTGCCGACCCGCACGTTCGAGGGCCGGCTCGAGCTGGACGTCGGGGGCCGCGTCGTCGAGCTGATCGAGGTCGGCCCGGCCCACACCCGCGGCGACACGATCGTGCACGTGCCGGACGCGGCGACGGTCTACACCGGCGACATCTTGTTCATCGGGGGGACGCCGATCGTCTGGGCCGGCCCGCTGTCGAACTGGGTCGCCGCGTGCGACCTGATGTTGGCGATGGACGTCGCGACCGTCATCCCCGGCCACGGCCCGGTCACCGACCAGGACGGGGTCGTCGCCGTCCGCGACTACCTTTCGTTCGTCGACGCCGAGGCGAGCGGGCGGTTCGCCACGGGGATGGACGCGTTCGACGCCGCCCGCGACCTCGCCCAGGTGCTCGGCGCCGACCGGCGGTTCGGCGAGTGGGGCGAGCTCGGACGGATCGCGGTCAACGTCGAGGCGGTGTACCGCACGCTCGACCCCGGGCACCAGAGCCCCGACGTCGTCGAGCAGTTCCGGCGGATGGCCGAACTCGAACGGGCGTGAGCGATCCGGAGCGCTTCGACGCCACGCACGAGGCCGACGTCGTCGTCGTCGGCGACGGCCCGGCCGGCAGCGCGCTCGCCGCGGCGTGCGCCCGGCGCGCGATCGACGTGGTCCTCGTCGGCGACGACCAGCCGTGGAGGCCGACGTACGGGATCTGGATCGACGAGCTCGACGGCGTGGAGGGCCTCGGCGACGTCGGCGCCTGGACGCGGCGCGTCACCCCGATCTCCGCCTACGGCGAGCGTCGGCACGAGCTGGCGCGGCCCTACGGGGTCGTCGACAACGAAGCGCTGCGGGCCCGGCTGCAGACCGGCGTGGAGCGGCTCGTCGGCCGCACGGTCTCGACGCGCACCGGGGTGACGCACCACTCGGTGGCGGTGACCGGCGGCCGGCGGGTCCGCTGTCGGCTGATCGTGCTCGCCACCGGTCGATCCGGCGATCCGGATGCGATCGGCGGCCGCGGGCCGGCGTGGCAGACCGCGTTCGGCGCGGTCCTCGCCGAGCCGCCGCCCGGCGAGCTCGGCCGGCCGACCTTGATGGACTTCCGCCCGCCCGCCGGTGGGACCGGGGCCGGCCCGACCGCCCCGACGTTCGCCTACGCCCTGCCGGTCGCCGACGGCTGGCTCGTCGAGGAGACGGTGCTGGCGGCCCGGCCGGCCGTCGACCCGGTCGTCCTGCGCCGACGGCTGGCCGCGCGGCTCGGCATGACGGACGGCGACCTGCTCGAGCGCGCCGTCGGCTCCGAGGTCGTCGCCATCCCGATGGGCGGGCCGCTGCCCGACCGCGACCAGGTGATCGTCCGGTTCGGCGCGGCGGCCGGCTACGTCCACCCGGCGACCGGGTTCTCGCTGAGCGCCTCGCTGCGCGCCGCTCCCCGCGTGGCCGACGCGGTCGGCGTTGCGCTCGCCGAGCACGACGACCTCGCCGCCGACGCCCGGATGGTCTGGGACGCGGTCTGGCCGGCCGCCGCCCGCCGGACGCGGGCCCTGCACGACTACGGGCTGGAGCGGATGATCCGCTTCGACGGGGCGGGGCTGCGCGAGTTCTTCGACCGTTTCTTCGAACTGCCGACCGAGGACTGGTCCGCCTACCTGCGCGTCGACGCCGCCCCGGCCGACGTCAGCCGGACGATGAGCCGGCTGTTCCGCTCGTCGAGCTGGCCGATGCGGCGCCGGCTGGCGTCGGGGAACCCGCTGGCGCTGGCCCGCCTGCTGTGGCCGTGACCTCGGCCTCCCGCCGGCGGGCGGCGATCGAGCGGCGGAGGGCGAGCACCCAGCCGACGATGACGGCGATGGCGAAGATGAACCATTGGACCGCGTACGAGAGGTGGGGGCCGGTGCCCAGCTCGGGCGGGGGGACCGGAACCGGGTCGGCTGGGGCCACGGCGGGGACCGCGGCGACGAGGTCGAGGTAGATCGGCGCGACGTCGCCGTCGAGCTGCGCCGCGATGCGCTCGATCTCGACGCGCCGGACCTCGGTGAGCGGCCCGGACTCGGGCGCCGCGTCGGTCAGCCCGCCACGATCGCGCAGCTGCGACGGGCGGGCGCGGCCGAGCACCTCGACCGCCGTCGCCGGCGGGGCGGGCAGCGGTGCGCCGAGCGGCACGAACCCGCGGTTGACGAGCACGATCAGGCCGTCGTCGAGCCGCAGGGGGGTGAGCACGTTGTCGCCGGCGCGCCCGCCCTGCGACCGGTTGAACACGATGATCTGGTCGGGCAGGTACGCGCCCGACGCGGTGACCCGGCGCCACTCGGCGCGATCGGGCGCGAAGCCCGGCTCGGCGAGCAGGTCGGCGAGCGGGATCGCGGGAGCGTCGACGCGCAGCTCGACCGTGGCGTTGAAGTCCCGGCGCTCGTCGAGGCGCCGGAGCTGCCAGAACCCGAGGTTGACCATCACGACGACCGCCGCGACCACCAGCACGTGGAACGCGAGCCACCGCGGACGGAACAGGAACCCGTACATCTCGGCGACGACGGTAGCGGTGGCGGGCGGCTACCGTCCCGCGTGATGAACGACGCCGACGTGACGTCCGAGTGGATGTCCGGCGTCCTCGGGTGCTCCGTCGACGTCCGCTCGACCGAGCGGATCGGGGACGGGTTGGTCGGGATGAACCTGCGCGTCGTCCTGGCCGGCGGCGCGGGCGTGCCGCGATCGGTCGTCGTCAAGCTGCCGTCGGAGGACCCGACGAGCCGGGCGACCGGGATCGGCTTGCGCAACTACGAGCGGGAGGTGAAGTTCTACCTCCAGGTCGCGCGCACCGTCGACATCCGGGTGCCGCACTGCCACCACGGCGAGTGGGACGAGGCGTCCGGCGACTTCGCGCTCGTGCTCGAGGACATGGCGCCCGCCGAGCAGGGTGACCAGGTCGCCGGCTGCGACGTGCGGGCGGCGACGCTGGCGGTGGCCGAGCTGGCCAGGCTGCACGGGCCGCGGTGGGACGACCCGACCCTGCACGACCTCGACTGGCTGACCCGCCGCACCGGCCCGGACGACGCCGCCCAACTCGGCGCGCTCTGGAACATGTTCTTCCCGGGTTTCGCCGCGTCCTACGCCGGCTACCTCGAACGCCCCGCGCTGGAGCTCGCCGAGCGGTTCGGGCCGCGCGTCGCGGAGTGGGTCGAGGGCCGGTCGGGCCCGCTGGCGGTCACCCATGGCGACTACCGGCTCGACAACCTGCTGTTCGGGAGCGCCGCCGGCGGGCCGCCGGTCACCGCCGTCGACTGGCAGACACCCGGGCACGGCGGTCCGGTGGCCGACCTGTCGTACTTCTGCGGGGCCGGCCTGCTGCCGGCGGACCGCCGGGAGCACGAGCGGTCGCTGCTCGACGTGTACGCCGCGTCGCTCGGCGAGTTCGGCGTGAACGTCGACGGCGACTGGCTGTGGCAGCAGTACCGGCGCGACGCGTTCGGCGGCGTGATCATGGCCGTTGTCGCCTCCCAGATCGTCGGCGGCAGCGCCCGCAGCGAGGCGATGTTCGCGGCGATGGCGACGCGCCACCTGCAGCACGCGCTCGATCTCGACTCCTTCGCCGCGATCTGACGGGGCCGGGCGCCGATCGGTCAGACTGGGGCGATGGAGCTGCCCGACTTCCACATCCCGCACGCCGACAAGATCGAGTGGATGATCGAGACCAACGGGTGGGCGCTGGAACCGGTGGCCGCCCAGCTCGACGCCGATCCCGTGGTGCCGGGGTACGCCTACTCGATCGGCATGCCGGCGGCGGTCGACTTCCCCGAAGTCGTCGTGTTCGGGCTGACCCCGGCCGCCGCCAACGGCCTCGTCACCCTCGTCGCCGACGCCCGCCGCGGGGGAACCGAGATCCCCCTCGACGTCGAGCTCGTCGGGCTGCTCGACAACGAGTTGCGCTGCCGGTTCGCCCCGGTCGACCTCGACGAGCACGGCGCGCTGTTCGCCACGGCCGCGGCGTGGTACCGCGGCGAGCCGTTCGAGGTCGTACAGCTGCTGTTCCCCGATCGGAACGGGTTCCTGCCGTACGAGACGGGCTACGAGACCCGGATGCGCCTCGCCCAGCCCGTCGTCGGGGCGGTCGGCTGACCGCGCCGGGCGGGGCCGGGCGCGATTCATCGCGGGCCGGCACCCGCGTTGCGCTGCTACGATCCGCAGTCCCCGCCGGTCTCCCGCGACCCGGTGCACGACCATGACGAACGGCACCCCGCCCCCGGTCACCGGCGCCTGGCTACCCGGCGATGAGCCCGGACGGCGCCAGTTCTTCACCTTCGCCACCGATCGGCGGTTCGCCCTCGACAGCGGCACCACGCTCACCGACGTCGTCGTCGCGTACGAGACGTGGGGGCGGCTCGACGCCGACGCCTCCAACGCGGTCCTGATCTGCCACGCCTGGACGGGCGACAGCCACGCCGCCGGCCACGCCGGCCACGGCCATCCGACCGCCGGCTGGTGGGACGACACCGTCGGGCCCGGCAAGCCGATCGACACCGACAAGTACTTCGTCGTCTGCGCCAACGTGCTCGGCGGGTGCCAAGGCTCGACCGGCCCCGCCTCGCCGCACCCGGTCGACGGCCGGTTCTACGGCTCGCGGTTCCCGGTCGTGACGATCCGCGACATGGTCCGCGCCCAGGCCCGGCTCGCCGACCACCTCGGCGTCGCCGCGTGGATGTCGGTGATCGGCGGCTCGATGGGCGGTATGCAGGCGCTCGAATGGGCCGTGATGTACCGCCGTCGCGTGCGCTCGCTGATCGCCATCGCCACGTGCATGCAGGCGACCGCGCAGCAGATCGCGTGGGGGGCGATCGGCCGCCGGGCGATCCGCCTCGACCCGAACTGGCGCGGCGGCGACTATTACGACGCCCCGCCGGGGGAGGGGCCGGCCGAAGGCCTGGCGATCGCCCGCACGATCGCCCAGGTCACGTTCCGCAGCGACAACGTGTTCTCCGCCCGGTTCGGGCGCGAGTTGGCCGACCTCGACGGGGCCGGCGAGCGTCTCGACATGTGGCAGCGCTTCGAGGTCGAGCGATACCTCGACCACCACGGCACGAAGCTGGTCCGTCGCTTCGACGCCAACTCCTACCTGCTGATCGGCAAGGCGATGGACCTGCACGACGTCGCCCGCGGCCGGGGGACGCTCGAGCGGGCGATGGCCCGGGTGACCGTGCCGACGATGTCGGTCGGGATCTGGAGCGACATGCTGTATCCGTCGTACCAGCAACAGCAGATCCACGAGATGCTGACGGCGAACGGGACGCCCTCGGAGTACGTCGAGGTCGACTCGCCGCACGGTCACGACGCCTTCCTGATCAACGGCGACCAGCTCGAGGGACCGATCGAGCGGTTCCTCGGCGAGGTCAGCAAGTCGTCGACGTAGGCCGCTGGTGCCCGAGGGGTTGGAGGCCGAGATCTGGCGGCAGGCCCTCGACACCGTCGTCGGGCGGCGGATCGAGCGGGTCTGGGTCGACGAGCGGGTCGCCGCGCCCGATCTGGCGGCCGTCGTGGAGGGCAGCCAGGTCGACGGCGTGAGGCGGCGCGGCAAGGTGGTGCTGGTCGACACGACGGCGGCCACGATCGGGCTGCACTTCGGCATGACCGGGCGCGTCGTGGTCGACGGGCGGGCGCCGATCGACCGGCTGGAGTACGCCTCGGGCGCCGATCGGCCGGAGTGGGATCGGCTCCGCGTCGTGACGGCCCCCGGCGTCGACGGGTTCCCGGCGATCCGGATGAACGACCCGCGGCGGCTCGGGAGGGTGAGCCTCGACCCCGATCTCTCGCGTCTCGGGCCGGACCTGTTCGGGCTGACCGCCGACACGCTGGGCATGCGGCTCGCGCGCCGGCGGATCGCCGTGAAGTCGGCGCTGCTCGACCAGGCGGTCGTGGCGGGTCTGGGCAACATGTGCGCCGACGAGGTGTTGTGGTGGTCGGGGATCGACCCGCGGCGGCCGGCCGACTCGCTCACGCGGTCCGAGGTCGTGGCGCTCGCCGCGGCGATCCGCCGGCGGCTGCCGATCATGCTGCGCCGCGGCGGGAGCCACACCGGCGTGCTCGACCCGGCCGTCCGCTCCTCCTGCCCGCCGTGCGCCCGCGACGGCGTCGCGCTGTGGCGGACGGCGATCGGCGGGCGGACCGCTGTGTGGTGCCCTCGCCACCAGCGGTGAGCGCGGCGGCGACGGTGGCGTCGCGGTGGCGACTCGGCGCCCGCCGGGGTGTCGCAATCGCCCCGGAAGCTGGCATGATCTCGACGCTGTGTTGTTCTCGATGGCGTCCCCGATGACCGGCGTCGTGTCGTCGGTCGGCGACCCTGCGGCGACCCGGACCGTCTACGGCATCGTCATCGGGTTGTCGCTGATCGGCGTGGCGCTCGTCGTGCTCGGCATCTGGCTGATCCGCCAGACGCGGGTCGACGCCGAGCTGCTCGGCCCGCTCGAGCGGATGGCGGACCGACGCTGGCGCAAGCTCGATCCCGCCGGCCGGCGCCGGCTCCTCGACGACGTCCGCCCCGACGGCGCCGAACCGGTGGTCCGCACGCCGCACGAGCCCGAGGTCGACAGCGAGTTCGAACGCGAGCCGCCCGTCCCGTCATTCGACGACCTCGAGGCGATCGTCGCCGGCGCGTCCGGCGCGTCCGGCGCGTCCGGCGCGTCCGGCGCGTCCGGCGCGTCCGGCGCCTCGCCGCCCGACGCCGAGACGGCCGTCGTCGACCTCGATCTGCCCGACGAGGCGGATCACGCCGACGGGGCCGACCCCGAGGTGTTCGCCGTCGGCGGCGAGCCGGCCGCGGCCGACGAGGAGCGGTAGCATCCTCGACGTGGGGACCCTCGACACCGACGCAATGATCGCCCGCTTTCGCGACCGGGCCCAAGCCGTGAAGAAGCGGCCGCTGCCGCCGGTCGCCGGGGAGGAACGCCAACGGTTCATCGAGCAGTCCCAACTCGACTTCCAGGACTTCGCGATGATCGGCGACGCCGAGGCGACGGTCGACGACGGCGTGCTCACGCTGCGGATCGACCTGCGCCCGTCCTGAATCCGCCCGCGGACACCGGCCGGCGATGATGTCCGGTCGGCGAGCGGCACTGCTAGATTGACCGCTCGATTGCGGACGTGGCTCAGTTGGTAGAGCGTCACCTTGCCAAGGTGAAGGTCGCCGGTTCGATCCCGGTCGTCCGCTCCACGCAAGCCCCGGTCGGCAGCTCGCTGGCCGGGGCTTCTTCGCGTCTCGGGAGTCGACCGCCGTGCCCTGGGCGGGTGCCCTGCGGTCCCGGCCACTCGAAGCGGAACCGAACGGTGGCGCCATGTCTCGCGTCAGATCCTTCGCTTCTTGCGTTGCCGGGCCGCCCATGGGCGGACGCGACTCGGGGGCGCGCCGACAGGCCTCCACCCCCGAGTCGTCAGACCTCGTTGAAGGTCAGAGCGTCTTCAGCTGGTTCTGTGGTTTGAAGTTGCCCTTGCCCGGCACCCCGTTCAACGACTCGCTGTTCTGAGCCAATGTCAGGATCCGGCGAGCCGATCATGTCGAAGTTGAGGTAGGCCGAGATCTTGGCGAACTCCTCCGCGCTGAGGCTGAGGGCGTAGTCGATCGACCCGACCAGGCCGGACTCCTCGGCGCCCCACCACGCCGAGGCCGTGGGCAGTTCGCGCGGGTACTCGGTGTGTCACCGGGGGTTGACGGCGACGACCATGATGCGTGTGGGCTGCTCGCTGAACACGTTGTCGGAGACGAGGACGATCGATTCCCGGCCGTCGGGGAGTCGCGGACCCAACGCGATGCTCTCGAACGGTGCGAGGAGCTCCGAGCCGCCGTCGCCAGACACCGGCATCTGCTGCTTCTCCACCGCCGACGGCAACGCCGGAGTCGGCGCCGCGCCATCGCCGAGATGCACCTGGAACAGGACCGTTTGCGGACCGGAGCCGGTCTCGATCCGCTCGAGGACGACCAGCGACCCGTCCGGCAGCGTGGCGAGATCGATCACCTGACCGTCGCCGCCCGCGCTCGCCCGCGGCACGGGGCCGAGTGGGTATCCCCATTCGGCCGTCGCCGCGCCGGTCCGGATGTCGAACGCGAGCAAGCGAGCGACCCGCGGCTCGGACGGATCGGTCGGGTCGTGGTCTTGCGCCAGCGGACCCTCGATCCCCACGATCAGCTCCCCCGGGGCGCCCGGGCGAGGAGCGATCCCGTGCAGGCCGAGCCCGGGTGCGATGCCTTCGGTGCGATCGGTGTTGGGCGCGTACCAGGCGGGGAGGACCAGTTCGGACCGGAACGCGCCGGTCGCATCGAAGCGATGGACGAAGGCTTCGTCGGCCCCGCTCTCGCCGCCGCCTTCGGAGACCACGAAGAAGCTGCCGTCCGCGTCGACCGTCGTCCCTTCGATGTCGAGTTCTCTCCCGTACGGGCTGCCGT
>JBFGCT010000161.1:0-9637 GCA_041581055.1 Ilumatobacteraceae bacterium | reverse complement strand
GCATCCGGCCGCCGGAAGCGGGGCCGGATGCCGTTGCGCGGTACGATTTTCCGATGACCGCTTCCCCTGGTTCCCACATCGTCGCCGGCGCCCGCACCCCGATCGGCCGCCTGAGCGGCGCCCTCGGCTCGCTCTCCGCCGCCGAACTCGGCGGCCTGGCGATCTCCGCCGCGCTCGAGCGCGCCGGCGTCGCCCCGGACGAGGTCCAGCACGTGATCATGGGCCAGGTGCTGATGGCCGGCCAGGGCCAGGTTCCGAGCCGCCAAGCGGCGGTCAAGGCCGGCATCCCGCTGAGCGTGCCGTCGGTGAACGTCAACAAGGTGTGCCTGTCCGGGCTGAACACCGTCTACCTCGCCAACCAGATGATCGCCGCCGGCGAGGCCGACATCGTCGTCGCCGGCGGCATGGAGTCGATGACCAACGCGCCGTACATCGCCGAGGGCGCCCGCGGCGGATTCCGCTACGGCAACACCGAGCTCGCCGACGCGATCATCAAGGACGGCCTGTGGTGTGCGTTCGACGCCTGCCTGATGGGCCTCGGCACCGACCGATACACGTCGGACACGATCGCCCGGGCGGAGCAGGACGAGTTCGCCGCGCGGTCCAACGAGCGCGCCGCGGCGGCGATCAAGGACGGTCGGTTGGCCGACGAGATCGTGCCCGTCGAGGTTCCACAGCGGCGCGGCGAGCCGGTGCTCGTCGAGCACGACGAGGGCGTCCGGCCCGGCACGACCGCGGAGAGCCTCGGCAAGCTCCGCCCGGCCTTCGACCCCGACGGCACGATCACCGCCGGCAACGCGTCGCAGCTCTCCGACGGCGGGAGCGCGCTCGTGCTGATGTCGGCCGCCGAGGTCGAGCGGCGCGGCGTGGAACCGCTCGGGGAGCTCGTGTCGTACGGCATGGTCGCCGGCCCGGACAGCGCCTCGCTGCTCCACCAGCCGAGCCGGGCGATCGCTCAGGCGGCGGCCAAGGCGGGCATCGACGTGGCCGACCTCGACCTGCTCGAGATCAACGAGGCCTTCGCCGCCGTCGGCATCGCGTCGATGCGCGAGCTGGGCGTCGGCGACGAGAAGGTCAACGTCAACGGCGGCGCGATCGCCCTCGGCCACCCGATCGGGATGAGCGGCAACCGGCTGGCGTTGACCCTGCTCCACGAGCTGCGCCGCCGCGGCGGCGGCGTCGGCGCGGCGGCGCTGTGCGGCGGAGGCGGGCAGGGCGACGCGGCGATCCTGCGCGCCAACCGGCCGGCTTGACGACACCGCCCCATGCGACCACGGCGCGGGCGGCGTGCCGGGCGCGGCCTGACGAAGCGCTGGGCTGGGTCTGACGGTCACTCTCCGCACTCGAATTGGGCCTGTTGACAGCACTACGTGCGGCTATTCCCGCGCCGAACGTCGAGAAAGTGGCGGCGAAACTGACTTTTGTTGAAAAACCTTGACGAACAACCCGCTATTTCGTAATGTAATTGAAACAACACTGAACGTACGATCGCAACAGGCACCGCCTACGGTGATCACCAAGTTCTGAGGCACCATCGAAACGAATCGGCCCGTCCGCCCGCTACCGATTCGCCGAGGTGGTGCCTCAGTCATTTTCGGGTGCGCCCGGGCGGGCCGTCGAGCGCCCGACGGTTCACTCGACGCGGCGTCGGCCTTCGAGCGCCCGACCGAGCGTCAGCTCGTCGGCGTACTCGAGGTCGCCGCCGACCGGCAGTCCGCTGGCGATGCGGGTGACGCGCAGCCCGAGCGGCTTGAGCAGCCGGGCGAGGTACATCGCCGTCACCTCGCCCTCGGTGTTCGGGTTGGTGCACAGGATCACCTCGGCGACGCCCTCGGGCTCGAGCCGGGCGACGAGCTCGCGCACCTTCAGGTCCTCTGGTCCGATGCCCTCGAGCGGGCTCATCGCGCCGAGGAGGACGTGGTACCGGCCGCGGAACTCCCCGGTCTTCTCGAGGGCGACCACATCGCGCGACTCCTCGACGACGCACAACAGCGACCCGTCGCGGGTGTCGTCCTGGCAGATCGGGCACAGCGCGTCCTCGGCGACGTTGAAGCAACGATCGCAGAAGCGAACCCGCGCCTTCGCGTCGGTGATCGCATGGGCGAGGCGGGCGACATCGTCGCCGGGGATCTTCAGGAGGTGGAACGCGATCCGCTGCGCCGACTTCGGCCCGATGCCGGGCAGCCGGCCGAGTTCGTCGATCAGCGTCTGGACCGGCGGCGTGTAGGCGCTGGCCATCAGTCGCGCTCGTCGACGAGCTCGGAGCCGGGGAACGCCTCGGCGAGACGATCGATCGGCGTCTTCACCGACTCCGGCGGCGCGTCGACGAGCTCGTCGAGATCGATGTCTTCGTCGGCCTCGAACGCGGTGGCCGCCCCCTTCTCCCCCGCCGGTGTGCCCGGCGCGTCGGTGGGCGCCGCGCGGCCGACCGGCGACGCCGACGGGGCCTGGTCGGCGAGGACCAACTCGACCGAGACCGGCCCGCCAGCGGCGGCGGCGAGTGCCGCCTCGACCGTCGCCCGATGTTGCTCGCACTTGCCGCGGTGCACGTCGTTCGGCAAGGCCAACGTCACCGCTCCGGGCGACCCGGCGACGAACGTCGCCGGAGCGAAGACGGCGCGCGCCATCCCGCGTAGGCCCGGCATGATCGTCTCGTCCCACCGCTCGCCCGTCACGACGGCGCCGGCCGCCGGGGCAGGGCGGTCGGCCGGCGCTGCGGCGACCCCCTCGGCCGCTGCCGGTTCGCCGGCGTCCGGCGTGGCCCGGTCCGGCGTGGCCCGGTCCGGCGTGCCACCGTCCGGCGCGCCATCGTCCGCGGGCGGATCGGCGGCCGGCGGCTCGGCCGACGACCGGGCCGGCGGCTCGGCGGGAGGCGGCTCGGCGGGAGTCGAACGGCTGGCGGCGGTCGCCGCCGACGCCGCCCGCTTCGCCCGGCCTCCGACCGCCGCCCGACCGGTCGACGGATCGCGGGGCGGCTCGCCGGACGCGGCCGCCGATTCGACCGAGGCCGCGGAGGTCGCCGAGGCCGCGGACGTGGCGGAAGGTCCGCCACCGGTCGATGCCGCCGGTGCCACCCCGGCGCCGCGCTCGGCGGCCAGTTGCTGTTCGAGGCGGTGCACTCGTGCGGTCAAGGCGCCGACGTCGCCCGAGACGCTCGGCGCCGTCAGCTGGACGACGGCGACGTCGAGCAGCACACGCGGGTCGGGGGCGTGACGCATCTCGCCCAGCGCCGCGCCGAGCACCTCGATGCCGCGCACGAGGCCGGGCGGACCGAGCCGCCGCGCCCGCTCGGCGACGACGTCGACGTCACCGCCCGGCAACTGCACGAGCTCGGGCGACATCAACGAGAGGAACCCGTTGCGCAACTCGGCGATCACGTCGTCGGTCAGCGTCCGCGGGTCACGGCCGAGGGAGATCGCCTGGGCGACCACCCGCAGCCCCCGCCCGGGATCCTGGTCGATCATCGCTTCGACGAGCTCGCCGATCGGCACGTTCTCGGCCCCGTCGCCGCCCGAGCTGGCGACCAACTCGAGCGCCGACAGCGCGTCGCGCGGCGACCCGCCACCCCGCGCCACCACCCGGCTGATCGCCTCGTCGGTCACCTCGAGGCCGGCGTCGGCGGCCACCCAGCGGACGTGCTCTTGCAGCGCGTCGGCGGGGAAGAGGTGGAACTGCAGGTGCTGCGTCCGGCTGCGGATCGTGTCGGACATCTTCTGCGGGTCGGTGGTCGCGAGCACGAAGACGACGTGGTCCGGCGGCTCCTCCAGCGTCTTGAGCAGCGCCGCCTCCGCGGCCTTGGAGAGCATGTGGACCTCGTCGAGGATGTACACCTTGTGGCGGCCGGGCGTGCCGAGCGAGGCCTTCTCGATCAGGTCGCGCATCGCGTCGACGCCGTTGTTGCTCGCCGCGTCCAGCTCGTGGACGTCGAAGCTCGTGCCGAGCTCGACGGCGAGACACGACGCGCACTCGCAGCACGGCTCACCGTCGACCACGCGCTCGCAGTTCAGCACCTTGGCCAGGATCCGGGCCGACGTGGTCTTGCCGGTCCCCCGCGGGCCGGAGAACAGGTACGCCTGCCCGGCGCGGCCTTCGGCGACGGCGTTGCGCAGGGCGCGCACGACGTGATCCTGCCCCTTGACCTCGCCGAAGCGGCGGGGTCGGTAGCGACGGTAGAGCGACTGTGTGGCCATCGCCCGTCACCATAGCGACGCGCGGTCGCGCGCCGACCCCGAGGCCGCGACCGGGCGGCGACCGGCGTCCCGTACAGTCCGGGCGATGGTGCGACGAGCGTTGCGGGTGGGGGCCGCCTTGGCGATCGCCGCGGTCGCATCGTGTGGTGCGGAGCCCGCGCCCGAGATCACGGCGGCGGAGTATCGCGCCGCCCTCGGCCTCGTCTGCGCCGACACCGCGGCGCGCCTCGAGGGTCTATCGCAGCCGAGCGACAGCGTCGATGTCGGCACGTTCGCCGGGGCGGTCGCCGAGACGCTCCGCGGCGAGGCCGAGGCGGCCCGGGCGCTGGCCGTGCCGGGCGAGCTCGACGACGACCACCGCGCCTTCATCCGCAACACCGACGAGCAAGCGGCCCGGTGGGAGGAGTTGCGCGCGACCCCGTCGACCGACGCCGCGTTCGCCGATCTGACGCGCCAGATCGGCGAGCTCACCCTGGGCCGCGACGACCTGACCGCGGAGATGGGCGTCGCCGGCTGCGCCCGGTCCGCGACATGACCGGTTCGGGCGCGCCGGCCCCCGCGCCGGCGCCCGCGCCGTAGCCGCCGGATGGCGCCCGCCGACGATGCTCACCATGTGACGCACGGCCGCCCACTAGCCTCTGCACGACTGTGAGCGACCTCATCGATTGTTCTCGCGGCCGGCGGACGGCGCGGCGTGCTCGCGTCGCGCTCCTGCTGGGCCTCGTCGGTTCCGCGGCCGGCCTGCTGCTCGGGTCGGGCACGGCGCACGCCGACAACGAGGTGATCTCCTCGGATCCCGCCGACGGCGCGGTGCTTGCGGCCGCTCCCGAGGCGATCGTCATGACGTTCGCCGAGGATCTCGGCGAGCTGAACACGCTGTCGCTGCAGTGCAACGCCGAGCAGATGCCGATCGCCCGCGCCGACGTGGGCGACGACGACCGGACGCTGTCGGCCGAGATCGACGTCCCGCTCCCCAAGGGCGGCTGTATCGCAACATGGGCGGTCAGCGACGCCGACGACGAGCCGAACGGCACCGGCAACATCACCTTCACGATCGAGAACGAACCGGCGGCGACCGAGACGACCGTCGACGGGACCACGTCGACGACCGAGGCGCCGACGGCGACGATTCCGGCGGCGGCGAGTGCCAGCTCCGCCACGGTGACGTCGTTCAACCAGATCGAGACCGGCCGCGGCCCGGTCTGGCTCGGCCGGTTGCTCTCCGTCCTCGGAGTGGCCGTCGTGTTCGGCGGCCTGGTCACGATCGCCGCGGCGTGGCCGGAAGGGGTCGAGTACCTCCTCGCCGTCCGATTCATCCGCAGCGCCTGGATCATCGCCCTCATCGGCTCGTTCCTCTACGTGGCGGCCGGCGCCGCGGCGATCAACGACACCGGGCTGGGGAGCGGCTTCAACCCGAGCTCCTGGCCCGACCTGATCGATGCCGGCTGGCCGGGCCGCGCCGCGCTGGTTCGCCTGCTGCTCGTCGTGCTGACGGGGTGGGTGGCAATCCGCCCCGACCGGGTGATCGACCCGACCACCCAGCTGGTCGCGCTCGGCATCCCCGGACTCGCCGTCCTCACGATCGCGCTGAGCCGGACCAGCGGCGACGTCGCCGCGCTCGGTGTGGCGATGGGCGCCCTGCACGCCCTCGCGATGGCGGTGTGGGTCGGCGGCGCCGTGCTCGTCGCCCGGGTCGTGCTCGCCGGGCCCGGCGAGGAGGACCTGGTCCACGCCGTGCGCGGGTTCAGCCGGGTGTCGAACCCGGCGATCCTCGTCACCGTCGTCACCGGGGTCGTCCAGATGGTCCGGCTCGACGGCGGGTCGCTGTTCAGCTCCGGCCACGGCCGGGTGCTCGTGCTCAAGGCGGTGCTCGTCGCCGTGATGGTGTTCATCGCGATCTCGGCGCGCCAGTTCGTCAACCAGCGCATGTCGCGGGCCAACGAGATGTCGGTGCCGCTCGCCGACCGGCTCCGCCGAGCGTTCGGCGCCGAGGCGGCGGTCGGCATCGTCATCCTCGCCACGAGCGCCTGGTTGCTCGCGCTCGACCCGCCGAACGTCGACAACACCCCGAAGATCAACTACGCGATCGCGCGCACGATCGAGGTACCCGAGGGCGACCTCGACGTCACGATCAAGCTGACCCGGGAGACGGTCGGACGAGCGGGGTTGGAGGTGACGGTCAGGGCGCCCGCGTCGGGCCTGTCGTCGATGGAGGTCATCTTCACCGCGCCACCCAACGACCGCATCGACACGATCACCCAGCCGGTCCCGCTGACCGGCGCCGGCGTCGCGGTCAGGCTGGAGTCCCCCACCGGCGGGCTCCCGATCGACGTGGCCGGCGACTGGACCGTGCAGGTGCTGGCGATCACACCGACCGGGGTGATCAACAGCGAGCCGGTGCAGTTCGCGATCCTCAACGCCGACGGGTCGGCGCCGACGACGGTGATCACGATCCCGCCCGTGAACACGGTCACGATCCCGACCGACACCACCGACGGGTGAGCGCGGGCCCGCGGGTCGCCCGCACCGTCAGTCGGCGGCGATGAACCGGTCGAACGACAGCGGCTCGGCCACGTCGAGCTGGTCGTAGCGACAGCTCTCCGGCGTCCGGTCAGGGCGCCAGCGGCGGAACTTGACGCCGTGGCGGAAGCGGCCGCCCTCGAGTTGCCCGAACGTCACCTCGGCGACCAACCCCATCTTGATCGGCACGAACGAGAGATCCTTGCCGGCGTTCCACCGGCTGCCGGCGGACGGCGTCGTCACGCCCTGACGCTCGTCCTGCCACTCCGCCCAATTGCGCCAGGGGTGACCGTCGAGCGCGTCGCTGGTCCGGGGCTCGAGCTCGCGGAGCAGCTCGGCACGGCGCTTGACGCTGAACGACGCCGCGACGCCGACCGAGTGCATGTCGCCGGCGTCGTCGAACAGGCCGAGCAGCAGCGAGCCGACGCCCTGGCCGTCTTTGTGGATGCGGTAGCCGGCGACCGCGCAGTCGGCCGTGCGCTCGTGCTTGACCTTGATCAACGCCCGCTTGCCCGGCAGGTACGCGCCGTCGAGCGGCTTGGCGACCACGCCGTCCAGGCCGGCCCCCTCGAACCGCCCGAACCACTCCTCGGCGACCGACCTCGTCGTGCTCGCCGGCGTGATGTGCACGACGGCGTTCGGCGCGACGCGGGCGA
This sequence comes from Ilumatobacteraceae bacterium, assembly GCA_041581055.1. Lineage (GTDB taxonomy): Bacteria > Actinomycetota > Acidimicrobiia > Acidimicrobiales > Ilumatobacteraceae > JBFGCT01. The sequence continues at coordinate 2,271 of JBFGCT010000161.1, read as the reverse complement.
CGAGCTCGGCGCGCCGCGCCGCCATCGGCTCGTCGAGCAGCGACCGATCGCCGTCGGCGAGGAGGTCGAAGGCGACGAACGCGGCGGGCGTCTCGGCGGCGAGCCGGTCGACCCTGGATTGCGCCGGGTGGATCCGCTGCAGGAGCGCGTCGAAGTTCAGCCCGCGCCCCTCGGTGTCGGCGACCACGATCTCGCCGTCGACGACGCATCGCTCCGGGACGGCGGCGCGCAACGGGTCGAGCAGCTCGGGGAAGTAGCGCGTGAGCGGCCGGAGCTTGCGCGAGATCAGCTCGAGACGGTCGCCGTCGCGGAACACGATGCACCGGAAGCCGTCCCACTTCGGCTCGAACAGCCAACCGTCGCCGCCCGGGATCGTCCTGGCCAACTTCGCCAGCATCGGCTCGAGCGGCGGCTGGAACGGCAGATCGAAGTCGGCGATGTCGTCCACCGCCCCAGTCTGGCCCACGCCACTAGAGTCGGCATCGTGACCAACCCGATGCAGGAGAAGCTCGACGATCTCGCCGCGCGGCGAGAGCAGGCGTACCGCGCCGGCTCGCAGCGCGCCATCGAGCGCCAACACGAGAAGGGCAAGCTGCTCGCCCGGGAGCGCATCGACTACCTCCTCGACGACGGATCGTTCCACGAGCTCGACCTCCTCGCCCGGCACCGCGCCGAGTCGTCGGGCCTCGACGGACGCCCGTACACCGACGGCGTGATCACCGGGTGGGGGACGGTCAACGGCCGCAAGGTGTTCGTGTTCTCGCAGGACTTCACCGTCTTCGGCGGGGCGCTCGGCGAGGTGTTCGCCGAGAAGATCCACAAGCTGATGGACCTCTCGCTCAAGGTCGGCGCGCCGATGGTCGGCCTCAACGACGGCGCCGGGGCGCGGATCCAGGAGGGCGTCGTCAGCCTGGCGAGCTACGGCGGCATCTTCCACCGCAACGTGCTCGCCTCCGGCGTGGTGCCGCAGATCTCGGTGATCCTCGGGCCGTGCGCGGGCGGCGCCGTGTACTCCCCGGCGATGACCGACTTCATCTTCATGGTGCGCGAGTCGAGCCACATGTTCATCACCGGTCCCGATGTCGTCAAGACGGTGACCGGCGAGGACGTCACGCTCGAAGAGCTCGGCGGCGCCATGAGCCACGCGTCCAAGTCGGGCGTGGCGACGTTCGTCTCCTCCGACGAGAAGGCCTGCCTCGACGACGTGCGGTTCCTGCTCTCGTTCCTGCCGGCCAACAACCTGGAAGAGCCGCCGGTCGAGGATCTCGGCGACGACCCCGACCGGCTGTGCACCGAGCTGCGCGACATCCTCCCGGCCAGCTCGAACCAGCCCTACGACATGACCGAGGTGATCGGCCACGTCGTCGACGGCGGCGAGTTCTTCGAGTACTTCGCGCACTGGGCGCGGTCGATCGTGTGCGGGTTCGCGCGCATCGACGGGCGAGCGGTGGGCATCGTCGGCAACCAGCCGAAGATGCTCGCCGGCGTGCTCGACATCGAGTCGTCGGAGAAGGCGGCGCGGTTCGTGCGGACGTGCGACGCGTTCAACATCCCGCTCGTCACGTTCGTCGACGTGCCCGGCTTCCTCCCCGGTGTCGACCAGGAGTACGGCGGCATCATCCGGCACGGGGCGAAGCTCCTCTACGCGTACTGCGAGGCGACCGTGCCGCGCATCCAGGTCATCACCCGCAAGGCGTACGGCGGGGCGTACGTCGTGATGGACTCCAAGTCGATCGGCGCCGACCTGTCCTTCGCCTGGCCGACCGCCGAGCTCGCCGTGATGGGTCCGCAAGGCGCCGTGGAGATCGTCTACCGGCGGGAGCTGCAGCAGGCCGCCGACCCGACCGCCCGGCGCGCCGAGCTGGTCGCCGAGTACACCGCGCGGTACGCCAACCCGTACACGGCGGCCGAGCGCGGGTACGTCGACGACGTGATCGACCCGGCCGAGACCCGTCAGAAGCTGATCGCCGGGTTCAGGATGCTGGCGACCAAGCGCGAGGAGCTGCCGCGACGAAAGCACGGCAACGTGCCGTTGTAGCCCCGCCGATCGGGATTGGGCCGGGCCGGTCGGCCTCGATGTACCGTGACCGCGGGCGGCGGCGTGCGAGAATCGAGCCGATGAGCAACGACTTCGCGGCGCCCAGCGGGCCCGCCTCGGCGATGCCGCCCCCGCCCCCGCCCGCGTCGCCGCCCCCGACCGCGGGCTCATCGCCCCCGCCGCCGCCCGCGTCGTCGCCACCCGCACCCGCGCCCCCGCCGCCGCCCGCGTCG
>JBFGCT010000160.1:0-9697 GCA_041581055.1 Ilumatobacteraceae bacterium | reverse complement strand
CGCCGGCACCGCCGTGCGCCCGGCGCTCGGCCGCGCCGAGGTGTCGATCACGATCGACAACGCGGACGGCACGCTCGGCGTCGAGCTCAGCGAGGTCACCGTCACCCGCATCCTGTTCCGCACGGGCGAGTCCGAGTACGCCGTCAACGGCGTGCCGTGCCGCCTGCTCGACGTGCAAGAGCTGCTGTCCGACGCCGGCGTCGGCCGCCAGCAGCACGTGATCGTCAGCCAGGGCCAGATCGACGGCGTGCTCAACGCCCGCCCCGAGGACCGGCGGGCGATCATCGAGGAAGCCGCCGGCGTGCTGAAGTTCCGCAAGCGGCGGGAGAAGGCCGAGCGCCGCCTCGACGCGACCGAGGCGAACCTGCTCCGCGTGCAAGACCTGCTGCGCGAGGTCCGCCGCCAGCTCCGACCCCTCGAACGGCAGGCCAAGGCGGCCGAACGCCACGGCACCCTCGTCGAGGAGCTCGGCGCGCTCAAGACCTTCGTCGCCGGCCGCGAGATCGCCGGCCTGCGGGTCAAGCTCGAATCCCTGGCGGCGACCAAGCTGGAGAACGCGGCCGGCGAGACCGAGCTGAAGCGGGCGCTGGCCACGCTCGACACGTCGGTGATGGCGATCGAGGCCCAGCTTTCCGCCCGCGGCGAGAGCGACCTCGGCGACCGGCTGGCCCGCGTGGAGCAGCTCCGCGAGCGCGCCCGCGGCCTGGGCGCCCTGCTCGCCGAGCGCCGGCGGTCCCTCGAGCGCGACCGCGGCCACCTGCTCGATGCCGATGTCGTGGCCTCCCTCGAGGCCGACGCTGCCCGGTTCCGCACCGAGTTGGTCGAGGTCGTCGCCGAACTCGAGTCGATCGCGCCCGAGGCCGAGGCGCTCGAGGCCGACGAGTCCGAATTCGCGGAGGCCCGGGTGGCCGTCACCGACGACACCACGTCGAGCAGCGCGGCCAAGGCGGCGGCCGAGGTGCGCGGCGAGCTGCGGTCGGTGCGCGCCGCGCTCGAACGCTCCGAGGCCGACATCCGGCGAGCCGAGCAACGGCGCGCCTCGCTGGCCGACCGCCGCGAGCACGTCGAGGCCGAAACCCTGCGGCTGCGCGGCGATTGCGACCGGGCCGAGGCGATCGAGGCGCCGCTGGTTCCGCTGGTGGCCGAGGCCGAGCGGGCGCTCGCGGCCGCCATCGCCGAGACCGACCGGCTGCGCGCCGAGCGCAACGACGCGGCCGAGGAAGCCTCCGGCTGGGCGGCGCGGGTCGAGGCGCTTCAGCTCGCGCTCGACTCGGCTCGCGCCCGGGCCGGCGCCGAGCGACTCGACGGCGTCGACGGCGTCCTCGGAACGCTGCTCGACCTGATCGAGATCGACGAGGGCTGGCAGCCGGCGGTCGAGGCGGCGCTCGGCGAATCGCTCACGGCCGTCGTCGTCGGCGACCCCGCCGCCGCCCGGCGCGCCCTCGACGCCCTGAAGTCGTCCGACACCGGCGGCGCGGTGCTCGCACTCGGGGCCCGCCACACCCGTCCAGCCCCGCCGAGCGTCGGCACCCCGGTGCGCGGGCATGCCCGCTCGAAGCGCCGACAGGTCGACGCGCTGCTCGACGCGCTGCTCGGCAACGCGGTGCACGTCGACGATGTCGCCGCCGCCGTCGACGCCGCGCTCGCCCATCCCGACGCCGTGGTCGTCACCGCCGGCGGCGACCGCTTCGGGCTCGGCGGATGGCGGATCGGCGCCGGGGGGAGCGGGGCCACCGCTGCCGCGCTCGACGACGCCAACGAGCGCCACGCCGCCGCGGCCACCACCCTGATCGCGGCGTACGACGCGCTCGAATCCGCCGAGGCGGCGCTGGCCGCCGCCCGCCAGCGCGAGCACGACCTGACACGCGAGCTCGACGCCAACGACGCGCTGTTCACCGCCGCCTCCGAGGGCCTCGGGCGGGCGCAGGGCGAACGCCGCGAGATCGACGCCGAGCTGGAGACGCTCGGCCGCTCGATCGACGACGCCCGCCAGAACTACCAGCGGATCCAGGAGCGCATCGCCGAGCTCGACGCGCTGCTGCCGGCGCTCGAAACCGATGAGCAGGCCGAGACCGACCAGGTGATGGCCCGGGCCGCCCTCCGCGCGCGGCTCGACGCCCGCGCCGCCGAGCTGGCCGCGCGCCGCCAGGATCTCGAGGTTCGCAACGCCGGCCTCCACGAACGTCGGCAACTGCTCGAGCGACGGATCGCCGAGACCGAGCGACGGCTCGACGCCGACACCGAGGCACGGGCGGCCGCCGAGGGCGAGCGGGTCCGGATCGAGCGGTCGATCGTCGCGATCGACCGTCTGGCCGCGCTGGTCGACGGGCACCGGCGGCTGGTCGACGCGCACCACGCCGACCTCGCCGAGCAACGTCGCCGGCAGAGCGACGAGGTCCGGGCGATGACCACCGAGCTCGACCGCCTGCGCCGCGAGCGCACCGATCGGGAGCAGGCGCTCGACGTCACCCGCGAGCGCTCGCGCAAGGCCGAGCTCGACGAGGCGGAGGCCAAGCTGCGCCTGGAGACGGCGATCGAGACCCTCCGCCGGGAGCTCGACATCGAGCCATCGGCCGCGGAGGCCGCCGAGCTGCCGGAGCTGCCCGACGGGGCGACCCCCGCCGGGCGGGTGCGCGAGCTGGAGCGCGAGCTGCGGCTGCTCGGCCCGATCAACCCGCTGGCGCTCGAGGAGTTCAACGAGCTGCAGACCCGCCATCGGTTCCTCGAGGAGCAGCTCGAAGACGTGCGCACGACCCGCCGCGAGCTGTCGCGGGTGATCGCCGCGGTCGACGCCGAGATCCAGAGCGTCTTCGCCGCCGCGTATGCCGACGTGAGCGCCAACTTCACCGAGCTGTTCGGGCTGCTCTTCCCCGGCGGCGTCGGCAAGCTCCGGCTCACCGCGCCCGACGACCTCCTCCGCACCGGCATCGAGATCGAGGCCAAGCCGAGCGGCAAGAACGTCAAGAAGCTGTCGTTGCTGTCCGGAGGCGAGCGCAGCCTGACCGCGCTCGCCTACCTGTTCGCCGTGTTCCGCTCGCGGCCGTCGCCGTTCTACGTGATGGACGAGGTCGAGGCGGCGCTGGACGACATCAACCTGCACCGGTTCCTCGGGCTGGTCGACGAGTTCCGCAAGGACGCCCAGCTGCTCATCGTGTCGCACCAGAAGCGGACGATGGAGGCGGGGGACAGCTTGCTCGGTGTCAGCATGCAGCCCGGTGGGTCGTCGAAGGTCGTGACCGAGCGGGTTCGCTCCGATGTCGTGTCGGATCGTTCCGTTCCTGTGATGCAGGACTGAGCCGCGCCGGGCGGCCAGAGCTGCGGGGCCTGTCACCGGCAACCGCCTGTGGCGTACGGCCGCCGGCCGTTGCTCGGGCGGCCCCCGGCGCCACCCGCAGCTCCTCATCGCGCGCCAAACCCCGCTTCTCTGGCCGGTGGGTTGCGGCGCACGCTGGAGAGGGGTGGGGGAGGCGGCGATAGCGTTCGGCGGTCATGGGTTTCGAAGTGATCTTCCTGATCTTGGCGGTGCTCGTCGTCGCCTTCGGCATCGGGGTCATCCTCGTCAACCGGCGCCGCGAGGCGGCCGGGCGAGCGCCGACTCCGCGACCGGAGCGGCCACCTGTGCCGCCCCCGGACTCCCCCGGCGGAACGCTGGTCGAGGAGCGGCCCGACGTCGCGGTCGAGCCGGAGGTCGTCGCGCCGGCGTCGCTGCGCGACCGGCTGGGGAAGGCCCGCTCGACGTTTGCCGGGGCGATCGCCGGGGTGCTCGGGCGGACCGGCATCACCGAGGAGAGCTTCGAGGAGCTGGAGGAGGCCCTGCTGCGCGCCGACGTCGGCGTCCGCATCACCGAGGAGCTGCTCGAAGGTCTGCGCCAGCGGGTCAAGGACAAGGAGATCACCGAGCCTGACGCGCTGCTCGACGCGCTCCAGGCCGAGATGGCCACCCGCCTCGCGGGCGCCGATCGCACGCTGCACTTCGAGGCCCGCGATGCCGGGAACCCGAACGTGTGGATGTTCGTCGGCGTCAACGGCGTCGGCAAGACCACCACCATCGGCAAGCTCGCCAACCAGCAGGTGAAGGACGGCCGATCGGTGCTCCTCGCCGCCGGTGACACCTTCCGCGCCGCGGCGGTCGAGCAGCTCGCCACGTGGGCCGAGCGGTCCGGGGTCGAGATCGTCAGCGGCGCCGAGGGCGGGGATCCGAGCTCGGTCATCTTCGACGGGGTCGAGCGGGCCGCGGCGCGCGACATCGACCTGGTGATGGCCGACACCGCCGGCCGCCTGCACACCAAGTCCAACCTGATGGAGGAGCTGCGCAAGGTCCGCCGGGTGGCGGAGAAGGGCGCCGGCGACGTGACCGAGACGCTGCTCGTCATCGACGCGACGACCGGCCAGAACGGCCTGAGCCAAGCCCGCGAGTTCCGGGAGGCAACCGACGTCACCGGCGTCGTGCTGACCAAGCTCGACGGTTCGGCCAAGGGCGGGATCGTGTTCGCCGTCGAAACCGAGCTCGGCATCCCGATCAAGCTGGTCGGCATCGGCGAGACGATCGACGACCTGGTCGGGTTCGACCCCGACGAGTTCGTCTCCGCCCTGTTCGAGCACTGACATCACACCCCCCGGCCGACCCCCGGCTCACCCCCCGTTTGCGTCGCGATTTCGGTCGACATGCGGCTCACAATCGCGACGCAAACGGATCTGAACGTTTTACAATTCGCGGAGCGGGCAGGTGCGTCACCGATCGAAGGAGATACCCCTGATGTCGAAGCGAGTCCAGCGTCTGTTCAGTGCGGTGATCGTGTCGGCGGTGGTGCTCGCCGGCGCCCCCAACGCCTCGGCGATCACATGGGGCGAGTTCGACACGACCGGGAAGTACCCCGCCGTCGGCGCGATCATGATCGACTGGCGGGTGATCGGCGCCCCCCAGTTCGGCCTCGGCATCTACTGCAGCGGCACGCTGATCGATCCCAAGGTCTTCCTCACCGCCGGCCACTGCGCCGAGGGGCTGGTCGCCGACGGCATCACCGACGCCGACGGCTACCCGATCGGTGGGCCGCACATCTGGGTCAGCTTCGACGCCGACCCGTCGGACTTCAATCCTCCCGCGTCGAAGACACGCTGCGACACATGCCTCGACATCGTGCGCGTCGTCAACAGCCCGCTCTACAACTGGGGCCCGACGTCGGACCCCCACGACATCGCGGCGATCATCCTGGAGGACGCGGTCACGGGCATCGCGCCGATGGATTACGCCGGCCCCGGTGAGCTCGATGACCTCCGTCAGCCGGGCCGTCGCGACGGCGCCAACCGGGAGGCGTTCACCGTCGTCGGCTATGGCGCCAGCTTCGACGGCGATCCGCCACCCTGGGACATCGAGTACCTCGACCGGCGGCAGTTCGCCTCGAGCCGTTTCCAAGGCTTGCTCGACGCGTGGCTGCGGGTGTCGCAGAACCAGGCGAGGGGCGACGAGGGCACGTGCTACGGCGATTCGGGCGGGCCGATCCTGCGCGGGCCGGCCGGGAGCGAGGTGGTCGTCGGGGTCACGTCGTGGGGCGACAGCCCGTGCGCCGCGATGGGGTTCTACTACCGCGTCGACATCGCCCACTCGCAGCAGTTCATCGCCGACGTGATCGCCGAAGCCCACAGCTGACCCGACCGGGTTCCGCACCCGCAGCACGATGGGTGGTCGCCGGTAACCTCGACGCTGCATGTTCGACAACCTGTCCAACCGCCTCGAGGGGATCGTCAAGAAGATCCGCGGCAAGGGGCGCCTCACCGAAGCCGACGTCGACGAGGTGATGAAGGAGATCCGCACGGCGCTCCTCGACGCCGACGTCAACGTCACCGTCGTACGGTCGGTCTGCAACCGCATCCGCGAGCACGCCATCGGGGCGACCCGCTCGCAGGCCCTCGACCCCGGCCAGCAGGTCGTCAAGGCGGTCAACGACGAGCTGACACGCGCCCTCGGCGGCGAGACGCTGGCGATCACGTACGCCTCCAAGCCGCCGACGGTCGTGCTGATGGCCGGCCTCCAGGGCTCCGGCAAGACGACCGCCTCGGCCAAGCTCGCCGCCTGGTTCAAGGCGCAGGGCCGCCAGCCGCTGCTCGTCGGGGCCGACCTCCAGCGCCCGGCCGCGGTCGAGCAGCTGCGGACGCTCGGCCAGCAGATCGACGTGCCGGTGTTCTCCGACCCGGAGGACCCGGTGCTCACCGCCGCCGACGGCCTCGAGGAGGCCAAGCGGCTCGGACGCGACGTCCTGATCGTCGACACCGCCGGCCGCCTGGCGATCGACGCCCAGATGATGGAGCAGGTCCGCCTGATCTCCGGCGCCGTCGACCCGCACTACACCTTCCTCGTCATCGACGCGATGACCGGCCAGGACGCCGTGCAGACGGCCGAGGCGTTCCACGAGACCCTGCGCATCGACGGCGTGATCATGTCCAAGCTCGACGGCGACGCCCGCGGCGGCGCGGCCCTGTCGGTCAAGGAGGTGATCGGCCGGCCGATCGCCTTCGCCTCGACCGGCGAGAAGCTTCACGAGTTCGAGCAGTTCCACCCCGATCGCATGGCCGGCCGGATCCTCGGCATGGGCGACGTGCTCACCCTGATCGAGCAGGCCGAGCAGGCGTTCGAGAGCGAGCAGGCCGAGCATGCCGCGGCCAAGCTGATGGAGGGCCAGTTCACCCTCGACGACTTCCTCGAGCAGATGCAGCAGATCAAGAAGATGGGTTCGCTGGGCAGCCTGATGGGGATGATGCCCGGCATGCCCAAGGAGCTCAAAGGGGCCAAGATCGACGACGACGACCTCAAGCCGGTCGAGGCGATCATCCGCTCGATGACGCTCGAGGAGCGGGTGCAGCCGGCGATCATCAACGGCAGCCGGCGGGCGCGCATCGCCGCCGGATCGGGGACGCAGGTCGGCGACGTCAACCGGCTGGTCAAGCAGTTCGGCGAGATGCAGAAGATGATGAAGAAGATGGGCGTGCTCGGCGGCGGGAAGAAGAAGGGGAAGAAGGGGCGCGGGTTGCCGCCCGGCCTCGGCGACTTCGATCCCGCGACGATGGACCTGTCGGGGATCCCCGGCATGCCGCCGGGCCTCCCGCGCTAGCGCCGCCGATCGTCGCCGCCCGGCGGCCGAGATGACACATGTTCCACTCGCATCGCCCGGCGTTCGCGCCTACGGTTGACCGAACCAAACCAACAGCGGGCGAACCGAGGGGACGATGATGAAACGTCGAACAATCCGATTGCTCGCGGCTTCGGCCGCGATCGCAGCGATGGTCGTGCCGACGGCGGTCGCAACGGCCGGCCACGACACCGACCCGGCCACCAAGAACCTGCACTCGATGGGGCACCTGGTCGAACCGGCCAGCCTGCTCACCGGCGCCGGTGGGGGCAACATCCACACCGACATCGCCTTCTGGGGCAAGATCGCCGTGCAGGGATCGTGGCTCGGGTTCAACATCCGCGACGTGTCGGCGCCGGGCAATCCAAAGCAGGTGTCGTTCACCTCCTGTACCGGCAACCAGGGCGACGTGATCGTGTGGGACAACATCGTCGTGCGATCGTGGAACTCTCCCGCGGGGGCCGGCGCCACATGTGACGGCGCACCGGTTCCCCTTGGGTTCGAGGGCCTCCACGTCTTCGACATCACCAACCTCGCCGATCCGGTGCTCGTCGCCGCGGTCGACCTGAGCAACGGCGCGATCCCCGGCCGGTGTGGTTCGCACACGGCGACCGGTGTTCCCGACCACACCAACAGCCAGCTCGTCGTCTACAACTCCGGAAGCCAGTGCGACGGCGTCGATGTCGTCACCGTGCCGTTCGGCGCCCCGGGAGGGGCGGCGTACGTGCGCACCGAACCGGCCGGACGTAACTGTCACGACACCGGGGTGATCCTCGGGAGCGAGAACATGGCGGCGTGTGCGGGCGGCAACGGCTGGACGCTGTGGACTTTGACCGGCACGGGAAGCCTGATCAACCCGGATCAGCTGCTGTCGGTCGCCGTCCCCGGCGTCGGGATCGGTCACAGCGCGGCCTTCAGCAACGACGGCGACGTGCTCGTGTTCGGTCACGAGCCGGGCGGTGGCATCCAGGCCAACTGCCAGGCCGGCAACCCCGCGGCCGACAAGTCGTACTTCTTCTACGACACCGCGACCGGCGCGCTGCTCGGCACGTGGGTGCTGCCGCGGCCGCAGTTGAACATCGAGAACTGCACGCTGCACAACCTGAACATCATCCCGATGAACAGCGACCAGGACATCCTCGTCCATGGCAGCTACCAGTCGGGCACCAGCGTGGTCGACTTCACCGACCCGACGAACGCGGTCGAGCTCGCCTACTCCGACCCGCCGGCCATCCCGCCGCCGGGCGGGCCGTTCTGCGGCGGGACCGGCTGTGAGATCGGCGGTGTCTGGTCGTCGTACTGGTACAACGGGTTCATCTACGAGACCAACATCACCGAGGGGCTCAACGTCTTCCGGTTCAGCGGCAAGGAGACCGCCAAGGCGGTCAAGCTCGGCCATCTGAACCCCCAGACCCAGGAGTTCACCCGCTGATCTGACGGCGGCCGGCGGCGGTCGGCGCTCGGTTCCCACCGGGTGCCGGCTGTCGCCGCCGCGACGCGCTGCCCGCACGCGGTCGCAGTTCGGGTTGCCCGGAGGGGACGGTGAAGGGGGGCGATAGCCTTCGGGCGTTCTCGATCGCAACCAGGAGTGACGATTTCAGATGGCAGTGAAGCTGCGACTCACACGTGTTGGCAAGACCAAGCAACCCCAGTACCGCATCGTGGCGGCCGACTCGCGCTCGCCGCGCGACGGGCGGTTCATCGAGATCCTCGGGCAGTACAACCCGCTGCAGGATCCCTCGCTGATCAACGTCGACAACGACAAGATCGTGAAGTGGTTGGGCGAGGGCGCCCAGCCGACCGAGCGGGTGCGCAAGCTGCTCGTGATCTCCGGCGCGATCGAGCAGTTCGAAGCCGCCAAGGCCGCGAGATGACCGACACCGACAACGAGGTCGTGGCCCCCACCGCGGTTGCGGTCCTCGCCCACATCGTGAAATCGATCGTCGACGATCCCGACGCGGTCACCGTCGACGTCGACGAGTCCGGCCATCGGCCGGCGCTCAACGTCCGTGTCGGCCCCGGCGACCTCGGCCGGGTGATCGGCCGGCGCGGCCGCACCGCGGCGAGCATCCGGGTCGTCACGCGGGCGGCCGCGAGCAAGGACGATGTCGAGATCGACATCGAGTTCCTCGACGACTGACGTCGCCGGGCGCCGAACGGCCCCCATGGACGCCACCGCCGACGACCGGCCCGAGAAGCTGCTCGAGGTCGGCCACATCCGCCGCCCGCACGGTCTGCGTGGCGACGTGTTCGTCCAACTGGTCTCCGACCGCGACGACCGCCTCCTCCCCGGCTCGGTCCTCTACACCGACGAAGGCAGCCTCTCGGTCCTCGCCAGCCGGCGCGCCTCCAACGGTCGCCGCGTCGTCACCTTCGAGGGGATCGGCGACCGCACCGCGGCCGAGGCGTTCACCAACGTGACGCTCTACGCCGAGCCGATCGACGACCCGGACGCGCTGTGGGTCCACGAGCTGATCGGCCGCCGGGTGGTCGACCAGGATGGGGTCGACCGGGGCGAGTGCGTCGCGGTCGTCGCCAACCCCGCCTCCGACCTGCTCGAATTGGCGGGTGGG
>JBFGCT010000159.1:0-9705 GCA_041581055.1 Ilumatobacteraceae bacterium | reverse complement strand
GGGCGGAGAATCCCTTGGGGCCGGTCGGCAAGCCGCTGACCGAGCCCCAACCCCTTGGAACCAATCATCTAGTGCCCTGACCGCAAACGTTTGCGGTGTTCCGCCGGCCGAGTTCGCCGCACGCTGCGTTTCCGCTCCTCACCGCAGGGCAAGGCTGCGCAGTCGTCGCCGCGCCTTGCGACCGACGAACTCGACTCGACGTCGACACCCCGAACGTTCACGGTCACGGCACTAGTGCCCTGACCGCAATCGTCCCCGCTGGCCCGGCAGGCGCCGCGCCCGCCCGATTCGGCTACGGTTCGCGCGATGGCCTCAGCCGATGACGCCGTTGCCGATGCCGCCGTCGTCGAGGGCAGGCTGGTGCGCCGGGCGGTCTGGGTCATCGTCGCCATCGGGATCGGGATCGGCCTCGCCGGCGGCAGCGGATCGATCATCGACGGGACGGGCACGACGGCCGGGGCCGGCGAGGCGATCCCCGCGGCGCTCGTCGGAGCGCTCGTCGGCGCGGTCGGCGGCGGCCTCGCCGCCTGGGCGTGTCGGGGCCGCCTCCCGCTCGGGGTCCGCGTCCGGGACGTGGCTCTCGTCGCGGTGATCATGGCGGGCTGCCTCGGCGCGCTGGTCGGGGCGGGGAGCGTCGGGGAGGGACCGGCCGAAAACGTGCTCGTCGAGGCCACCGAGCCAGGGGGCGGCGACGCCGACGTGGCGGTGCGCGCCGCGGGCGACCCCGTGTTCGTTCCGCAACGGAGCCAGAACAACCTCGACGACATCAGCGGCGCCGAGGTCACCATCGTCCTGATCGTCGGGCTCGGCTTGTTGCTGTGGGCGCTGTGGTTCTTCAGCCGGCAGGTCGACCGCGTTCCGGTCGATTCCGGCGTGCTGTTCCTCGAGGGACGCGACATCTTCGACGGTGAGGAGGACGCCGACGTCAAATCGGTCGCCGACGCGCTCGACCGCTCGCTCGGCGCGCTGCGGGCGTCGAACACGCCCCGCGATTCGATCCTCGCCGCGTACGCGACGCTGCTCGACGAACTCGAGCGGGTCGGGCTCGGCCGGCACGCGTGGGAGGGACCGATGGAGCACGTCGGTCGCTGCCTGGCCGAGGCGCAACTGCCGGACGGTCCGATCGGCGCGCTCGTCGATCTGTTCGGGCAGGCCCGCTTCGGGATCCGACCGATGACGACCGCCGATCGCGACGCGGCCCAGCACGCGCTCGTCGCGTCCGTCGACACGCTGCGGGGGCGGGCGGCGACGGCGGCCGGACCGGGCCGATGAGGCAGGCCGTGATCGGAGCCTCGCTCGGCATGCTGGCGGTGGGGCTCATCGCGCCACGGACGGCGATCCGATCGGCGCACGCGCTCGTGGCGATCATCACGATCACGGTGCTGATCGTGCTCGTCCAGCCGGTGATCGCGTCGTGGGAGGTGGCTCGCGCCCGGCCGTTCGCCCCGCTCGACGGCGCGCCGGAGCGTTCGATCGCGCCCGCCGTCATCGTCGAGCTCGCCGACGAGGTCGACCGCGCCGGCGGCTTCGTGTCCGCCAGGACGAGGAGCCGCATCACCGCGATCGCCGTCGGCCGCGTCCTCGACCATCACCACCCCTCCTCGTCGACCTCGATCGCTCCCGACGAGCTGCACGAGTACTTCTCGCCGACGCTCGCCGCGATCGTCGCCGGGTCGGAGGACGCCGAGCGGATCGGCGTGGGCGAGCTCGACTCGCTGCTCAGCGAGCTGGAGCGTCTGTGACCGACGCGCCGAGCATGACCACGACGGACGCGGCGCGCCTGGTCGGCGGCGTCCTCGACGAGCTCGAACGAGCGGTGGTCGGCAAGCGATCGTCACTCGAGCTCGTCGTCGCGGCCTTGCTCGCCGGGGGCCATGTCCTGCTCGACGACGTCCCCGGCGTCGCCAAGACGCTGACCGCCCGGTCGATCGCGACGACGGTCGGCCTCGACTTCTCGCGGATCCAGTTCACGCCCGACCTGCTGCCGAGCGACATCACGGGCGGCACGGTGATCGACCTCGCCGCGCAGCGCCCGGCGTTCCAGCCCGGTCCGCTCTTCGCCGAGCTCGTGTTGGCCGACGAGATCAACCGGGCGCCGGCGAAGACCCAGTCGGCGCTGCTCGAGGCGATGCAGGAGTCGCAGATCACGATCGACGGCGCGACCCACCGCCTGCCCGAGCCGTTCTTCGTGATCGCGACGCAGAACCCCGTCGAGTCCGAGGGCACCTATCCGCTGCCCGAGGCGCAGCTCGACCGCTTCCTGATCCGCACGAGCTTGGGCTATCCGGCGGTCGCCGACGAGGTCGAGCTGATCAACCGGCGGATCGACCGGGGGACCGAACAGCCGACGCTGCAGCAGGTGGCGGCGCCGGCTGACGTCCTCGCCATGCGCCGTGTCATCGAGGCCGTTCACGTCGATCCGATCATCGTCTCGTACGTCGTCACGATCGCCGATCGCAGCCGTCGTCACCGCGACCTGACCCTGGGCGTCAGCCCCCGCGGCAGCCTGTCGTGCGTGAAGCTCGCCCGAGCTCACGCCGTGGTCGCCGGTCGCGACTTCGTCACGCCCGACGATGTGCGGGCGGTCGCGCTCGCCGCGTTCTCCCATCGGGTCGTCCTGTCCGACGAGGCGTGGGCCCGCGGCACGCGCGCCGCGTCGGTGATGCGCGAGCTGGTCGACTCGGTGGCCGCGCCGTCGTGGCAGGACGCCCCGCCGCAGTGAGCGACGTCTCGGCGACGCAGGAGCTGCGGCCACACCGGGACGAGCGGCTCACGATCTACCTGTCCGTCGCCATCGGCGCGACCGTGCTCGCGGTGATCAGCGGCGAGCTGCGGATGGCGGTCATCGCCGCACCCTGCTTCGTCGGCATCGCGCTCGGCCTCGGTCGTCGAGACCCGGCGACAGTCCGAGTTCGCTGTTCCCTCGACTCGCGGCGCTGCATCGAGGGCGATGCCGTCAACGGGCGGATCGACGTCGACGCTCCCGCGGGCTACACCGTCGAGCTGCGGGTCGATCTCGCGGCGAGCGGACTGCGCCCACCGGACGGACAGCCGTGGGCGTGGCACGTGCCGGTCGGTGTTCGGCGCCCGTTCGGCGTCCCGCTCGCGATCGAGGCGGAGCGGTGGGGGCGCCACCGCCTCGGTGTCGTCGAGGTGCGCCTGATCGATCACGGTTCGCTGCTCGAGCGGCAGGCCCAGGCGCTCACGCTCCCGGAGATGACCGTGCTCCCGAGCGCCCGCCACCTCGACCGCCTCCTACCGCCGGCCAAGGCCCACGCCACCGCCGGCGCCCACCTCGCGACCCGCCGGCTCGGCGACGGCTACGACTTCGCCGAGATCCGCGACCACCATCCCGGTGACCGCGTGCGCGACCTCAACTGGCGGGCGACGTTGCGCCGGGGTCAGCTCCAGGTGAACCGCCGGCACCCCGAGCGTTCCGGCGACGTCGTGATCGTGCTCGACACGTTGCCCGACGGGCTCTCCGGCCAGAGCGAGGTCGGCCTCGACCTGGCCCTGCGCACCGGGCGCGCGGCGTGGGAGGTCGCCCGCGCCCACCTCGCGGCGAACGACAGGGTCGGCGTCGCGGCGGAGGGCATCCGCACGACGTGGCTCCCGCCGACGACCGGCCGCCGGGCTCGCTACGCCGTGCTCGAAGCGGTGATCGACGCGTTCTCGCCGCTGAGCCGGGCCCGTCTCGGCGCGGCGGGCACCCCGCTCGACGTGCCGCCCGCCGCGCTCGTCGTCGCCATCAGCCCGCTCGAACGGGCGCGCACCGTCAAGCGGTTGATCGGCCTGCGCCGGTCGGGCCGCAGCGTCGCCGTGGTCGCCCTCGACATCAGCGAGCTCACCGCCGAGGCCGATCCCGGCGTGCGGTCCGAGGTCACGCGGCTCGCCTCGTTGATGTTCGCCGAGCGCGTCGCCGATCTCCGGCGTCGGGGCGTGCCGGTGGTCGAATGGCGCTCCGGGCAGGACATCGCGAGGGTCGTGTTGCTGCTCCATCGATTCCGGGGCCACCGGGGCCGGTCGGCATGAGGCGGATCCAGCTCGAACCGCTCACGCTGAGACAGCAGCGGCGGTGGACGGCGGTGGCACTCCTCTTCGCCGCCGTGGCCGCCGTGACGCCGATCCTCGCCGGCGGCACGTCGATCTGGTTCCGCTGGATCGCCGCGGGGGTGACGATCGTCGGGGCGCTTGGCGCGTGCCGGTTCCGCAACACGCTTCACCTGCCGGTGGCCTCGGCGCTCGGAGCGGCCGCGCTCCTGCCCGACGACGCGACCATCGACCCGGCGGTCGTCGCCGCGGTGGTCGCGGTCTCGACGCTGTTGTGCGCCGAGGCTGTGGCCGTCGCCCGGCGGCTGGTGACGGCGGCGACCGTGGATTCGACGCGCGCCGACGCCCGCGCGCTGGCCACGGTCGCCGTCGGCGCGACGTTCGCCGTGGGGTGCGTCGGCGCGCTGGCCCAGCTGGAACCGCTCGGCGGCCGGGTGCTCGTGCTCGGGCTGCCGGTCGCCGCGATCGCGGTCGTCGCGGCGGTCGTCGGCGCCGTGCCGATCGTCCGCGACGTCGAACGATGACCAGCTCGTCGGCGCCGCGCTGACGGCCGAGGGCTCAACTCCGCACGGCGGGCGGCCGATGTCCAGTCATGACGTTCTGGCTCATCGTCGTCACGGTGAACGTGGTCCTGCAGGCGGCCGCCGTCGTCGCGCTCCGCCGGCCGCTCGCCAACGAGATCGAGCCGACGGCGGGCGACCATTCGCTGTTTTCCGACGGTCACCGCGCCCTCGTGACCACGATCCACGAACAGGCGGGGCGGCGTGGGTTCCGATGGTTCGGGGTGATGATGGTGAAGACATGGCCTGACAAGCCCGCCCACCCGGCGGCGATCTGGTGGAACGGCGACCTCGGCGCCTGGGTCACCTTCGAGTCGCTCGGGCGGAAGTGGAACATCGAGCTGAGCGCCGACGTCGAGGGTGGGTCCAAGCTCAGCGTCAGCAAGGTCGGCATCGCCCACCTCGCCGTACCGCCGAGCGCCGTCCTGGTCACCAAGGCGAGGATCAGGTCGTTCGACGATCTTTGGGCGGCGCTCCCGGTCTCCCTCGAACATCTCCCGACCCACCGCGGGTGGCCCGCCCCGGGCCGGGAGTGGGCGCCGATGATCGAGCGGCGCGACCTCCTGCTGCGACATTGGGTGGCGACCGGCCGCGCGGCGAAGACCGAAGACGGCCGTGGCGTGCGCATCTCGTTCGTCGCCGCCAACGTGTTCGTGGTGCTCGCCGGGTTCGGCGTCCGCCACGCCATCCAGGCCTGGACCAACCGGCGCTCGCGCGACACGTTGATCGCGCTGTGCAACCGCCTCGGCCTCGCCGCGGTGGAGCCGCCGCCGGCGCGCGTCGGCTGACGGCGTGATCGGAGATCCTCGCGGTCGTCGGCTGCTACGTTCGAGATGTCGACCGCGGTCGACCGGAGGGCAGATCTCAGATGTTGTCGGACAGGGCGGCGGTCAAGACCTACCGGTACCTGCGGATCGGCATCGTCGGCGTCGCGTTCCTGCTCGCCGTGTCGGTCGCGATCGAGCGGTCCAAGGCCGGCTGTTGGCAGACCTCGGTCAGCGCGTACTACTACACGCCGGTGCGCGCGGTCTTCGTCGGCGGGCTGATGGCCATCGGGTTGTGCCTGATCGTCATCAAGGGCAGCACGACGTGGGAGGACGCCAGCCTCAACGTCGCCGGAGGGTTCGCGCCGGTCGTCGCGTTCGTGCCGACATCGGGTGTCGGGACGTGCTGGTCGCTACCGCCCGAGCCGCTGCCGGTCAACCCGGACGGCTCGCTCGCGGAGTGGGTCGTCGCCAACATCGACAACAACGTCACCGCGCTGTTGATCGCCGGCTTTGCCGGTCTGGCGGCCGCCGCCGTGATCGCCATGATCGCCAACCGCAGCGTCAGCGCGGTCGCCCGCGTCGGCGAGCGGGGCACGCGGCTCGGCCTGCTGATCGCCCTGGTGTTGCTCGTCGTCGGCTGGCTGCTGTTCGCGTTCTGGGACGACTTCGACACGAAGGCCCACGGCTACGCGGCGGTCGCGATGTTCGCGTTCATGGCCCTGGCGGTGGGCGGCAACGCGTGGGACCGTCGCCGCGCGAGGGGCGTCGCCTTCTGGCTCTACGCCTCGATCGCCGTGCTGATGGTGCTCGCCGCAGTCGTCGTCTTCGCCATCGGCACGAGCTGGGACCAAGGGGTGCTCGCTCTCGAGATCACCGAGATCACCCTCTTCGCCGCGTTCTGGATCGTGCAGACCGTCGAGCACTGGCACGAGAGCGTCCGACCGGTGCCCTAGGCGACTATCCGCCACGTGGCGTCGACACCGCGATCACCGCCGCAGGCCGACCGACGAATCCCAGGCTCAGCAGTCGGCGTCGCAGTCCCAGAGCGCTTCCATGTCCGACGGGGCCGTGATCTCGCCGTTCCCTTCGCCGAACTCCGCAACCAGTGCTGCCTGGGTGGCCGGGCCGAAGAAGCCGTCGACGTCGATCTTGTACCCGAGGTCGACGAGCAGGGCTTGAAGGGTCTTCACGGTCTCACCCTTGTGGCAGATGCGCAAGGGGTACTGGCCGTCGAACTCGGTGTAGCCCGCGGGGCACGAGCTGGCTTCCGCCGCCGCGCCGGCGTCGGCCGGGTCGGGCGTCGTGATCTCGACCTTCATGTCGAAGCTGGCGTTGCCGGCCTCGGACTGCACGACGACGAGGTAGTCGCCGTTCGCGGGGAGTGGATCGACGAGCGCATACCGCCCGCCGGTCAGGAGCTTGTCGGATGGGTCGTACAGGTCGAACACGGCGTTGTCCCGTTCGCCGGGGATGATCTCGACCGTCATCCTCTGGCCGGCGCTCGCCCCGAAGAGGTACCCGTTGACCGTGCCGCGCACGACCCCGCCCGAGACGGTCGTCCCGGTCGTGCCGCGTTGGAAGTTGACCCGTTCGTACACGCCGTACTCGGCGTAGTCGCCCGGGTTGCGTTCGGAGCCGGCGCCGCCCCCGCCAGTGGCCGCTGGAGGCGCGGTCGCGGCCGGGCTCGATGTCGTGTCGCTGCCGCAGGCCACGAGCAAAGTGCAGAACGCGACGACGACGGGCAGGGCTCGCGCCCGCCGGCGCCGCGCCGGACGTCGGGCGGGGGCCGGTTCGGCGGCGGTCGGGGTCGGAAATCGGCTCATGCTCACTCGGTTCTGATCGTCGAAAGTACGGGGCGCGAGGGCGACGCAACACCTTGCCCGGCGCCCGCCGCGTGGCCAAGGTACCCGCATCGGCGCGTTCCTTCGCGCCGGTTCACGGAGCGTGGAGTCCATGCGGCGCTCAGCGCGCGTCCGAGCGCTCCGATCCCGCCCTAACGCCCACGCCGACCCGCGTCGCCGTCGCCGCTCGTTCCGACGCAGCAGCCACCGTCGACGATGACCGCGACCGTGTAGGCGGTCACGGGGACGTGGGCGAAATGGGCAGGTGACGGTCACGGCCAATACGTTTCGGGGGTGCCCGCTGCCGACCTGCGCCCCCTCGACCCGGCGACGGCGCGCGTCGCCGTGGTCGGGCCCGGGGGAGTGGGCACGTTCTTCGCCGCGCAGTTGGCCGCGGCCGGCCGCTCGGTCGTCGCGTGCGCGCGGCGGCCGTTCGACCGGTACGTCGTCGAGTCGTCCCGGGCCGCGGTCGACGCTCCGGCGATCTGCGTGACCGACCCGGCAACGCTTCCCGACGTGGGCCTCCTCGGGCCCGTCGACCTGGTCATCGTCGCGGTCAAGGGGTTCCAGACCGAAGGCGCCGCCGCATGGCTCGGCGCGCTGTGTGGCCCGGACACGATCGTCGCCGGCGCGCAGAACGGCGTCGAGGAGGTGGAGCGGCTGACGCCGTTCGTCAACGGCGCCGTCGTCGTGCCGTGCGTCGTGTACTGCGGCACCGAGCTGCTCGAGCCGGGCCACATCCGACACGATCAGCACGGCGTCCTGATCGTGCCCGACGACGCGACGACCAGGCGGGTGACCCCGATCTTCGAGGGGACCGGCGCCCGCTGGCAGCCCGACCCGGGCTTCCTCACCGAGTCGTGGCGCAAGCTCGGGATCAACGTGATGGTGAACGGGGTCACCGCGCTGACGCGGCGGACGATGAACGTCGTCGGAACCGAACCGGTCGGGAGCATCAGCAGGGATCTGTATCGAGAGTGCCTGCGCGTCGGCCGGGCGGAGGGGGCCGAGGTCACCGAGGCCGACGCCGACTCGTTCGACCTGACCGTCTTCCCCGACTACGGGACGTCGATGTACTACGACGCGATGGCGGGTCGTCCGACCGAGTACGACGAGATCTACGGCGCCGTTCTGCGCGTCGGCGCTCGCCACGGGATCGCCACGCCGGTCACCAGGGTCGTCCACGCGTTGCTCGCCGGGAGGGAGGCGTCGCCGCCCCCGCCGGCCGACGAGACCTTCGGCCCGGACGACGAGGCGCGAGACTGACGCCATGGCCAAGATGAACCGGAACCGAGGCAGCGGCGGCGACGACGACTTCGCCGCCGCCGGTGACGAGCCGACCATGGCGGCCCGCTACGCCGGCAGGTGCGCCACGTGCGGGCAACGGTTCGCAGTCGGGGATCCGATCGCCTCCGTCACCGTCGACAAGAAGCCCACCTACCACCACGGAGCCTGTCGATACCCGGCGACCGCGCTCCTCGCGCGGGACGGCGCCGAGGGCGCCGTCGACGACTTCGGCGCGGCGCGCGCCGCACCGATGGCCGGCAGGTGTCGGGCCACGACCGGCAAGGGCAAGCCGTGCGGCAACGCCCCGCAGAAGGGCGAGCGGTACTGCGGCCCGCACCTCACCCAGTTGGCGGCGCGGGCCGCTGAGGGCGGCGCGACCGATCAACGGTCACGGCACTAGTGCCGCTCGACGCTGTGCAGCCCTCGCTCCGGCGTCCATGACTCGACGACGAGCTTGGTGCCCTCCGTGTTGAGCCCGGTGATGACGACCTCGGTGATGTCGGCGACGAACAGCTCCCCGTCGGGCTGCTCGCTCGCCGCGTCGGTCGTCACCGCGCCGGCGGGAACGGCCCGGCCGGCGATCTTGGCCTCGCCGGGCCAGTCGCGCTCCTCGCCCTCCTCGGGATGGAACGTCGGGCCGTGCAGGGCGAACCGGGGATCACGTCTGAGATCGGCCCCCTTGCGGGCGCCGGTCATCGAACCGAACTGCAGCTCGCCGTCCTCGAACTCGCACTCGATGCCCGAGATGCGGGGCGCGCCGTCGGCGCGCAGCGTCGCGATGGTCTTGTGTCGACCGGCGTCGAACAGCCGCCGCACACGGCCGGCGAACTCTGGTTCCGCCTGTTCGATCGCGTACCACGCCGGCACGGCCGAACAGCGTACCGCGCTCGCGGTTTGGACGCCTGGCGCGCGGTGCCGGGATCAGGCGGCCGCAGCGTGCCGTGGTTGCCGTCGTAATCCGGGAAGGTGATTCACAGGTCGCCCGCATCGAGACGGGTGAGGACCTCGACCGCCCGCTCGCGGACGGCCGGGAGGTCGCCCAGCCTGCGCATCGCCGCGAGCTGGCGGGCCATCCGGTGGTTGCCGGCGAGCGACTCGGCGTTGCGGGCGAGGAAGTCCCAGTACAGGGTGGTGTACGGGCAGGCGTCCGGCCCGACGCGCTGCTTGGGGTCGTAGCGGCACGACCGGCACGAGTCGCTC